>JBJKSH010000104.1:0-7423 GCA_046704255.1 Ignavibacteriaceae bacterium | reverse complement strand
TTAAGAATATTCCCGAACCGCAATTGCATAATACATTTAAAAAATATTATTCTTTCTTCAAAAAAAGATTAAACCCGGATGATAATTGGATTAACTTTACTCCTTATGAAATTAGAATTGCCGGCGCCTTCATTTACTTGAATGAAATAAGGCGTACATATAATCTCCTAAATTACTTTTTAAAATACCAGCGGCCTGAAGGATGGAATGAATGGGCCGAAGTTGTATGGGAAAATAAAAACGCTCCCAAGTTTATCGGGGATATGCCGCACACCTGGATCGGTTCAGGATATATTAACACGGTTAGAGCTTTATTTGTTTATGAAGATGAAAGTGATTCTTCTTTAGTTTTAGGAGCAGGCATTAAAAGCGGATGGTTGGATGATCCCAAAGGAATTTCAATTAATAACCTTCCTACATATTACGGTAATTTATCTTACTCAATGAAACGAGAAGGTAAAAAGGTAATTGTGAATTTAAAAGATTCGATTAATAATTCATGCAAAAAAATTATTTTAAAATCGCCTTTAAATTTGAAAATTAAAAATGTTTTGGTTGACGGAAAGCGTTCTCTCTTAATATATGGGAATAAGATTCCCGTTAATCACAAAGCTCATAAAATAGTTATTGAATATAGGTAATAGTAAATTAAATAATAATTTCAAACCTGCCGTCTTTAATTTCCGCAATTTGACTTTTGGGAGCAATTGTCGATCCGAAGGTACCGGCGAAACTGCCTGCAATTTTTAACTCCTTTCCAGTATAAATAACAGTACTAACATTAAACGATAAATGAAGTGTATTAATATCCCAGCTAACTCTTTCCCCGTTATTAAATGCGCCGTAGCTGGCAGTGCTATTTTTTTCATTTCCGCTTTTAATTCCGTTTTCATCAAACCTTATTGATAAATATTTCCCGGTCCGGTTTGCATCGTTTCTTACATTTATATTAATATTTATCGGAAAAGAAAGAGCGCTGTCTCCGGGTGCTAATTTCTTAAAGCACAACTCTATTGCCGCCATTTGCTGAATTGTACTATTATTAATTTCTGCTCTTGCACTTACTAATATTTTATTTTGATTTTGTAATAGTACACTGGTAACAGGCAGATCAATTTTTTGACCGTTAAAAATAAAACTTATTCTACCCTTGTTATCTTGTGCATATATAAAAGTTGATAGAATTACTATTATAAAAAATACTTTTTTCATTTTCATAATTTGCCTTATAAAACCTCTAAATAATAATCTTGAACTTACCGTCTTTAATTTCAGAAATCTCTTTATCTTTAGCCAGTGTAGAACGGAATGTGCCGCTGAATTCACCGGTAATAATTAAATTGCCTGCAATAAAAACAATATCGGATACTTTAATTCTCATAGAGACGGAATTTACTTCCCAAGTAATTTGTTCTCCATGTTTGTAATTCCTAAAATACGCTGCTTCCTTATTATTACTGCTGAAGTTAATCGACAAATCTTTGCCGCTTGATTCGTCGATATTTTTTACCGCTATGTTAAAGGACGTTCCATCAAGGAGTTCCGGATTATCTTCGGAAGAAAGCTCTTTAAGACCGATTGTAAATTCTACATCCTGGTATTTAACACTGTCTTTATAGCTTGCTTTAGCGCTTACAATTATATGATTTTCTTTCCTTATCGTAACGGAATTAATGGGAAGGTTCATCTTCTCTCCGTTAAAATTCAGGCTGATGTTTCCTTTATTTTTATCTTGTGCGTGAAGGATACAAGCAGTTAGAAAAACTAAGATTATTAGTTTCTTCATTTTTAGTCCTTTTCGATTTGTTTAACCGAATCGAATGAAATAATTATATATTGATTTACATATTTTTCAAAATCAGAGTAACCGTATATGGCATACTTATTTCCGTCTCTGGTAAAATTAGCACTCCAATTTTCTTTCGGAAGTTTTATTGCCGTTGGATATCCTTGAAGTAATTTTATTCGCTTCCTTATCGGAGTCCATCTAGGGATATTATCATTCAAATTAATTTCAGTATAATTTAAGAAGACATCTGCAGTAAGAGTGTCTTCATTTAATGCTATTGGTACAACTACAATATTAAAGTTGGATTTGAATATCCTTTTTTTCGAACTATAATTCTTATAAAGTTCTTCTTTCTTTTTATTGTAAATCTTAAAAGGAAAAGTTAATCCGGCTTTGTATATATCCAACGGTAAGTTATTTGTTTCATCGATTGTTTTATCTTTTAATGTATTAACCGGAATAAGTGAATACTGCTGATCTCTTAGAAAAAATTTATAAGGTGAAAATGTAACATCCTGGTAGGGATCATCTGCATTAGTCCTGATATATTCTGCTCCCAAATTAAAAAGTACATTCCTGGGCAAGGTGGATCCCTCCACAGACTTTTTAATTCCTTCAAGCAGAGGCCGGTTATTTGTTGCCAGGCATTCATCAGATTTTTTAATTTTCTTAAACTCAACCGAAAATTTATAGTTATCGAATTTCCCGTTGAAAAATTTAAGTGAAACAAATTTATCAAGCGGAACTTTGAAAAGTCTATAACTTAAATTGATATCGTAGTTTAAATTAAATTCGCTTGACTTATCATTTTGTTTTACAAGATTATAAAACACACCTTTAATAAAGAAGCTTATCGAATCGCTTTTAAGATTTAAAACCTCCGGTGTAACTTCAAAAGAATACACTTTTTCCACATCTACTCCGTTGGTTAAGGATGTAAGGTTCTGCAGCGGGAAATTATTTTTAACCCATGATTGACGAAGGCTTGGCACTCCGATTTCGAAAATTTTCGGATCTAAAAAACTAAACCCGCCTTTTTTTATCCTGCCATTGATATTATGATTACCTCTTGTAATTAAAATATAACCTTCAAATGAGCTGTTTAATTCTCCACGATGAAATAAAACAAGGTTATGTATTCCGTCATTTGATTTTACAACTGCTTTAAAATCCAGGTTAAAGTTATCGGATTGTGCGTTCGTTAAATTGGGAAAAATTAATATAATTAAAATGAAAGATAATACCCTGCAAGAAAATACCTTCAAGGAGTAATGGAATAGCTGAATAATGGAGTAATGCATGAAATCAAATAATCCATTACTTCCGAATTTAAACGTTATACATTTATACCCCATTCCTAAACCTCATAAATTTTCTTTAAATTTTAGGTTATTTAGAATTCGAAATTTGATAGAAAAATAAAATTTATTAAAAACCGTTTTCACCTAATTTCCTATTATTTGAGGTGTGAGAAAATCGTTTTTTGTTACCTGCACTACCTTAATTTCCTGAAGTCTCCCGACAGATTTCAATAATTTATTTTTTATTGCCGGGTTTGAGTTATGCTTTATTATTTTATTAACGGCTAAAAACACTGTCTTATTCTTGCTTGGATTTTCTTTATTATTTTTATTGACGGGAATTTTATTATCAGCGTTTTGGATCTTTGTTTTCCTGGAAATACTGCTGTTGTTTTCGGGCGATTGAATTTTCAGATTATCACTTTGAACTCCTTTATACATTATCGCCAGCCAACTATATTTTTCTTTTATTGAAGAGTACTGCGATTCAAGTTTATTAACATTGGATAATTTTATTAAAAACAATAAACCTAAAATAATTGAAGCAGCCGCCGAAAGATAAAATAAGGGCTTATAAATATTTCTTCTCTTTCCAACCTTAACTTCAACCGGAAGATTAATTCCCCCTGATAAATCAATTTCAATATTCTCATAATATGTTTCTAATTCTCTTTTCATTTCCATAAAATCAGAAAGCGCATTTCGACACTCTTCGCATTCCGTGAGATGGGCAAAAAGTTCTTTCTGAACTATTGCAGGCAACTCACTATCAACAAACTGACTTATTTCCTGTTCGTAATGTTTCATCTTAATTATCACCTTTCAAAATTTTCCTTAACTGCTGCCTGGCACGAAATAATTTTACCTTAACATTCTCAAGACTAAGTTCTGTTACTTCTGCAATTTCTTTATATGAAAAACCTTCATATTCTTTAAGATAAATAAGCTCATTATATTCTTCAGGCAATTCAAGTAAAGCATCTTTTAACGAAATTTGAATATCATAATCAGGACTGTAACTTTTGCTAAAATCATTACTATATAAATGCTCACTGAGATAATTTTTATTTCCTATCCTGTTAAAACAATAATTTCTTGCAATAATTAGTAGCCAGGTTTTATAACTGCAATTTTTCTTAAAAGAGTTTTCACTTTTTGCATATCTAACAAATACTTCCTGTACGGCATCTTCGGCTTCTTCTCTGTTTTTTAAAATGCTAAGGGAATATTTATAAATATCAGCAGAATATTTTTCATATAATTCCGGCAGCGATATATATTCTTTTTTATTATGCAGAATAGTTTTGTTCATTAGTTTATTGATATAGACAGATAAGTTGCAGAAAAGTTACAAAACCCTGAGTAATAACACAACTTAACTTTTTACAATCCAAGCTTTAATTTTATGCCTGCGGTAATCCACCTTCCCGGTAAAGGTACGCCGCTTACTTCCTGGTAAGATTTGTTGAATAAATTTGTAGCTTTTATAAATAACCTGTAATACTCAAAGTCTCTGAACAATTGAGTGTCGACAAGGAAAAAATTTCCGAAATTAACTCTGTCTTCATATCTTACTTCCCAGCTTTGTTTTATCCCTGCCCACCAATTATTTTCCACATTTAAAATAAGCTGATTCCTTAAATATTGCAGCAAGTATTGAGATTGAAACTGCCCCGATGTTTTATTGGAGTTTAGATATGTATAATCAATTCCAACCCGGTTAACGGGAAAGTCCCTTATAATCATTGAAGGATTGGTTAGAAAACTTATTTCAAATCCGTTCGTATTTAACGATGCAATGTTTCTGGCAGTCCAAGGCTGATTGCTGTTTTCCCTAACCCAATCAATTAAGTTTGTTCCTTCCTTTCTAAAAATACTTAGCTTTGCTGTGTACACCGGTTTAATAATATTTATTCCTGCTTCATAGTTTAGTGTTTGTTCGTATTTTAAATTCGGGTTACCTACGCTTGCGGGCGAAGTATAATATAATTCCGTATAAGTCGGAATTCTAAAAGCTTTTCCAACCGAAGCATATAGTCTAACATTTTTAGCAACATCATATCCCATATTTAAGCCCGGCCAAACCTTCCAGCCTATTGTAGAATAATCATAAGCAAAAGCATTGGCGATTATTATAAAACTTTTTAATGGAGAAAATTTCTGCTCGGCAAAAAATCCTTTTTAATTTCGCGAATGATCGCCGAGGTTCGTGCTTTTTATTTTGTCGGTATTGTATTCCCCTCCTATGGAAGAAGTACCCAATCCTGAAGTGAATGAAATCTGAATTTGTGCACCGTAAATATTTGTCTGATGAATGTTTTGATAAAAAGAAGGCTGCAAATAAGTCAACAGATAATTATCATCGTTTCTTCTCCAATAAATTTTAGGTGAAACAGAAAAAGCATTTTTTCCGAACACACCGTCGATATTCAAAAGTTTTGTAGTTGTATGTTCCCATTGATTTGGGAAAAGTACCGAATAAAAACTATTTGCTCCGTATTTCTTATCGTTATACCCGAAGAACAAATTTACATTGCTTTCGCCGCTGTTAATTGAAGTTTCGTAGGTGAAATTGGAAATATTAAATTCGGTGTTGTACATAAAGCCGTTGGATTTTTGCCTGGAAAAAGAGATATGGTTATTAAAAATTCCTATTGGATATGCGCCGTATATTGAGCCGTCGTAATAACTGTTTTGGCCGCCGCTTAATTTTAACGATAGAGTTTTATCCCTACCTTTTTTTGTAATAATATTTATTACGCCGCTGAAAGCATTTGCGCCGTAAATGCTTGAGCCTGGTCCTTTAAGAATTTCAATCCTTTGAATATCATCCAGCGAAACCGGCAAATTCAAATTATGATGGCCTGTCTGCGGATCATCTACGCTAACGCCGTCTATTAAAACAAGTGTTTCTTCAAATGAACCGCCTCTTATACTCACATCGCCTTGTACTCCGTCAACACCCCGCTGTGCCAAATCAACTCCCGCCGCATATTGGAGCAGGCCCTGGACGCTGTGTACCGGGGCTTCTTTAATTTCTTTTTGAGTTATAACTATTACGCTTCTTGTAAGATCCGCAAACGAAATGGGAGTTCTTCCTGCTGTTACAACCACTTCATTCATTTTAAACTGCGGTAATGTTTGCGCAATTAAAGATGAGGAAATAAGAAAGGTTAAAGCAATATTGAATAAAATTACAAAATAAATCCGGTTAGGTTGAATTAAGTTCCGCTTAATTCCGGTAAATAACTTTTGCTGCATCCGCCGCTCCGTAATATATGAACGGCGAATATAAGAATAATTTATTAATTATGGCGAGATATTAATTAAACGGCATTGCTGAATATTTTTTGCAGCGAATCAATCATCTTCTCTTTAAAGATGGGCTTCGAAATAAAATCATGAAATCCCGTGGCAATAAATTTTTCTTTATCACCGGGAAGCACATAGGCAGTTACTGCAATAATAGGTATCTTTTCGTACCCGGGCATTTTATGAATAATTTTTAAAGCATCTAGGCCGTTGTATTCTCCCTGAAGGTTTATATCCATTACAATAAAATCGAAGTGGCAGCTATCCAGCAACGGTAAAGCTTCTTCAAAGCTTACGGCAAATTTTATATCCTTTAACTCCTTCATCTGAACTTTAAATAGAATTTGCGAGTCTACCTGGTCTTCAATATATAAACACGAATATTCGGAAATATCAGGCTTATTAAAAGTTTTTTCAATTGTTTTATGCTTAACCTGTTCAAAGTTGCCTGTAAGATTCTCTTCTTCAATCTTTTCATCCAACGAAATTTCCGGCAGTTCTAATTCTGCTTCTTCCGGTTTATAGATATCTTCTACGACAGGTTCTTCGGCCGTTAAATTAACTTCGTGTTCCATCACTTCAATATTTGGTTCGACGGTTTCCGCAGACAGTTTATCTTTTTCATTTTCAACAGGTTTCACTTCATTTTTAAAAACCAAAGGAAAAACAAATCCGCAATCGGGTTTACCGGTTTCCTGTTCAATAACTTCAAATCTTCCATTCAAAAGATCCAATAAGGATTTTGTTAGTTTTATGGTCAACTTAGGTATTCCGGATTCCTGTGGGTCAGCTTCGGAGCTGCTAAGGAAAATAGTTTTTAATTTTTCAAGCAAATAAGAAGAAATAGAAGAGTAATTGTCCTTAACGGAAATAATGAACTCATCGTTACCAAGTTGATATGCGGAAAAATAAATTTTCTTTTCTTTATTAAGCCTGGTAACAATTTTAATGAACTGCTGCATAAGACTTTGAAACTTAGATTTATCCGATTCAAAGCGCAGCGAAGAAGAAATTTTACCGT
>JBJKSH010000103.1:0-2789 GCA_046704255.1 Ignavibacteriaceae bacterium | reverse complement strand
CTTTTTGTAAAGAATTTCCTTTTTCAACTTTTACTTTTAAAACTTTTCCGCCTGTATTTATTTCATCGGGTATTTTTGTATCTTCCATTGCTTTTACTTCAGCGGTTCAAAGTTAAAGCTAAGCATCGTTCTTAAAACTGCCGGGCCGATAGTCTGACGTGTTTTTTTTGTAAACGAAGCCGTAAGCTTAAAAACAATTTTTCCGAATTGGACAAAAATTTGATGCTGATAAATTCTTAATTCATCAGTCGGATACCATGAAAAGATAGCTTCGTATGCTTCGGTGCCGTTGGTTAATTTGGTTGCACCCTTTTTTAAAAGAGTGCAGCTTTTTAAATCCGTCTCCATAGTTTTTATATGCCACGCGGCATATTCCTCCAGAGTGTCAAACGGATTTTCCTTATCTAATGTAATTAAAACATTATGCTGTATTCCGTCTGTAACCGGGCCGGTAATTGTATAGATGGTATTATCTTCCCAGTCTTCCAGTTGGTTTAAAGTAAAACAATTTCCGCGATAGATAATTGTTTTGTCTTTAACCGGAGCAGGCTACTCCGATTTCGGAGATTGTTGTTTTTGCTGTACCTGCTTATTCTCAACCGTCGACGACTGTGTGTCTTTATTCTTTTCTTCTTCAGCAGGTTTATTTTGAAATTGGCGGTAGTAATCTGGAATTTTCATTTATTATTATAAAATTATAATCAAAAAATTCATTTTACTTTGTATCCCCTTTTCTTCATTATGTCCTTAACCTTTTCAGTAATGTTTCTAAATTCTTTCCATCTGCCTTTTCTATCCGTATGCAGCATTAAATAAAGATCATTCCTAAAATTGTCCAGGCCTAGTCCTTGCAAATATTTTGTTTCATAACCCGGGCGTAAAGTGCTACCTTTTCGAACATGCCGCCATACTTTCTTACCGGTTTTTTCCCAGTGTCCTTCAATACCAATCAAGCGCGGTGCGCTTACTTCTTCTTCAAAAAGCTTTTCCCCGGTCTCACGAATAATTACCTCTGCTTTAAAATAAAATTTATTTTGCTTATAAAATATTTTAGTCTTAACCAGACAAAACGGTTTTTCTATTGTAAAAGATTTTTTCCCTTTCAGTTTTGCTTCTTTTTTTAATACATCCAACTCTTCGGGCAAAACGCTTTTTACGGAGCCGCCGGCTTCCACCTCAAGAGGTTCTATAATTTTTGTAAAAAATACAGGGTCTGTTTTATATTTTTTAAGAATCCATTCCTCCACTTCACTTGCGGGAAAACCCAGTGAAACCTTTATCTCCTCCAAATCAGTAACTTTTTGAGGAGATACAGGTGACGGAGTCTTACGTTCTAATTCCTTTGGGCATTTACCGTTAATAATCATTTGGTCATAAAATTCGCATCCGAAAAGACCCGAACTTTTTCCCGGATTTTTATAACGATATTTTTTACATGGCTTAATGGAACCAATTTCGCAAGGCATAATTGCATTAAGTTCAAGCAAAAAAATCACCACTCTTCTATTAGGTTCATTTTCCAAGTCTCGGGTTACTTTATCTTTTTTATTTGAAGCTGCAACTACAGGATTGAATTCACTGCATCCTGCAAATGCTTTTGGATAAAAAAAATCCGAATTTATATCTAACTTCTTTGATAAGAGGTGTTCCATATAATCTTTATATAATTTTAACAAATTGGAATCATTAATTTTAGTACCTGAAATTCCAATATAAGCCTCTATGGGAAGTGTTGATTTTGGCGGGCAATTTCCCGCTCCACTGCTTTGAAGAGCAAGAATAACCTGTTGAACTTCAATCTTTCCCCAATGCTCTTTATTATGTAACTTTAGCCAGCCATTATTATCGAGTGTTAGAAAAGAATATATAGACCTTGTGCGACGATCGCTGAGGTCTTTGTTGTACTCTATTGTTCCCACATTATCAGTATGCCCGAATATGAATAATTTTGCTTCTGACGGATTTGAAGAACGCATATTTGTTATATCATCCTGTATGGTAGTTGCTCTTACAGGTCTGAAAAAACTTTTATTGAAAGAAAATGTAATATCTTCTATTAACAGACAACTATACATAGCCGGAATCTTTATTCCGGCAATATAATTAGGCGAACCGCTTTTACCAGGAGCTGTACTATTCATTCCCTTTTAACTTAGTAATGTTTAATTTGAAATATTTATTTGGGGCCGAAGGATATAATTTTTATCGTTAAGTTTAACAAAATATTTACCCGGAGGTACATTTTCAATTTTATCGTATCCTTCGGAATTAAGTTTCCCTTTTTTTTCAGTTCCATCAGGAAGAACAACTGCATATTCTACATTTACTATAGGTTTACCGGTTATATCTTTAAAATAAATCTCAATCCAATCCTTAAACTCTAATAATCCCGAATCAGCAGAAACACCGGCTACAACTACTCTAAAAAAATACTCGGGCGGATTATAACCTTTTTCGGTTTCTTCTTCAGTGGGTATATCATCGGTATCTTCGTGATATTCAAACTCCCATTCCGCTTCTATCTTTTTGCTTTTAATTTCAGCGGGAAACTTGGTTATCAGATCATGTGCACCGTCGGCATCGTATTCCCATATCTGAATTTCCGCTTCTGTACCTTCGTAAACGTTTAATACATCTGCCGTAAGTTTTAATATGTCGCCGCGTCGAGCTTCTTTCTTATCCCATTTAAGATTTTTTATTTGTACCGGTGGATAAACGTATAAGCAATTTGATTTTTTGCTTAATCCGTGCTTGGGCAATTTGACTTCGGCATACAACTCATCCTTGGC
>JBJKSH010000102.1:0-11246 GCA_046704255.1 Ignavibacteriaceae bacterium | reverse complement strand
TATAATGAGTCGAAATTTTTGAAAACAATAAAGGAAGATAAATAAAAGTTAAGCCGGTGTTGGCAGGACCTGCTTGAGAAATCTGCCTCATTGCATCAACGGAGCTTAATGCAAATACGGTTGAGAAAATAGTTATTCCTGCTAAAAGTGAAACGGAATTATTTCCGAATCCGATTAAAGCAGCATTTAATGAAATATCTTCTTTCTTTTTCATATAAATTGCATAAGTTAGAATAAGCCCCCAGCCGGCGCCGGTATCCCATGCATTTTGTGTTAAAGCATTAAGCCAAACTTTATAATCCAGAATTACACTGAGTTTTGGAGTAAAGAAATATTTTATACCTTCAATTGCGTTTGGAAGCGTAACTGCTCTTATAAATAATATAACCAAAATTACAAGCAGGGAGGGAACCATAAACTTAGTAACTTTTTCTATTCCTTTTGTAACCCCGCGATAAATTACATAAGCCACAAAGACCATCGAAATAAAATGATAAAGTACCGGCTGATAACTCGAAGAAAATTTTGTCCAGTATTCCAGGTGCTTGGTTGTGGAAAACAAATCGCCGCTAACAGCGGAAACAAAATATCTCAAACACCATCCCGTTACTACGGAATAGTAGAACATAATTGCAGTTGAAACAAAAACAATAAAAGCCCCCATCCACCCGAATTGTTTACCCGCGGTTTTTGAAATCGCTCCGACAGGCCCGAACCTTGTGGATTTACCGATTGCAAACTCGGCAATTATTAACGGAACAGACCATATAAACAAAAAAATTACCCAGGGAATAAGGAACGAGCCGCCGCCGTTTTGGGCAACAATCCTGGAAAAACGCCAGATGTTGCCTGTTCCAACAGCTATACCGATTGTTGCAATAATTAACGACCACCGGCTGGAAAAATATTCTTCCTGCTTCATTTTATGTTTTAATATTAGTTAAAATTAATTTGCCCGCTTTTCAATTTTAACACTTTCCATGTATACTTTTTTAAGAGGTCTGTCTTCCGGTTTAGAAGTAGGCACTTTGCTTATTGTATAAACCACATCCATGCCGCCGATTACTTTACCGAAGATTGAATAATGACCGTTGAGCCAGGGAGTTGCCGCAACAGTTATAAAAAATTGACTGCCGTTTGTATTTGGGCCTGCATTTGCCATAGCTACTATTCCAGGTGTATCAAATTTTAAATTAGGGCTAATTTCATCGTCAAAGGTACCGCCCCAAATACTTTCGCCGCCTCTGCCCGTACCGGTAGGGTCACCGCCTTGAATCATAAAACCTGCAATTACTCTATGAAAAATTACATCTTTATAATATCCTTTTTTTGCAAGGCCTACAAAATTTTCAACTGTCTTGGGTGCATACTGCGGTAAAAGTTCAATATCAATTACACCCATATTTGTGGTTATTACTGCTACCAGGGTCGAATCATTATTCTTAACCGAATCTTTTGTTACATTTGTTGAATTATCCATCGCGTTTTTTTCCTGTTTGTTTAAGTTTGAGTTCGATTCTTTACATCCCCATAAAAGACCAAAAAAGAAAATAATATATAATAACTTTTTCATTTTTCCTCCTAAGGCAAAATTACATGTGTTGAAAGTAAAATCAATATTAATATCCCAAGTGCAATTCTATAATAGACAAAAACGAATGTGGAATTTTTTCTTAAATATTTAAGAAGAAAATCAATTGATAAATACCCGAATATAAGTGCGAACAAAGTAGAAACAATTAAATGCACTGCCAAAGCACTGTTTAAGAATTTCAGCGACTCATAAAATTCCAGCAGCCCGCTTGCAAGGACGGCGGGAATGCTTAGCAAAAAAGAAAATCTTGCCGCTGTTTCCCTGTTCATACCTAGAAACAAACCGCCGGTAATTGTTGTACCGGAACGCGATGAGCCGGGAATAAGTGCAAGGCACTGGCAAATTCCTACTATAAAAGAATCCGTCCTGGTTATATCCTTCATATCTTTTTTAAGCTTAGCGATCTTTTCTGCAAATGCAAGAATAACGGCAAGTACAATTAAACTTCCAACAATAACGTAAAGATCCTTTGTTAGTGTTCCTTCAATAATTTTTTTTAGAGAAATCCCGATAACTCCAACAGGAATAGAGCCTATAATTATCAGCCATCCCATCCTTGAGTTAAGGCTCTGTTCCTTGTATTTAACTCTTTCCTTAATATTTTCATTTGTAAAATCGAAAATTATTTTCCAAATATCTTTCCAAAAATAAATAATAACCGCAACTAAAGTTCCCAGTTGAATTACCGCAATAAAAGCAGTCCATTCCTGCGGATGCCTGTTAGATATAAGATGCATCAGCTTACCGGCAACAGTAAGATGGCCGGTGCTGCTGATGGGCAGGAACTCGGTTAGTCCCTGAATAATCCCCAGAAGAGCCGCTTCAAATATGTTCAAATAATTTTTCCCGTTTGTGTAAGAATAACTTAGAATACATAAGTTAGGCCAAGCCTAATACACGCCGCCAGCGAATTAAAGTTCACTTTTTTATTGTATAAATTATTTACAATGTAACTGCCGCTGCTGCTTTTCGGTTCGCCGTTAATATCATATCTTAAATCTACGCCGATGTTGGCATAAAGATTACCGCTTAACAAAGTGTTGCCGTCTGCCTTCAATAAAAAACCAAATCCGGTTGATTGATAATTTATTGCAGATGGTGTGGCGGGATATTGCTGGTCTGCACTTACAAACCGCAAACCGATTCCGCCACCGAATTTAAATGAATAACCGGTTCCCCGTATAACATAATAATAAATTGCAGTGGGCATTACTATACCGTAATATAGTTTATATAAACCCAAATTATAAGAAAAGTTATGAGAGTTTACCAGGTAAGCAACTTCCAGTCCTATTTCATGATTAGCATCCAGCGAATAATCTCCTTCTACCGAGAAGGTAACGGCTGAATTAAAAGTACCGAGCTGCTGATTGGATGGTGCGAAATTCTGATTCAGATAATCTATAACCGACGGCATGTTTACAAATGAAATCCCCATTCCTCCCCGGATTTCGAATTGTGAAAAAGATGTTGATACGGTAAATAATGTAATTAATAAAGTAAAAGCATATTTCATAGTTCTTCCATTTCGGTTTCAACCACTTTAATTAAGTTATCGTGGTAACGGTTTAATATGAAGAAGGACAAAAGCCCCAAAAAGATAAATAAAAAATAGCTGATAAGATGTGTTACCAATGCGTAAGCAAGGCTTATGGAATCTCCGAATCCGAACAATAAAACAAGCACTGCCTTGCAGAGAGCTTCGTATGAACCGATAGCGCCGGGAGTAGGGATTACAACCCCTATTGCACTTATACTCATTAATACCCATGCCATACCGTAAGTAACATTATGAATGTTCTGCATTCCGAGTATATAAAATCCTATATAAGCATTTAAAGCATATACAAGCATAATAGCTACGCTTAAAATAAGTGTGTAAACATAATTCTTTATCCCTTTTAAACTTGCAAAACCCAGTGTAAGCATATTAAAAATGTACGCAGCTTTTTGTGCAATCTTATCGGAAACTTTGCCTATTGTTTTAATTATTAAACCGTAAAACTTCTCTTTGAATTTAATAAGCAAGTAAAGGAATAAAATTACTAGCGCCATAAATATTAAAGTAATATACAATGTAGACTTAAGCCAGGGAAAATTAGCATATAAATCCGTGCTCCAAATAAATACGGATATAATTACACTCAATCCCAGGAAAATAATATCAATTACCCTTTCCAGAATAACGGTGCCAAACATAGAAGAACGGGAAAGCTTTTCCCACTTACCAAGCACTACGGCGCGGGAAACTTCACCGACACGCGGTATAACACAATTAACGCCGTAGCCAACCATAAGTGCACCGAACAAATTTATTATTTTTGTATCCGGCTTTACGGAATGCAATATAACTTTCCACCGCACAGCCCGGAGATAATGGGAAAAGAGCATTGCTATTACCATTACAACAATCCAGAATATTGACGCCCTGGATAGGATGCCTAATATTTTTCCAAAGTTAACATCGTAAAAAGCAATATATAAAAATATAATACTCAGCCCCAGGGAAAGAATATAATTAAAGATATTCTTTATCCACTTCGATTTTTTGGAATTATCTAAGGTCAATTATTTTGCTCCCTTTTGGCGGATTGAATGTAAAAAATGAGCTGTTTAATTTTTTATTTAACATATAATTTGAAAACTCAATTTTAATAATTGTGCCGTTTGCATCTTCAATATTTAATTGATCTATAAGATCGATTTTATTCGGAATAATTTTTGCCGTCTTAAAATTCAAACTGTATTTTCTGGGAACCAATACAAGTGCGTTCCTGCCGTTATCGTTTTGCAATGAAATGTTGCACTGACCGGGGTAATCTTCAATAAATTTATTAATAGAAAAGATTGACGGACTACTGCTGTCATAATCGCTTATAATTACTTTGTCCTCTCCTTTATTATAATTCCAATTGGTCTTACCGTTGGAAACAACAATTAAATTGCCCGCCTCCAGTTTAAAATTATTTCCTTTCTTATAAAAGAATTTCCCTTTAAGATTTAACTTGCCGTTTGTAAGCTGAGTAAACTCAGCAGAGATATTATCAATCGAAAGGAACTTTTGCTGAAGTGCTTTCAATTCGGTTTCCGCCTTACTCTGCGCCTTAGATGCGGAAAGAATCAACAGCCAAACGAATACTAATATATTTATTGCTTTCATTTTCCCGGATATTTTACTTCTTACATTTTTGTTAAATCCCTTTTATTAAAGGTGTTAATTTATAAATATATGAATTTAAAATCTATTGTAATACTAGTAGTTAAAAAGTTAAAAAGGTTAAAAAGCTGCACTTTTCATCTAATATTCGAATCTTCAACCTTAATCTTTTCCGGGCTGCAATTAGCGGCAACTTCCGGGTAGTACATTAAGTACCCCTGAGACGGCATAACGGTGTAGCTTCCTGGTAGCTGCGCCTGAATAATATATGAAAAGTCCATAGAACTGTTAATGTTTGTTACAAAGAAGGAAACTTTGTTATCGTGATATTCTTTATCCGCATAAAACCAGTGCCAGGGAATTATTCTCAAACGATTGTAATTAGAATAATTATTTTCACCGGCAATTTCAAAATTCTTTTCATCTTTTACAGCTTCAAACCCGGAGGGGAGCATATCTTCCAAAATAAAATATTGAAGGCCGTTGTCTTTGCATTCAACATGAGTCTTTACAAACAAATACTGCCCGGAAGTAATTTTGCCGTTAAATTTATGTTCAACATAAACAATTTTGTTGCCCCGGTTTTCAGGCACAAGCAGATAATAAGTTCTGGTTATGCTGAAAATATTTTTATCCGGAGAAGGAGCTAAATCTTTTGTAAAATATTCAACGCGGCCTGAAAAATATAATTTACCCGGACCGGATTTTATAATTTTTACTCTGTTGTTGCCTTCTTTCAAATTATTATTTTTAAAGTTATTCAAATTAATTACCGGTTCGTTTTTATAAACATCTGCTTGAGTAAAATTGCGTTCAAGAATTTTTTTATTATTAAGCAGCACAGTTACTTTAAAATCCGGGTTAAGTTCTTTTGTCGTTTTTAAATAATCTGTAAGAGCAAAAATAACTGTTGCCGTCTGCTGGGTAGATTGCCAGGAGAAGCCCTGCTTCTGCCGCAGAAGCCATCTAACCGCTTCGGTAATTAGTCTATTATCTTTTCCGTTTAGCAGCAAAGCTTTAACAGCAAAAGCCGTTGTTTGAACTTTATCGTCTTGCCATGAATAATGCCATGCTTTTCCTCCCCAATATGCAAAGGAAGCCCCTTGCTCTGCAGATTTTTTCAGCTTGTTTAATATTTCGGAAAGCTTAGCCCTGACATCCATATTATTTATAGTTAAAGCAAGAAGAGAAAGAGCATACGGATTTAGCTTCTCTTTATTTAATGAAGAAACATATTTGTCAATATTTACAGCGGTATCATTTTTTACTGCGGATGAAAGCGAATAAAGCATATATGCCTGAGTAGTAAAATTATCGTTGCTAGAATTTTTAATCTGCTCGGTTAAATTCTTAATCCCTTTTTTATATACAGTAGAATCAACTTTGTACCCGGCTTTTTCGGCTAAACTCATCCCGTAAATAACATATGCAGTCATATAAGGATTTGTTTGATCGTTAGTCCACCATCCCCATCCGCCGTCGTTGTGCTGGAAGTTATAAAGCCTTTTTAATCCCGCATGTACCATTTTAGGCAGCTCTTTAATTGTTTCGGCGTTAAGCGGAGCATTTATATCTTTAAATGTATTTGCTACAATTATAGTAGGAAGGAAACGGCTCATAGTTTGTTCAACGCAGCCGTAAGGATATCCTACAAGGTCATCCAATGCTTTTAAAATTGTTCCGGCCAAAGATGGAGTAACTGAAAAAGCAAACTTTGCCGATTTTAAGTCAGCATTTTGGGGAATATTAAATTCAACAGGCTTGTCTTCATTCAAACCGGAGAGGTCTGCAACTACAGGCTCAATCTTTTTTATTCCGTATGGAAGAACCGGAACCTTTAATTCTACGGCATCGGATTCTTCGTTTGTTAAAGCTTCGGCAAAAACTTTGGCTGAGTCGGGTACGGCTTTTACTTTTACGTTCCAGTCAATTCTTACTTCGGAATTTTTCTTTAAATTTATTTCGTAATATTTGTGTGAACTTCCGTGTAGGTTACTATTATATCCCTGCTGATTTATTTTCGAATTTAATAATTCGAGGTCTTTGGAGTTAAATGATATTTTAACGTGTTTTTCTTCGCTTAAGTAATTATGAACAATAGTTGAAACGGTTAGTTCATCACCCTGCCTAAAGAAGCGTGGCGTTTCTATTCTTATTAATAAATTTTTCCTTGTAATTACTTTATTTATTGCCTGACCAACCTCCGTATTTTTAGTTATGCCTCTTACAGTAGCCCGCCATGTTGTTAAATTATCCGGCATTTTAAAAGATATGTCTGCTTCACCGTTTGAATTTGTAATGATATCAGGCTTCCAGATAACAGCATCGACAAAATTCTTTCTAACTTCCGGCTTAACAAATTCATTATTAGTACTTGCCTCTTTCTTAAGTGCAATAAAATTTGATGCATTCGCTTCCATCAACTGTATACCGGAACGGGGAACTCTGTCTTCACCCATACCTCCGAATCGTATCGGCATTGGAAATAAATTTTCATAATTCTCTAAGTTAATATCAAACATAGAATTGCTTCCGACGTATAATCGTTTTTCAAACAGGAATTCACCGTCGCCAAGTAAAACGAGTAAATCGTAATTTCCTTTCTTTATTTTTTTCAATGAATAATACCCGCTTGTATCTACCCCGGTTTTATAAAAATATGAATTTCCGTTTAACAGAATATAAATGCCGGAATAATTTATCCGCCCGGCTTTTGTTTTAATTTTTCCCGTTAAGTTTCCGCTGCCTTCGGGGCTAACATTTTTTTCAATTAAATTTTTATCAATCACTGTTGCATAACGGCTTGTTCCGTTGGAATAATTATTTTGAAGCGAATTATATGTCGGGACATAATTATAGTGCGGTGCATAAAAGAAGTTTTTAATATCCGGTGTTTGATCTTCTTTAATTGCGTAAATGCTTTCATCAATAACCCCGAATGATAGCTCGGTATTTGCTGCTGGTTTGCCGTTGTTCTTTGTTACTTCAATTTTATAATTTGCTTCTTCGCCCGGCTTATAAGATTCTTTTGAAGGCTTAATGCTTACATTTAAAAATTTATCCTTATCGAGTACACCTATAATCTTATCGGCAGTAATCAGCCTGCGATCTTTCATATAAGTAACTGCAATGTGAAAGCTTGGTGAAAACTTTTCTCCCAGGTTTTCTTTAATTGTAAATGTATTTCCTTCAACTCTTTTAATTTCATATCCTAGGATATTGTTCGATTCATAAGTAACAAGCACATCGGTATTACTGTCCGGGATAAATACATAAGCTTTTACTGTATCTCCCTTTTCGTATGTATCTTTGTCTGTAATTATTTTAGGATTCGGTCCGCCATAGCCGTAAAAATATTGTTTCCACGTTCCTATAAAGAAAGAATTTCTTGCCGAAATTTCTCTGCCTTTCTTATCATGCGCAATTACCATATAATTGTAATGCCCGCTAATAGATGAACGCGGTATAAAAGTAACCTCGGCGCTGCCGAATTTATCCGTTGAACCGTAGAGTGTATCGTTAGGCGGCTGATAATAATTTTGATTTACTCCCTTTGGCGGATAGTTAACAACTATTGTAAATTTTGTCTCAACAGGCTTATCCGAAAAATCCGATGCATTTACTTTTAGATTTACCGGAGTACCTTCACTTACAAAATACCTTTCGGGTGATGTAGACAAATTAAAGCTTCCCCTTGTAACATTAACCTGAGCCGAACCGGAAACAGTACTTCGTGAGTTGTCTGTTACATCTGCATAAATAATATAAATATAATCGCCGTTTTGTTCGGGAGGAATTTTATATCCAAAATTATATTTCCCTTCTGCGCTAAGATAGCCCGTCTGTTCTTTGATAAGCTCTCTTTTGCCGTAGTTTTCAAACCTGGGCATTTGAATGCTTCTATAGAACCACGAATAATTTGAGAAATACCACCATGGCCGCCAATACAACTGCTTAAAAATCTTTACGGAAACTTTTCCGTTTGCAACCGGCGAACCGAAATAATAATCTGCAGAAACTACGGCCATTAAAGTATCACCGTATGAATAATTACTGCTGTCTGTTTTTACGGTTACAAGGTATTCAGGCTTTTTATATTCTTCAACATCAAAAGAGCCGTAATAATACCTGTTATCTTTTATTAATTGAATTTGATAAGTGCCGAGGTCCGCATCATCATCCAGTTTAATGCTGTTGAACAACGAACCGAATTCATCTGTCTTAATTACCTTGGAAAATATTTCTTTGTTCTTTGGGCTTTTAATTTTGACAGTAAAATCTGCATCCTTAACATTATTTAATGTGTTTCCGGTTTTTTCTCTAAGTATTGCTTTAAAGTAAACCGTCTGTCCGGGTCGATAAACCGGCTGGTTTGTATAAATATATGCCAGGTAGCTGTTTATTTTCGGAGTAATATAAAAATACGGGTCACTGAAAATTACTTCCTCTTTTGTTTTTGCAAGCAATAGAGGCTGCCGGCTTTTCATTATGGTCGAATCATTTAAGCCAAGAACAGCAATTCCGTTTTTGCCGCTTTGCTTTTTCTCGACCAATTTATTATCAGTAAACAATTCAAAGTTCGTATTCTTTATTATATCTCCAGATTTCGAATTAACAACATAGGCCAGAATTTCATTTGTGCCGGATTTATAAATCATAGCATAATTTGAAACACTTATTCCGCAGTATGCAACCTGGTTATTTCTAAGCGCCTGCAAAATGTATGAGCCTGGCTCATCAATTTTACCGATATTTAAATTTTGATTATGTCCCCATCTATAAGAAGTATTAACCGAAGCATTCCATTCCCTTACAAGTTTAACATATTTAAGCAGTGAATTACCTTCGCTGCCCCAAATATCAAAATTCCTTCTTAGTCTGTTACGGTCGGATTGAAATGCAAACTTTTCGGGCTCAGTAATTTTGAAGAGCCGGAAGTGAAAAGTTTCATCGTTTCTTGAATTTGAATAAAGATTTATCGAAACATCGCTGCCGGGAGCAAAGACGGTGTAGTTGGAAATAGTAAATCTTTCATTCCCGTTATCACCCTGATTATTTGAACTTCCCGATAAAAAGAATAAGAAGAGTAATGAGAATATAGCTAAGGTTATTTTGTTCGCCAACATGTAATTCCCAAAATTGTTTAGGGTTTATACACTAAGTAAATAAAAAAGTGCCATAAATAAAAATTATCCGTAAGACTTAGGCGGTGTACAAATCTAAAAGAAGAAGAAACTCCACTGCCGCCACAATAAAAAGAATGGGCTTGACCTTGAAGGTCACCATCTTCAGGCCTTAGAGGTTTGCAGTAACGGGAGGAAAACTTATATGCACTATTTTAATATTTAACTCCTGTCGTTTCAATCCACGCACCCGCGTAGGGTGCGACTTCTTTCCTTCGGATTTTACTATTGGCATTTTAATTTCTACTCTATGAAAATCTTTTGTAAGCGAATCGGGATCATCAATTATATTTTTTACATCGGTTAATCCTTTAAAAATATTTGGAGCAGAACCAATGTTTCCTATTAAAGCCGGTTGTGTTGCAGTCATTAAAACAACTGTTAAGCTGAAGTGCTTAACTAAACCTGCAAGGACAGACAGAATAGGTTTAAGATATTCGGGTGGAAGCATTTGAACTTCATCAAGAATAATAATGCTGTTTACAATATTATGAAGCTTTCCGCAAGAAGAGGTTTTACTGGCAAAAAGAGATTCGAATAATTGCACATTGGTCGTAACGATAATTGGTGCATCCCAGTTTTCTGAAGCAAGGCGATTCATGTAAGTTTCATTTTCCGGGTCTAGGTTGCTATGATGTTCAACGATCTGATCTTCACCGAAAAGAAGTTTTCCTTTCCCTCTTCTTTTTTCTATTTCTTCGTTATCATCAGTTCCATACTTAAAAACCTTATCTGTTTGCTCAATAATACTTGTGTATGGAATTGCCATTATAATTCTTTTCTTATCAATTTTTTTAGCATGTTCAAATGCAAAAGCCATTGAAGAAAGAGTCTTGCCGCCACCGGTCGGAACATTTAAAGAAAAAAAACCTGGTGAAAGATTTGCTTTCTTTCTGCACTTCTCAAGTATGTCGTTTCGCTTTTTATTGATTGGTGTATCAGGCCTTTTCTCATTCATAAAATTATCGAATCGTTTCTTTAATTCAGAGATAGAGACATAGTTACCTCTTTCCTGAAATTGTTCGGGATTCATAAATTTTTCCGTATCAAGAAAATCAACATCAACGAGGCAAGAGAAGAGCATTCTCTGCCACAAATGAAAATACTCTTTTTCTATTTCTACTTCTTTGGGATTATTTATTCCAAGCGGAGAAGATATTGGGAACTTCTTCTCAAGAAATTCTCTTGCTTCCGGTATATTGCGAATTTGTTCAAGCTCTTCAGTATTTAAGATAGCTTCCAAAGTATTTTTCTTAAAAATTCTGTTTTGTAAATCACCGCCTGCATCATCGGGATACCAATCAGGTAAACC
>JBJKSH010000101.1:0-26241 GCA_046704255.1 Ignavibacteriaceae bacterium | reverse complement strand
GGGAAGTAATAATATTTCTTTCCCTTGATGCCGGTTTACCTATGGTCGCCCAAGCTTTTTCCGTTTTAGGCAGCGAGCCTTCTACGGGAAGAATAACCTTTTCCATCATTTGTCCTAATGCCCCATCCGCTAATATCATTGCGGGATTCCTGTATTTTTCAGCCAGACGGATTGCATCGAATATAAAATCTGCCATTTCCTGTACAGATGCGGGAGCTAAAACAATAAGATGATAATCACCGTGGCCGCCGCCTTTTGTTGCCTGGAAGTAATCTCCCTGCGAAGGCTGAATTGTACCAAGGCCGGGCCCGCCGCGGTTAACATTAACAATTAAGCAAGGAAGTTCTGCCGAAGCAATGTAGGAAATACCTTCCTGCATAAGGCTTATGCCCGGGCTGGAAGAAGAAATCATAACTCTTCCGCCGGCACCGGCAGCACCGTATATCATATTTATTGCAGCTACTTCGCTTTCGGCCTGCAGGAATATCCCGTGACGCCCGGGCATTTCCACCGTTAAATATTCCAGCACTTCGGATTGGGGCGTAATCGGGTAGCCGAAGTACGCATCTATATATGCGCGAATTGCCGACTCGGCTAATGCTTCGTTGCCCTTCATTAAACGGGCTTCATTGTTTCCGTTGTTTTTTTGTTCCATTTAAAAACCTGTTTTTTATATAATCAAATAGATTATATGTTAAAGAGACTGTTAATTATACAGCTTTTTTTAGGGTCGATTTGGGCTGTCTGTAGATTGTCAATGCAACATCCGGGCAGACTAAGGCACAAATTTCACACCCAGTGCAATTATCCTGGACTAATTCCACATAAGGGTAGCCGTTTATATTTATGCGGCTGGATAAACCCAGGCTTTTTTGAGGACAAGCTTCTATACAAAGCTCGCATCCTTTGCATACGTCTTTTGCGATAATTACTGTTCCTCTTATCATAAATTTTATACTATTAATTATTTTATTTATACATTTATTCGGAAATGGGGCAAGATATATGCCATAGATCAAAAAGTGCGCTTATTTAAAATTAAGGCAACCGCCTTATCATTATTAAGAAGTTGTCTGAATGGTTTCTTCTTATTTTCGAGAGTTTAAGTAATTGATTGGTTTAATTTTAGTGTTGTGACATTTTTTTATAAGGTTTAATATTAATTACGAAGAATGCGGTATGGCTTTATTAAACTAACTAGAATTTTATCTCTTTGATGATGCTTCCCTAATTGGCGGATATATACCATTGGCTCAAATATCACAGACCGGAAGTTAGAATTCCGGAATAAATTCCAATATGCCGTTACCACAACATTCCAATAGATTGAGCAGTACGAGATGATAATTTAAAGTGATCTTAAAATCGTTTCCAACTGTTCCTCGTTTTCAACAAGAACAGTTCTTGCCTTACTGCCGTCGTTAGGCCCTACAATGCCAGCTTCTTCAAGCTGGTCTACAATACGTGCAGCCCTTGAGTAGCCGAGCTTTAATCTTCTTTGAAGAAGAGAAACGGAACCCTGTTGATGACGTACAATTACCTTTGCTGCATCCTCAAACATAGGGTCTAGATCGGAAAGGAATCCGCTTGAAGAATCTTTCTTTTTATCATATAAAGAAGGAAGGAAAAACGGTTTTGAAAAGCCAGGCTGTCTTTGTATATAATCCGTTAGCCTTTCAACTTCATCAGTAGAAATAAATGCATTTTGAATACGAATTGGTTTAGGCGAGCCCGTAGGCAGGAAAAGCATATCTCCTCTGCCAAGCAGCTGCTCTGCGCCGTTCATATCAAGTATGGTTCGCGAATCTATTTTGGTTGCAACCTGGTAAGCAATTCTTGCACTAAAATTTGCCTTTATAACTCCCGTAATAACATTAACCGAAGGCCTTTGAGTTGCCAGTACAAGGTGGATACCAACTGCCCTTGCAAGCTGTGCCAACCTTGCGATTGGTTCTTCAACTTCTTTGCCGGCAGTTATCATAAGATCGGCAAGTTCATCTATTATTACAATTAAGTAAGGTATAGGGTGATGTTTAATTCCGTCGGCATCCTTCGGTCTTTTTTTCGGATCGGAAATTTTTTTGTTATAATCTACAATATTTCTTACTCCGGCTTTTGCAAGCATGTCGTACCGTTTCTCCATTTCAAACTCAACGGATTTTAAAAGAAGAACGGCATTTTGCGGGTTCGTAATAATTTCTTCATCAAGGTCGGGAGAAACGGCAAGGTAGTGCCTGCGGAGCTTATTGTAAAATGAAAGTTCTATTTTTTTAGGATCAATCATTACAAGCTTTACTTCTGAAGGATGCTTTGTATATAACAAACTTGCTATAAGCATATTTATACCAACGCTCTTGCCGGAACCTGTAGAACCGGCAATTAACAGGTGCGGCATTTTTGCAAGATCGGTTACATAAACATCGCCGTTAATCGTTTTACCCAACGCAGCAGGCAGTTCTGCATTCGATTCGGAAATTTTTCCGAGTACGGATTTGGCAACAACAAGAGAAGCAACTGCATTTGGAATTTCTACACCAATTGCACTCTTGCCGGGTATCGGTGCAATAATTCTTATTCCTCTTGCGGCAAGTGCAAGTGCTATGTCATGTTCCAATCCCACTATGCGGCTTATTTTTACACCCGGAGAAGGAACAATTTCGTAAAGTGTAACAACCGGCCCCGGAGTTACGGAAATATCTTCTATTTCTATATCAAACAGCTTTAGCTTTTCTTTAAGAAGTTCGGCGTTTCTTTTTAGTTCTTCTTCCGCAACTTTAAAATTTTCTTCCGGGATCGGTTCAAGTAAATCCAGCCCGGGTTTTTTATATGAAATTTTTTCATCCCATTGATCGGGTAGATCGGCTTCTTTTTCCTTGTCTATTGCTTTGGAAGATATTTCTCCGGTCTTTTCAAGGTCAACTTTTTTGTGCTCATCTTTTTGAACTTCATTTTCTTCCGTAACGGAAGGTGTATCGTCTTTTCTAATAATTCTAATTCTGGTCTGCTCTTTAGCTTCTTCCGCCATTAAATCTTCGGCGGAAGGAGATTTTTCCGAAGGGGGAGATTTTTTCTTTTTCTTTTCTTTTCCCAAAGCTTTTATCTTTTTAAGGTTGTCTGCTTCATAACCGGCAGCAGCATCTTCAAAAACCGGTTCTGTGCCTGAGGAGGGTTTGAGAAACAGATTCTTAAAAAATAAAAATATTTTTTCAAGTTTAACATCAAATGCAACAACAAGCAGAATGGTGCCTGCTGCAATTAAAAATATTATGCTTCCAATACCGCCTAAAAGCCGGCTAAGGGTTTCACCTAAGTAATCTCCTATTGAACCGGAAATTTCGTAAAGCCCGGTAAGCACTTTGTAATGTGTTCTTAATACGCCGAAGAATGCTGCAAAGATTAATCCGGTAATCAATAAAAAATTGGATACATTAATCAATCTTTTAAAACTAATTTTATAAAAGAAAGAAACTCCCCAGTATAAAAACATAAGCGGAAATACGGAAGAAAATATTCCGAGAGTTGAGTTAATAAAAAAGTTGGAAACATACGCTCCGAAAATCCCTAGAAGGTTATGTGTGCTGTCCGCTTTTTGTATAAACTTTGTATTTGAGCCGAAGACTTTAAATAAGTCGCTGAATTTGTAATTAAGATTGGCTTGATCGAATCTGGAGTAAGATAAAATACTTAAGAGTGTAAGTACAGAAAAAAGTATTAAGAGAATTCCCAGAATTTTTTTCTGTTTGCCGGCAGCGGATTTTTTTTCACCGTTGCCGTTTTTATTTGTTCTTATTTTTCTTTTCGCAGCCATTGTTAATCATCATTATCTTCATTCATATCCGGCAGTAACTTTAGAGCATTATCCGTAAAATAAGGAATTGCCTGCGTGGTATTCAATTTACTGCAGAACATTAAGTCTTCTTCAAAACCGTTTTCCAAAAGGATTTTACCGTGTTCTGATTCTTTTAACATTTTTAAAATACTCTTTCCCAGGGACTTACTCAAGGATACGCTTGCTCTTGCGGAATCGGTAAGTAATACATTATCCTTAACTTTTTCAAGTTCGGATATTAATTTACCGGCGCAAATAGTATCTTCCAGTGAAAAATTATTATTTCTTCCGGCACAAAAAATTTCAATATCTTTATTCAAACCGTAAAGATGCCTGGCCAAAGCAGTAACATTAGAAAAGGAACATACGTACAAGTCCGAAGAAAACTTTGCTTTAACAATTGCTCTGGTTCCGTTTGTAGTATACAAAATAACCGTCTTGCCGGAAACTTTATCTTCGGTAAATTCAAGCGGTGAATTGCCGAGAGCAAAGCCCTCAATTTTTCTGGTATTTCTTTCACCGCAAAGAAGCGTTTGCCCGCTAAAGCTGCCGCCGGAAACTTTCATAGCAAATTCTACGGTTGCAACCGGAAGAACCTCCCTTGCACCGTTTTTAAGAGCTGTAACTATTGTTGTAGTTGCTCTAAGTACATCTATTACAACAGTTGTTTTATCTGTAAAATATAATTCGTCTGCACTTAATATTGTTGTAAGTACATTTACCTTCATCTTTCCCTCATAAGTTAATTCCTATATACTTCTGTTTCACTTGCTTATAAAAGGAAGCTTAACAACCTTAGCCGGAACTTCTTTTCCTCTAATTAAAAAATTTACAATTGTATTTTCTTCCGTAAATTCTTTTTCTATATAACCAAGTGCAACCGGTTTTTCAAGTACCGGGCTTACCGTTCCGCTCGTTATAGTTCCGATTCTTTTGCCTCCCGCAGTAATATCATAACCATGACGCGGAAATGCTTTTTCATCGGACGCAATTGCAGTTAATTTTCTTTTTAGCCCTTTTTCTTTAACTTCCTGTAAAGCTTTTTTGCCCAAAAAATCGGGTTTATTTAATTTAGTAATCCATCCAAGCCCTGCTTCAATAGGGTTAGTAGTTTGGTCTATATCGTTGCCGTAAAGGCAATAACCCATTTCAAGTCTTAACGAATCTCTAGCACCAAGACCTACCGGCTGAATACCAAATTCTTTGCCTGCCTCAAAAATTTCATTCCATATATTTTCAGCAGCAGTTTCATCGCCCTTAAAATAAAGCTCGTAACCTAACTCGCCTGTATAACCTGTTCTGGAAACTATCATATCGTAGCCGGCAATTTTGGCTGTAAAGAAATGGTAATAATCCAAATTTAATTCCTTGTCGCAAATTTTTTGCATAACCTCTTTGGACTTTGGCCCTTGTACAGCAAGCAGTGAATATTCATCGGATAAATTTTGTATTGATACTCCAAAGCTGTTATTACTAATCATCCAGTTAAAATCTTTTTCCGTGTTGGAAGCATTAATAACAAGCATAAAGCTGCTGGCGGATAATTTGTAAACCAGCAGGTCGTCAACAATGCCGCCGTCCAAATAGCACATTGCAGAATACTGCACCCTACCGGGCGTAAGTTTAGAAACATCGTTTATAGTTATATGCTGTACAAAATCTACGGCTTTTTCACCGGATATAAAGACTTCGCCCATGTGGGATACATCGAAAACTCCCACCGAATTTCTAACGGCTTTGTGTTCTGCAATTATTGATGAATACTGTACAGGCATGTAAAAGCCTGCAAATTCCACAATCTTTGCGCCAAGTTTTTCATGTGTGTTGTAAAGTTTTGTTTTCTTCATATAGATTTTTTGTTATTACTGATGTTACTAAAATTTATTTTAATAAACTCACCCTTCGTCCCGAGGCTGTCCGATAAGTAATATTTTTCTAAAATATAGAACACGGATTAAACGGATTTCCATTGGTTATAAAATTTGAAATTACTTTTCGGACAACCAAGGCTACGAGGTGAGGTAATTTTTTCGTAACCATATTCAATTTATTTCATCCGTTAATTCTTTTTGTGTTTTCATAGAAAAGAATTTAATCTGCCCCAGAGGCATGCTTTCATCTTCTTCCAGTTTTAACCTTATAAAATATTTAAACCTTAGCCTAAAGAAAGTTTTAAATTTATCCTCCTTTAGTTTTGTTGCCAGTAAAGGATGGCACTTTATTAAAACCGCTCTCTCTTTAGAATTACGTTTAAACTTCTTAATTGTGTCTTCAAGATCATAAACCAGGTGAGAATGTTTTGTTAACACGCCGGTACCTAAGCAGTACGGGCAAACTTCCTTCATAGCCTGCATAATATTTTGCCTTATCCTTTGGCGCGTAATCTGAACAAGTCCAAAATCAGACATTTGAAGGACGGAAACTTTAGCCCGGTCTTTTCTAAATTCCTTCCTTAGTTCGTCGTAAATTTTTTTCCGGTTTTTTTCTTCCTCAAGGTCTATAAAGTCCACCACAATTATACCGCCAATATCCCGCAGCCTTAATTGCCTGGCAATTTCCCTTGCAGATTCCAGGTCGGTCTTTAACGAATTTAATTCCTGCTCTTTATTTTTCGCATATCTTCCGCTGTTAACATCTATTACCACCATAGCTTCGGTATGATCAATTATAAGGTATCCGCCGCTGGGCAGCGGGACTTTCCGCCCCATTAATGTTTTTATTTGTTCTTCAATTTTAAATGAATCGAAAATTGAATTATTGGATTTGAATAATTCTATTTTATCTACGGAACGGGGTTCAACTACATCAACATAATTTCTAATTTGTTTGTAAAGTTTTTTGGAATCTATAAAAATTTTGGAAACATCCGGCGTAAATAAATCGCGTATAACGCTTGATGTAGTGCTTAAGTCCTGGTGAATAATTGCCGGCGGTTCTTCCGTTTTAATGGTTTCCTGAATTTGCTGCCATGTTTTAAGCAGCGCATTTAGGTCATCCCTTAAGGCGTCTTCGGATTGATTCCTTGCCACGGTTCTAATTATTAATCCGAAGTTATCCGGCAGAATGCTGCGTGCAATATGCCTTAACCGTCTTCTTTCTTTGTAATCTGAAATTTTTTTTGAAACCCCAACTTTATGATCGAAAGGAAGAAGCACGCAAAACCTTCCCGGCAAAGAAACCGAAGATGTTACCCTAACTCCTTTATTGTTTACCGGTTCTTTTGTAATCTGTATTAATATTTCCTGCCCTTTATGCAGCTTAGGAACAGCAATCTCGGTATCGCCGCCTTCTTTCTGCTGTTTGAAGTGGTTATTGTTTCTTTGCGGGGTTTCATCTTCTTCTTCCTCATCAACATCGGAATCTTCTTCGCCAAGCATTTCCTGGAACTGAGATGTCCTTTCACCTATATCCGAGAAATGCAAAAATGCATCGTGCTTCATTCCGATATTAATAAAAGCTGCTTTAATGCCGGGTAATACCCGTGCAACCTTCCCCAAATAAATATCCCCTACCATCCTGCGGTTTTCAGGATAGTCTACAAAAAAGTCTACCAGGTTTCCATCTTCCGTAATGGCAACCCGCGTTTGTGCAGCAGACGAATTGATTATAATTTCTTTTACCATATAAAATAAACTCTCTAAATGAAATATAGAATTTCATTATAAAAACTTTTAATAAACTTATGCTCATTGTGAAATTGGAAGTATATATTATTCCGGGGCGGGGTTCCCAATCCTTTTCTTTTTTATTAAACAGGATTAAGTCCTTATATTCTTTATTTTTCTTTTTACTGAACTTAACATAAGTCAATAAATATAGAAGAAGTGAATATAATAGTAGATATTTTACCACGCTGAGCACTGCCTTAAAACTATGAATTAAAAATTTCCCGAATAGGGAAGAAAAATTAAAAACAGCCGATAAAAAAAAGACTGCCTTTTCGTAAAAACATAATCCGGCCTTAAGCTGGGAACAAACGCTGCCGGTTAAAAATCAATTGATAGTTAATGGTTAACCGGTACAGATAATTAACCATTAACATTTACAATTAACATTTTTAATTTTTGGAAACGACCTGGGGCGAATGGTCGTTATCCTTAAGTAATTCTTTTCTGCTAAGGGAAAGCTTCCCGTTTTCAACCTTTATAAGCTTTACGGAAACCTTATCGCCCTCTTTAAAATAATCAGTTACCTTGTTAACACGCTTATTATCAATCTGCGAAATATGAAGCAATCCTTCTTTGCCTGGAAGAATTTCGACAAAGGCTCCAAAGTCCATTATCTTTGTAATAACACCTTCGTAAACTTCTCCAATTTCCGGGGTAGCCGTTAACTTTTTAATATAATCCTTACACTTTGCGGCATTTTCTTTATTCGGCGATGCAATATTTATTGTGCCGTCATCATCAATGTTAATATCCACGCCGAATAATCTTTGCATTCCCTGAATAGTTTTACCGCCGGGACCTATTATCAATCCAATCTGGTCGGTATCAACTTTCATTGTTATAAGCCTTGGAGCTAAAGGAGAAAGCGAGGGACGCGGTTCACTAATAGACTCTCCCATAATACTAAGTATATGCATTCTTCCTTCTGTAGCCTGGCTTAAAGCCTTTTCCATAATTTCAAAAGATATTCCTTGAATTTTAATATCCATTTGAAATGCCGTAATTCCGTCTTTGGTTCCGGCAACTTTAAAATCCATATCACCCAGGTGATCTTCGTTTCCTAAAATATCGGAAAGTATTGCATACTGCTCACCTTCTTTAATAAGGCCCATTGCAATACCGGCACACGGTTTACTTAACGGAACACCGGCATCCATTAAACCCAGTGAACCTGCACAAACAGTCGCCATGGAAGATGAACCGTTCGATTCCAGAATATCCGAAATAACTCTTACAGTGTAAGGAAAAATATCTTCCGGCGGCATTAAAACTTTTAATGCGCGTTCGGCTAGGTTTCCGTGCCCTATTTCTCTTCTGCCGACGCCCGTCATTTTACCTACTTCCCCAACGCTGAAGGGCGGAAAGTTATAATGAAGCATAAACTTTTTGGAATACTCATCAAGCAAACCGTCTATAATTTGCTCATCGTTTTTTGTACCTAAAGTTACCGTAGTTAAGCTTTGAGTTTCACCTCTTGTAAACAACGCCGAACCGTGCGTCCTCGGCAGCAGGCCAAGTTCAATAGTTATAGGCCGGATTTGCTTTGTATTTCTTCCGTCAAGTCTTATTCCTTCGGTAAGAATTCTGTTCCGCATTAATTCTTTTTCCATATCGTGAAGAATTTCACCGATAACTTTTTCCCGCTCGGGATATTTTTCTACGAGAGATTCGTTTACAAATTTCTTAAGTTCTTTATTCTTTGTACTTCTTTCATCTTTTGTAAGAACGGAATAAACAATTTCTTTGAACTTTTCGTTTGCGAGGCTGTAAACATCATTTTTAAGATTCTCGTCTAATTCAACCGGAAGCACTTCTCTTTTTTGCTTACCAACTTCTTCTTTAAGTTCTAGCTGAATCTGTACAAGCTTTCTTATTTCTTCCTGTGCAAACTTCAAAGCACCAAGAAGTTCGGTTTCGGTTATTTCTTTAGATTCGCCTTCAACCATCATAATTGAATCGGCAGTACCGGCAACTACCAGTTCCAAATCACTAACTTTAATTTGCTGAAGAGTCGGATTTACGACAAAATTTCCGTCAACACGCCCAACTCTAACCTCTGCCATTGGGCCGTCGAAGGGAATGTCCGATATTGTAAGTGCAGCCGAAGCACCAACGGCACCAAGGACGTCTGCATCGTTTTCACCGTCATGCGAAAAAACGAATGCAATAACCTGTGTTTCGTTTTTAAAATCTTTAGGGAAGAGGGGCCTGATAGGCCTGTCAATAAGCCTCGAGCTTAAAATTTCTTTTTCACTCGGCCTTCCTTCTCTTTTTATATAACCGCCGGGGAATTTACCGGCAGCCGAAGTTTTTTCCCTGTATTCAACCTGAAGAGGAAAGAAATCCTGGTCTTCTTTTGCTTCCTCTGTAGATACTACGGAAACCAACACCATTGTATCGGCGTATCTTACCATTACGGCACCGTTTGCCTGTTTAGCATATCTTCCCGTTTCAATAGAAAAAACTTTCCCGCCGATCTCAACTTCTTTTTTAACTATCATTTATATACCTTTACTTCCTAATATTTAACTCTTTAATTATTGCTCTGTACCTGGCTATATCTTTATTTGCAAGATAATCCAGCAATCTTCTTCTTTTTCCAACCATCATAAGAAGCCCGCGTCTTGAATGATGATCTTTTTTGTGCACATTAAAATGATCCGTAAGATCGTTAATCCTTTTTGTTAATAGTGCAATTTGAACTTCGGACTTTCCCGAATCTTTTTCGTTTTTACCGAACTGCTTGACGATTTCAAGCTTTTGTTCTTTAGTCATTTATTTACCTTTATTTATTTTGTACGATATAACCCCAGAACAAACCGGGATTAATTAATTAAATATTCTGTTATACTGCCGGCTTAAAATTTCCTGGCCGGTTTTTTTATCCTTTTGCATTTGTGCAACAAGCTCTTCTGCGGAGGAATATTTTTCTTCGCCTCTTATTCTTTCAACAACATTTACAGTAACTTTTTTATCGTATATATTTTCGTTAAAATTGAAGATAAATACTTCGGTAGTTAGGTGGCCGTCGTTATAAAAAGTTGGTCTTTTTCCAATACTCATAAGACCATGATGTTTTTGGCTGTTAATTTCAGCTTCAACAGCATAAATGCCGATTGCCGGTAAAAGCTTATTAACATTTTCCATTTTAATATTTGCAGTAGGAAAGCCCAGCAGTCTGCCTCTTCCGTCTCCTTTTACAACCGTACCGGTAAAACCGTAATATCTGCCCAGGAACAAGTTGGCTGTTTGCATGTCACCCTTTATAACGGCATTTCTAATTTTAGTACTGCTTACATTAGTATCTTTTAAATTTACGGCATCTACGGTATAAACTTTAAAACCGTATTCCGTACCCAATTCTCTTAAGGTGCTTTCATCTCCGCCGCGGCCTTTGCCAAAGTGATGGTCATAGCCAATTACTATTTCTCTTAAGCCTATTTTATCTATTATATAATTCTTAAAAAATTCTTCGGAAGTTAATTGGGAAAATTCCTTGGTAAAGTTTATTATAAGAAGATTTTGAATTCCGATTTCTTCCAGAATATCAATTTTTTCCTGCAGGGTATTTAACAATTTAATTTCCCTGCCGCCGGCTATAACACTTCGCGGGTGCGGATCAAACGTAATTAAAAAGCTTCTACCGCCCAAAGCCGATGCCCTGGCTTTAACACCCTCAATTATTTTCCTATGTCCTAAATGAATTCCATCGAAAGTACCCATTGTAATAATAGTATTATTATCCTTTTTTACTTCCGACAAGCTATTAAATACTTCCATAGCAATATTTTATCTAAACAAAAGTTTGTTAATATACATTTTTTTAACGTCAAAAAGAAATAAGAAGATCACGCCGTGCTAAATATACACATTAAACTTCGGGTAAATTTCTTTTATAACTATTCAATTTAGTACTAAATTCCTCTACATTTACAGCATCTTCTACGGAAAAGCTGCCGATTTTAGTGCGCCTTAAGCTGCTTAGCACGCCGCCGCATCCAAGTTTTTGGCCAAAGTCGTTTGCAATAACTCTTACATAAGTTCCTTTTGAACATTCAATTTCAAAATGAACCTCCGGCAAAGCTACTTTGGTTATTTCGAATTTTGAAACGGTTACTTCCCGCGGTTCTCTTTTAACCGATTTGCCCTTCCTTGCAAATTTATACAATGATTTACCCTGGAATTTAACTGCAGAATACATTGGTGGTACCTGCATTATTTTTCCCAGGAATAAATTCCTTATACTTAAAATATCTTCGCCTGTAATTTCTTCTATCGGCATTTCTTTTATAATACTTGTTTCCAGATCCATAGAAGGAGATGTTTTACCAAGCAGAATAACACCCGTATAAGTTTTTTCCAGCGACTGGAAATTGTTTATTTCTTTAGTCTTTTTTCCCGTGCAAAGTATTAAAAGCCCGGTTGCTAACGGGTCAAGGGTTCCGGCATGGCCCACTTTCTTTACACCGGCGGCTTTCCTTATTTTATAAACAACTTTGAATGACGACCAACCGGAAGGCTTATCTACAAGCAAAACTTCACCGGATTGAAAATCTAATCTTGAAAAATCAACCGTTTCCTTTGTTATCATTCTCGTGAATTTGTTTAATTAATCCTTCTATCTTCTCAACATAGTCAAGCGTATCATCAATAAAGAATTTCAACTCCGGTACAAATTTTATCCTTATTCTGGAAGCAAGCTCGGACCGGATATAGCCTGAAATAGATTTTATCTTTTCCAGTGCTGAATCCCTTTTATCCTTTTCAAGAACAGAAATATATACCTTTGCAATTTTTAGATCCGGGCTGACTTTTACCGAAGTTACCGTAACAAATCCGAACGAAGAATTATGAAGTTTATCCGGCAGCTTATATAAAAAGATTAAACTGATTTCTTCCTTTATAAGATGTTCTACCCTATCAATTCTGTGTGTCATATCTTCATCTCCTTCTGGAAGTAACCTAAAAAGTTTGAATATAAATAAAATAGATTAACCTTTAAGGTTACTTTTGTTATGCTAGTTTCTTCTTAGTTTCCACAATTTTGAATGCCTCTATGATATCGCCTGTTTTTATATCATTATAATTGGCAATATTTAGTCCGCATTCATAACCTGAATCAACTTCCCTAACATCATCTTTAAATCGTTTTAAAGAACCTATTTCTCCTTCGTGAATTACAATTCCATCTCGTATTAATCTTACCCTGCTGCCGCGGGAAACTTTTCCATCCGACACATAACATCCTGCAACAGTACCGAATTTGGGTACTTTAAATGTATCTCTAATTTCAAGCGTACCGGTTACCTCTTCCGAAATTTCGGGAGACAGCAATCCTTCCAGCGCCGACTTAACCTCGTTAATTGCATCGTAAATAACATTGTATAATCGTATATCAACATTTTGAGTTTCCGCAAGTTTTCTGGCATTTAAATTTGGCCTAACATGAAAACCGATTATAATTGCATCGGAAGCAGAAGCAAGAAGTACGTCACTTTCCGAAATGCCGCCGACTCCTTTGTGAATAACCCTAACTATAACTTCTTCATTGGAAAGCTTCATCAAAGAATCGGATAAAGCTTCAACGGAACCGTCTACATCGCCTTTAACAATTAACGGAAGTTCTTTAACTCCGCCAATACTAATACGTTTTGAAATATCATCCAGCGTAAGATGATGCACCTGTTTCTGATCCTGCTCGCGTTTAAGCTGCTGCCTTTTAAGTGCAATTTCTCTTGCCATTTTATCGGAATCCACCACAACAAATGTTTCACCTGCCTGCGGAGCACCTTCCAGTCCAAGTACCTGAACAGGTGTTGAAGGAGGAGCCTCCATAACTTTGTTTCCTCTTTCATCAAACATTGCTCTAACTTTGCCCTGGTATATTCCCGCAATAAAAGGGTCGCCTATATTCAAAGTTCCTTTTTGCACCAGAATTGTTCCAGTAATTCCTCTTCCTTTATCAAGCTCGGATTCCACAACAACGCCGCGTGCAGTTCTGTCCGGGTTAGCTTTTAAATCCAAAATTTCCGCTTCAAGTAAAATCTTCTCAAGTAAAACATCAACGTTAAGACCGGATTTGGCGGAAATTTCTACGCATTGATATTTACCACCCCAATCTTCTACCAAAATATTTCTTTCCGCAAGCTGTTGTTTTATCTTTTCGGTGTTAGCACCCGGTTTATCAATTTTATTTATCGCTATTACAATAGGAACATTTGCAGCACGGGCATGGTTTATTGCTTCAACTGTTTGCGGCATTACCGCATCGTCAGCAGCAACAACCAGAACAACAATATCCGTTAGCTGTGCACCGCGCGCCCTCATTGCGGTAAATGCTTCGTGTCCGGGCGTATCTAAAAAAGTAATATACTTTTCGTCTCCTACATCAACTTTGTAAGCACCAATATGCTGCGTTATACCACCTGCTTCTCCGGCTACAACGTTTGTCCTTCTTATATAATCAAGCAAGGATGTTTTACCGTGATCTACATGCCCCATTATTGTAACAACGGGAGACCGGAATTGCAGCGATTCCGGATCATCTGTTTTGTCTTCCAGCGCTTCCGATGTATATTCTTTTTGAAATTCAACTTCAAATCCGAATTCATCCGCTACAAGAGTAATTGTTTCAACATCTAGCCTTTGATTTATAGAAACCATAAGTCCGAGTTCTATACATTTTGTAATTACATCGCTTACGGGAACATTCATTAAATTTGCAAGTTCATTTACGGCAATAAATTCCGTTACAACAATTTTATTTTTTTCAAGTGCCTTAAGCTCCAGCCGGCGTTCTTCTTCGGCTTCGCGTTCTTTCCTTTTCTTCTTTCTTAATGTAGCACGTTCGGAAATTACGGAATCATCCATACTTAAAAGTGTTTTTCTAATTGCTTCCTTAACTTCTTTTTGATCTATTTCGAATCGCTTAATTCGTTTTTTCTTTTTAACAGGTACTGCATCTTCCGGAAATTCCGAAGTCTTTTTCTTTGCCTTAGGCTTCTTTTTCTTTTTTGTGGCTTCGGCTCTTGCTGTTTTTCCTTCCTTTCCTGCAGCAGGTTCTTTTTTATCTTCCTTTCCTTCCGTCTTTCCGGCATCAAGATCTATTTTACCGACAACTTTCAATCCTTTTTTACGCTGTGCTTCCAGTTCTTTTGGAGAAATAAATTCTTTCTTTGCAGGTTTCTCTTCTTGAGTAACTTCCTTAGATTTTCCTACGGCCGAAATTTCTTTTTCTTCTATAACCTTTTCTGTTTTTTCTGCTTCCGAAGCAAACGTTTCTTCTTTTGCTTCTTCAGCAGTTTCTTTCTTTTCTTCTCCGGTTACAGCGGATTCGGTTTTTTCTTCTAACTCTTCTTCAACTTCCAATTTTTTATGCTCTTCTGCTACATCTTCTTTTTCTAACTCGTCAACAATTCCTTTTGAAATTTCTACCGGCGGTGGTTCTTCCATAACAGTTTCCGGAATTGTTTCTTCTATTTTAACTGCTTTCTGTTCTTCCTGCTCGGTTTTCTCACCTCTCTTCTTATTAAATTCAGCAACTTTTTTATAATGCTTTTCTGCCTTTTCTATGTCTTTCTTAAAATGATCATTAATTTCCTTTAACATATCATCCGTTAAAAGAGACATGTGGGATTTTACCTCGTGGCCTTTTTTGCGTAAAAATTCCATAAGGTATTCCGCAGACAAATTATATTCCGACGCTAACTTATAAACTCTAACTTTATTAGTTTTGGTTTCGGGCATATTTTCCTTACATGTTTATTTTGGCTATTCTTCTTCTTCAAACTGAGATTTAATTATTTCAAGTATCTCATTTACTTTTCCTTCATCAAGTCCTTCTATCTCTTTCAATTTTTCAGGACCGGCAGTTAGTACCTCAAGGGCCGTATCGTATCTATGGTTTATCAATAATTCGTATATATCGCTGCCTAATTCTTCTTTTAGATCTATCAATTCAATGTCTTCTTCATATTCTTCAAACGGTTTTTCTTCTCTAAGAATTTCTATTTCATAACCGGTTAGTTTCATTGCCAAACGAATATTAACTCCGTTTCTTCCTACAATTAATGAAACCTGGTCGCTATCTGCAGTTACAACAGCTTTTTTGGATATTTGGTCAACAATAATTTTCTTTAATTTTGCAGGCGCAAGAGCTTTTTGAATAAAAACCATCGCATCTTCGGAATAATTGATTACATCAATATTTTCGTTATTAAGTTCTCTTACAATCGCATGAATACGCACGCCTTTCATACCTACACAAGCGCCAACAGCATCGATGCGGTTATCCTGGGATTCAACCGCGACTTTAGCTCTTTCGCCGGGTTCGCGGGCAATGGCTTTTATGTCTATTATTCCGTCGTAAATTTCCGGTATTTCGATTTCAAACAGGCGCTGTAAAAAAGTATTATCCGACCGGGATACAATTATAACCGGGCCGCTTGTACTCTTCTTTACTTCTTTTACAATTGCTCTTATTGTTTCGCCTTTTTTATACCTCTCATAAGGAATTTGTTCCTGGCGGGGAAGTATTAATTCATTTTTATTATGATTAACAAGAATATCGTTTTTTCTAATCTGATAAATATCCCCCACTACAATTTCGCCAAGCAGTTCTTTGTACTCATTATATACAAGGTCTTTTTCAATTTCGCGGATTTTTTGGTTAAGGCCCTGCTTTGCTAAAGTAATTAATCTTCTTCCGAAAGATGACAGCTCGAGGTTTTCTACAAAATCATCTCCGACATCAAGTTCTTCGTCATTACCGCGCCGGTTTACTTCTTCAATACTTATTTGAGTATTGGGGTCTTCAACAACATCAACTATTTCCCTTTCAAGAAAAATTTCTATGTCGCCGCGGTCCATATTAACAACAACATCGTATTTTGCTTCTTCACCGTATTTTTTACGGACAAGCATACCGAAAATTTCTTCTATAATAGCTGCCAGCACATCTTTATCAACCCCTTTTTCCCTTACCATTTGCGCAAAGGATTCAACGATATCTACGTTCATTTCTTAATTCCTCCGTTAAGAAAAACTAATTAATACTTTAGCTTTTTGGATATTATTAAAGTTAATTAAAATTTCATTTTTATTAGATAAAAATAACAATTCTTCACCTTGCACGTTAACCAGTTTACCTGTTAACTTTTTCTTTTCGCCGTTAAGGAGATAAGAAACTTCAAATTTTCGGTTTATATTTTTAGGAAATTGTTTTAAGAATTTAAGCGGCCTGTCAACACCCGGAGAAGATACAACAAGTTTGAAAGAAGGTTCCAAACCGGGTAAATTTTCAATTGCAGAAATTACTTCTCTGCTCAAACCGGCACAATCCTCGGCGGTAACATTTTTTTCGCCGTCAATATAAACTTCATAAATTTTATTTGCACGGTCTCCGCGGGAAATAAAGTCAATTAAAAAGAAGCCGTTTTTTGCTGCGGCCTCTACCGCAATTTTTTTAATATTTTCATTTAATAAATTCATACAAATAAAAATCGCCCTCAAGAGGGCGAAATTTGATTAACAAAATTAGTATTATTTTACTCAATAAGCAAGGAATATAGAAAAACTACACAAATGGAGAAATGTTTGTGTAAGGAATACACAGCAACACATAAAAACCGGTGCCTAAATATTTGAAGTTAAAGAAAATCACTATGTATTATTCAATTATAAATAAAATTATGAACAAATTTATGAAGTATATATTTAGAGGTTAGTATATATTGTCTTTATCAATTACCAGTTAGCCTTTAACCGGGAACTATTTTGAGCCGCTTTGGTGCTATTTGTAAGTTGGCATTTGATTTGAACAGCTTTTAAATAAATATTGAAAAATAAGAATGCCGAATAATGAGAACTATTGTACTTGTATCCAGAAGGCTACGGAAGAAATCAACTATTGACGAAGGAAAGGATAAAACGCCGAGAGATACTTTATTCGATACGGCAATGAATGCCTATATCCTTGATGAAGAAGCCATGCAAAAGGTTCCGGTTTGGAGAAGAAGGCTTTATAAGTTTTTACCTTACATATTTTCACAAGTAATGGAAGCATACTTTGTTCGAAATAATTATGATCTGGTTGTTTGCTGGTCGGAATCGCACACTCTTCTTTTTGCACTTATTCTTAAACTAACGTTTACCAAATTTCCAAACATAGGTTTGGTGTATTGGATATCCAAACCAAAGAAAGCCATATTTTTGAAATTTGTTTTTAAACATATTACAAAGCTAATTACTTGGTCATCCGTTCAGCGAAGTTTTGCAATAAAACAACTTAATATTCCGGCTTCAAAAATAAAATTGATCCGGTATCAGGTGGATCAAAAATTCTATCGCCCAATGCAGTGTAATGCAAACTTAATCTGCTCAGCCGGGCGGGAAATGCGCGACTTTGTAACCTTAATAGAAGCAATGACCGGCTTAGATATTAATTGCCATATAGCTGTTAAACTGGACGGCGGTAAAATATATGATACAGTTAAAACAGTTTATAAACTCGATTCACTGCCCGGGAATGTAACTGTTGGAGCAATGCCGTCTATAGCTGCTTTACGCAGTCTTTATGCAAGTTCAAAATTTGTCGTCATTCCTCTCCTTCCTTCGGATTCCGAAAACGGTTTAACTGTTATTCTGGAAGCTATGGCAATGGGTAAAGCTGTTATTTGTTCAAAGACGAAAGGACAAAGCGACGATGTTATACTTGACGGAATAACTGGAATCTTTGTACCGCAGTGTAATCCTGCGGCGCTGCGTAATGCAATTATTTATCTTTGGAATCACCCAGATGTTGCCGATAAAATGGGAAAAGAAGGAAGAAAGCGGATTGAAGAAAAGTTTACGCTGGAAAAATTTGTAACCGGCATTAAAACTATTGCTGATGAAGTTGTGAAACGGGAACGGTTAGTTTATGATAATGATTTTAACGGTAAAGAAATAATTAGTGATGAAATAAGTTAAATATCATGAAAATCAAATTAAGATAAAATAAAAATTTCTTTTATTTCAAAACTAAGCTCCGGTAGTATTTTAGATTTACCCTCACCCTATTTTCTTGCTTTGGAATAAGGGACGAAAGTATTACGGTTCCTAGTTTGTACTTCAATAAAAAACTTTTAATGCGGCCGTATATCTCTCCGATATTGGTGAAATGGTGTTGGTGATGGAGTCATAATTATTTCTTCCTCAATTAGCTGCTGTGCCGGCCTTTCCGGCAGCTTTTCATGCCTATCGGCACTCATTTTTCTTTTTACTACTGTTTCCAAAGCAAATTATATTTATAGTCTGAGCAATCATTTATTCATTATTTGTAACACGGTATATAATAATTTAAACTTTTTAGTTTACAATTTCATCATAATTTGCTTTATAAAATATTCATATAGTACAACAGAAAATTTTAATATAGAAAAAAGAGTGTTCCCTCTATAATTTACTATTATATTTTAAATACATTAATTTTTAACCGGAACCGTAAAAACAAACATGCTGCCTTTTCCCGGTTCACTCTCAACCCAAATCCGGCCGTTCTGTGCCTGCATGAATTCTTTGGATATTGCCAAACCTAGCCCCCACCCTTGTGTAGTTTTATTACCCACCTGGGTAAATCGTTGAAATAATTTTTCGCAATCCTCTTTTGATATTCCCGGTCCGTTATCCTTTATTGAGAATTCAATAAAATCATCATCCTTTCCAACATTTATATTTATCTCATCTCCCTTTTTTGAATATCTTATTGCATTGTTTAAAATATTTATAAAAACGAATACAAGTTTTTCAACATCGGCAGAAATTTCCGGCAGCCCTTCTTCTATATTTGTAATTAAATTAATATTTTTTTCGGATAACTGCATTGCCAGTGCCGTTATACCTATATCCGGAATTACATCGGGCTTTATAGATGAAAACTTTAACTTTATGTTGCCGGTTTCTATTTGCGAATATTCAAGAAGCTCCTTAATTACGCCTGACAGCCTGCTGCTTTGCTGTTTAAGTGAATTTATTACATCCCTCTGTTCCGTATTTAATTCGCCGAGTCTTTTATCAGCCAACAGTTTTAAGCTAAGGTTAATTGAAGACAGCGGCGTTTTTAATTCGTGGGAAACGGTTGCAAGCAGATTTGTCTTTGCCTTGTCTCTTTCCTGGAACTTTGTGATGTTTTTTAAAAGAATAAGGTTGCCAATAAATGTTTCCTTTTTTTCTGCTTCCGAATAAGTAATAATTTCTTCCGATGTAACGTTGTAAAAAGTTTCTTTTCCGCCAATGGCAATTCTAATAGGCTTCGGTTCCGATTCTCCGTTTGTAAATTTTACCTGAAGTGTCTGGTATATGGTTCTTATTAAGTCATTATAACCGGCAACTTCTGTAATATATTTTTGTAATAAATCTTTCTCCTTTAATCCTGTAATATTAATTACCGTATCGTTTATTAAAACTATTTTTCGGCTTTCATCTATAAATAATATTCCATCCTCAAAATTTTGAACTACGGCTTCAAGTCTTTTTTGTTCAAACAACAGCTTGTCTATCTGTTTGGCTTCATATAGTTTTAATCTGGCTGCCATTACATTAAATGCCTTTGCAAGCTCGCCCAATTCGTCCTTTGTAGTTAATTCCAGTTTTTGCTCGTAATCCCTTTCACTTATAGATTTTATTTTTTCTGTTAGTTCTTTTATAGGCTTAATTATTTTTGACGGGAAAGTAAAAATAAACAGCAATGTAATTATTATGCTTAATAAAGTTACAATCAGCATATACATAATTACTTCATCGGCAGTAGACTGCAATTTTGCAGACTTATAATTAATAGCATTCATATTCAGCTTATATATGCCGAATATTGTATTTCTTAGAGAGAAATATTCTTCATTGAATTTTACTATATCCTCTTTTGCCGGCTTTCCTTTTTTCTTCAACTCTTCAAAATTATTCAAATACTTTTCATATCCGGTACGTAGTTTACTTACAAGTTTCCCTTCGCCCTTCTCAGTAATAATATTTGATTCCAGAGATAAATTACTTTCAAAAACATTTTTAGAAGTTATATAATTATTTCTTAAAGTGTTTTCTTCCGGAAAGTTGTTATTTATTTCTCCAAGAAAATATGCATTCAAATTCTCCAGTGATTTCAGCATATTCATAGAGTACTCAACGGAAGAATAATTCTCAACAATTGTTCCTTTTGACTGCTGAGCAAGCTGGTTTATAAATATTATTCCTAATACGCTCACAAGTAAAAGGAAGGCAAATAGCAGCATCCCGCCTAAACTAATTTTACTTTTTATTGTTTTCATTTGAGGTTACTAATAAAATATCTATGTTTTCATTTGATGTTAATGAGGTTAATTCTCTGAAAAAATTCTTAGGCCTTAATCTGTATAAGATTGAAAATACCGGTTTGCCTATTACAATTAATGATGCTTCTTTTTCTTTTGCAAACTCTACAATTGATTTTGCCTTTTCATTGCTGTTTATTTCTTTTACTTCGGCACCCAATTCTACTGCAAGCTTAAAATTGTTCAATAAAAACCGCTGCATTTTCGGATTTATTTTTTCAATTTTCTCTTTATCTGTTTGAACATAAACAACATACCATTTGGAATTGTACAAAAATGCCAGCCTGGAAGAACGCCTTATAAGCCTTTTGCCGGATTCGTAATTAGTACTTAATGCCGTAACTATTGCATGAATTTTATCCCGCGAAGGAAGCGGTATTTCATTTACAATTTTTCTTTCGATTTGTCTCGATACTTCTTTCAAGGTTAAGTCGCGAAGCTGAAGTAGTTTGTCCTTCTGAAAAAAATTCTGAAGTGCAACCGAAACTTTACTCAAGTCATATATTTTCCCGTCTTTAAGGCGGTCCAATAATTCGTCAATTGTTAAATCTACATTAACCACTTCATCGGCGGAATGAATAACACTATCCGGTACGCGTTCGGTAACTTTTATTCCGGTTATTTTTTCAACCTGTTCATTTATACTTTCAATATGCTGAATGTTTACCGTTGTAATAACATTTATTCCGGCTTCAATTAATTCATTTACATCCTGCCAGCGCTTATCGTTTTTGGAACCCGGCACGTTGGTATGTGCAAGCTCGTCTACCAAAACCACTTCAGGCCTTTGAAGAAGAATTGAATCAATATCCATTTCTTCGAACTGCTTTCCTTTGTAAAATATTTGCTTCCTTTTTATAGCGGGAAGCCCATCCAGCAGCTTCTCCGTCTCTTTTCTTCCATGGGTTTCCACAAAGCCGATGAATACATTAATTTTATCTTTTACGAGTTCATGGCCCTCAAGAAGCATACGGTAGGTTTTTCCCACACCTGCTGCAAGGCCTAAATAAATTTTTAGTTTACCGTATTTTGCCGAACGGATAAGATTTAAAAATCTTTCAGTCGATATTGATATTTTGGGTTCCATAAAGCCTATACCCAACCCCTTCCCCAAGGGAAGGAGATAATTTTTAAGTTACGCATTATAATGATTTCTATTTCAGATGCATATATTATTACAAGCATTTTCATAAATAAATTTATTAAAAATAATTCTCTTAAGCTTTAGATATAATCCCGCTACTGGGGTTGACTAAAAAGTAATTTTCTGTTAAAAAATCCGTGTGAATCCGTTAAAATCTGCGTCATCAGCGTTCTATTTTTTAGAAAGATATTACTTTTTAGTCAACCCCTAAGAGGGTAGGCTTTATCGAGTGTAAGATTCAACTTCAATACATTCACACTTTCCGGGCCGAACAATCCAAGCAAAGGCTTGCCTATATGTTCTTCAACCAATTTTCTCAATTTAACTTGACTAATTCCGCGCGCTTTTGCAACTCTTGGAATTTGAACCAAGGCGCCCTGCACGGAAATATCCGGCGCAACCCCGCTTCCGGATGCAGTAACTAAATCAGATGGTATTTGGCTTCTTTTAATGCCGGGATTTTTCTTCAAGAAGTATTCTATTCTCTTTTCCACTTCCTTAAGGTATTTAGGGTTTGTAGGACCATAATTTGAAGGACCGGTTGATGCAGCATTGTAATCAACCGCAGATGGTCTTCCCCAAAAATATTTATCGGAAGTAAACTTTTGTCCGATATTTTCAAAACCTATAAGCTTTCCATCCTTATAAATTGGTAATCCGGTTGATTGATTTGGAAATATTAGTCCGATTGCCCAAATCAATAAGGGGAATAACAAGCCGAACATAATCAATGTTGCAAAGTGCAGCTTTATATCTTTAATAATATTTTTCATCTTTTATCCTCGTTACTGTAACCTTCAAGGTTGCCCTTCGTATTCATGGCGCTAACCTTGAAGGTTACGGGTTAATGAAAGAACAAAGACACAACCATATCAATTAATTTTATTGCGCCGAACGGAATTATAAGACCGCCTAGACCGTATATCCATAAGTTTCGTACGAGCAGAGCTGTTGCCCCGATAGGCTTGTACTTTACTCCTTTTAATGCAAGCGGAATTAACGCGGGTATTATAAATGCATTAAAAAATACTGCAGATAAAATTGCCGACTGCGGACTTCCGAGCCCCATAATATTCAAAGCATTCAATCCCGGAATTGAAGCGGCAAATATTGCCGGCACAATTGCAAAGTATTTTGCTACATCATTAATTATTGAAAAAGTTGTAACATTTCCTCTTGTAATCAACATTTGTTTACCTATCTCAATAACTTCAAGAAGCTTTGTCGGATCGCTGTCAAGGTCAACCATATTGGAAGCTTCTTTAGCAGCCTGTGTACCGGAATTCATCGCAACGCCGACATCGGCTTGTGCAAGTGCAGGAGCATCGTTTGTCCCATCTCCCATCATTGCAATAAGCTTTCCTTCTTTTTGTTCTTTAAGAATATAATTCATTTTATCTTCCGGTTTTGCTTCGGCAATAAAATCATCAACTCCGGCCTGGTTTGCAATGTATTTTGCGGTTAAAGGATTATCACCGGTTACCATAACCGTCTTAACTCCCATCTTTCTTAAGCGTTCAAAACGTTCTTGAATTCCCGGTTTAATTATATCTTCAAGCTGCACTACTCCCACTGCATTTTTATTTACTCCAACTACTAACGGAGTTCCTCCATTTGATGCAATTTCTTTTATTCTCTCATCAATTTCAGTTTCACCGTTATTCAAATGTGAAATCCATTTTTTAATTGCATCCCAGGCGCCTTTTCTTATTTCTGTACCGTCCGGTAGGTCTATTCCGCTCATCTTTGTTTCGGCAGTAAAATTTATAAACTTCCCGTCTCTTGAATTTAACGAAACTAAATCCGGCTGAAGTTTCCTCGCAAGCTCAACTATTGATTTCCCTTCCGGTGTCGGATCGGCAAGCGAACTTAGCAGGCTGTATTTTATTAAATCTTCTTTACCGGCATTATTAACAGTAAAGAAATTAGTGGCTTTGCGGTTGCCAATTGTTATAGTACCCGTTTTGTCCAGAAGTACGGTGTCAATATCGCCGGCATTTTCAACTGCTTTGCCGGATTTAGCAATTACATTGGCTCTTAAAGCTCTATCCATTCCGGCAATTCCTATTGCCGATAATAAACCTCCTATAGTTGTTGGTATTAAACAAACGAATAAAGAAATAAGCGCAGTAATTGATACCGTAGTATTTGCGTAATCACTAAAAGGCTTTAGAGTAACAATGACTAATAAAAAAATTAATGTAAAGCTTGCAAGCAGAATGGTTAACGCAATTTCATTGGGAGTTTTCTGCCTGCTCGCACCTTCAACAAGATCTATCATCTTATCAAGAAAAGTCTCACCGGGCTGTGAAGTTACTTCTACTTTTATTTTGTCGGAACGGACTACCGTACCCCCGATTACTCCGGAATGGTCTGTTCCGGCTTCTCTTATCACCGGTGCGGACTCACCCGTAATTGCGGATTCGTCTATTGATGCGATTCCTTCTATTATTTCACCGTCTGTTGGAATAGTATCCCCGGCTTCGGCAATAAATACATCACCTTTATGTAATTGAGATGAACTTATAACTTTTATTGAGCCGTCAGTTTGGATAAGTTTCGCTTCTGTATCCTGCCTTGTCTTTCTCAAAGATGCTGCCTGTGCTTTCCCTCTTGCTTCGGCAATTGCTTCGGCAAAGTTCGCAAATAATACTGTCAACAGTAAAAGTACAGTTATAATAAAATTATAGATAAAAGTTGAAAACCCCGAGCCTATCGGGGAACCATGTCCGCTGTTAGATAACAGAGATATAATTGAAATGACAATCATAATCGCCGTTCCTATTTCTACAGCAAACATCACCGGATTTTTCATCATTGTTTTGGGATTAAGTTTTACTAAAGATTCAATAATAGATTCTTTAATAAGCTCAGGCTCAAATAACTTTATATTTCTTTGTCGTTTTTCCGATTTGCCGGCCTTGGCGGCAGACGGACCGGATTTCACTTCGTTAAACATTTTTATTTCCTTTTGAAAGTAACCTTCAAGGTCCTCACTTCGTAAAACAGCACGCAACCTTGTTGGTTTTTACATAGAAAAAAACTCTGCAATTGGTCCGAGCGTTAATGCCGGAAAGAATGATAATGCTGCTACTACAATTAATACACCAAGCAAAACTATGCCGAATGCAACTGTGTCGACTTTTAATGTTCCTTCAGATTCCGGAACGGTTTTTTTAGACGCCAGCGAACCGGCAATAGCTATTGGACCAATTATTGGAATATAGCGCCCGATAAGCATCACTGTTCCTGTGGCTATATTCCAGAACAAACCTATGTTATAACCAAGCCCTTCAAAACCGGAGCCGTTATTTGCAGCGGCAGAAGTAAACTGGTAAAGCATTTCCGAAAATCCATGGAAGGAAGGATTGTTCAGCCAGCCGTTGTTAGGATGAAGAACTTCAAGATATGTTCCCAAAGCTGTTCCAACTAATATTAAGAACGGATGCAGAAGAATTACCAGCGCTGCAATTTTAACTTCCCTCGATTCGATTTTTTTACCGAGGAATTCCGGAGTTCTTCCTATCATTAATCCGGCAATAAAGACCGCAATTATTGTGAACATAAAAAAGTTTATAAAGCCAACACCAACTCCGCCGAATATTGCATTAATCATCATATCCACCATAAATATTCCACCGGCGAGCGGTGTAAAACTGTCATGCGCTGCATTAATAGAACCGTTGGAAGTCGATGTAGTTGAAACACCCCATAAAGCAGACGCAGCAGAACCGAAACGTACCTCTTTTCCTTCCATACTTCCCATCGATTGTGAAATTCCAAACTTTGCAATTTCAGGATTTCCTGCTGTCTCTAGTTTTACTGCTGAAGAAACAAAGAAAAGATAAACCACAAACATTACTGAAAAGAAAATCCAGGCAAGTTTTTTCTTCTTTAAATAAAATCCAAATGAAAAAACAAGTCCGGCGGGAATTAATAGTATACAAATATTTTCAATTATGTCGGTCAAATAATTTGGATTTTCAAAAGGATGCGAAGAATTGGGACCGAAAAAACCTCCGCCGTTTGTACCAAGCTGCTTAATTGCAACAACCGGCGCAACCGGGCCGGTAGCCACCTGCACTGTATCACCTTCCAAAGTATGAACTGTATAAAGTCCGTGGAAGGTTGCCGGAGTGCCGTTCAGCAAAAGAACTACTGCAACAACAATAGCCAGTGGAAGAAATATTCTTGTACAGCTTTTCAAAAATAAATTATAAAAATTACCAAGGTCGGTTGCTTTCTTTTGTACTATTC
>JBJKSH010000100.1:0-8428 GCA_046704255.1 Ignavibacteriaceae bacterium | reverse complement strand
TATCTCCAAAATATTTGAACGCCGGAATGCAAACCTAACAAACCGGCGCTCATGGCTAACGGAATATTTATTCATATCTCAAACTCTTAACCGGATTTGCCGATGCGGCTTTAATTGCCTTAACGCTAATTGTAGTGAGCGCAATAGCTACTGCAATTCCGCCGGCAAAAACAAATATCCAAACATTTATATTAATTCTGTATGCAAAGTCGTTTAGCCAGTTGTTCATAAAATAATATGCTACGGGAATAGCAATAATATTTGCAATTAAAATCCATTTCAAGAATTCCTCCGAGAGCATAAAAAGTAATGAAGTAATAGAAGCTCCCAATACTTTTCTTATTCCTATCTCCTTAGTTTTTTGTTCAATTAGAAAAGTAGCTAAACCGAATAAACCCAGACATGCTATTAATATTGCCAGTAAAGAAAACGAAAGTGCAATCAATCCGATTTGTTTTTCGTTCTTGTAAACTTCATTAAACGAGTCATCCAAAAACCTGTAACTGAACGGCATTTCCGACGCCATTTTTTTCCATATACTCCCTGCTTCATTTATTATAAAGGGAATACGCGCAGCATTAACTTTGAAAGATACAAGGTTTGGACTTCTTTCATATACAAAACACAACGGCCCGATGTCCTGGTGCAATGATTCAAAATTAAAATCCTTTACCACGCCTATTACGGTGTATTTTTTAACCCGTCCGTGGGCAACCCAATTATATATACTAGTGTTAAGCGGGTCTTTAAAACCTAATTGTTTTACTGCCGTTTCGTTAAGAATAATTGATGAAGAATCGGTAATGAATTTATTTGAAAAATTTCTGCCTTTAATTAACTTAATTCCGAGAGTCTTAAAATAACCGTCATCAATTCTCCATCTCTGCATAGTCAGTCCGCTTTCGGAAATCATTGCTGCCTGAGTAAAGAATGCGCTGAAATTTCTTTCGGAAGGAACCGGAAGAAAATTTGAAACTGTGCCGGAAACTACTCCCGGCATCGTAAGCATTTCATTTTTAAATACATCAACATTATTGCCTAGCATAAATGCATCATTTATTATTAGAACATGGTCTTTTTGGAACCCGAGATTTTTATTATGAATGTAGTTAAGCTGTTTGTAAATAATAATAGTTGCTGTAATAAGAATTATGGACGCAGCAAACTGGAAAATAACCAGTGCACTCCTAAGAATACCACTCTTGCTGCCGCAGGAAATTCTTCCCTTAAGTATTTCTCCCGGCATATACCTTGAAAGGAAAAATGAAGGATAACTGCCGGCAATCAACCCTACCAGCACCGGAAGAATCAAAAGAAATAATAATACCGGTACGGAAGGTAATACATTTACATCAAGCTTTTGCCCGGTTAAATTATTAAACTCAGGTAAAACATCGTAGGCAAGAGCAGCAGCTATTATAACTGCTATCAAGGCCATCAAAATAGATTCGGTAAGAAATTGAAAAATTAAATTTTTTCGTCCGGTTCCGAGTACTTTTCTAATGCCAACTTCCCTTGTCCGGTTTGAAGAAGCCGCTGTTGTTAAGTTCATAAAATTTATACATGCGATAAGCAGAATAAACAAGGCTACCGCCGAAAGGATGTAAACATATTCTATATTGCCGCTTGGTCTTAGTTCTTGTATGCGCTTTGAGTATAAATGGATGTCGGTTAAGGGTATTAAAGAATTCTCTATTTTATTTCCGGCCTTTATGAACTCTTCTTTACTTTGAATATGCAAGACCTTCTTTGCATACGGAAGAGCATACCTGTTATTATAATCATCAAACTTTTTTTCGAACTCCTTATAATCCGTTCCTTTCTTTAATAATAGATAAGTATGAAAATTTGAAGACACAAAGTTTCCCCATTCATAATCCAGTTTTTTCATCGGGAAAAGAAAATCAAACCGTATGTGGGAATTTTCCGGCATATCCTTTATAACAGCAGTAACTTTAAATAAAGTATTTCCGTATACGTTTGTCTGAAGATATTTACCGACAGCATTATCTGTACCGAAATATTTCTCCGCAACAGATTTAGTTATTACGACAGAGTTTGGATCGTTAAGTGCGGTATTTAAATCTCCATAAATTTTAGCGAACGAAAATACTTTAAAGAATGTGGAATCCACGCATGCCATACGACGTTCGTTAATGAACTGGTTGCCTTTTTTTACATAGACATTATCGGTAATATTATAAATACGTGTATACTCTTCAACTTGCGGATAATCTCTTTTCAGGATCGGCCCCATCATATCAGAACAGACCGGAAGTGCAAGTTCCGTTGTGCCGAATTTTAAATCGGTATTAATACGGAATATTCTACCGGCATTTTTATGGAACCTGTCGTAACTTAATTCAAAAAATATATAAGAAAGAATTAACAGGCAGCATGTAATACCAATAGTAAGTCCGCTGATATTAATTACGGAATACATCTTATGTCTAAGAAGATTCCTGACTGCAATTTTTAAATAATTCTTTAACATAATTTTTCTCCTAAGCCTGCCCCCGGGTAATTATCGGGATTGGCTTTATTCATACTTCAAAGATTTAACCGGGTTTGCCGTAGCAGCTTTTATAGTGTAAGTGCAAACGGTAAGCATTGCAACTAAAAATGCCAGCGCTCCGGATAAAATAAATATTTCTATACCTATGGTAATTTTATAAGCAAAGTTCTGAAGCCACTTTTCCATAATGTAGTATGCTGCCGGCCAGGCAATTACATTTGCTATTAAAACCCACTTTGCAAAATCCTTTGAAAGCATTACAATAACTGCTGTTTCCGAGGCTCCCAAAACTTTTCTAATGCCGATTTCCTTCGTCCTTCTTTCCGTAATAAATGCTGCTAGCCCCAGCAGCCCCAAACATGCAATAAAAATTGCAATGATAGAAAAGGCAGCAGCTATCTCACTCGTTCTTATATCTGCCGAATATAGTTTTTGTAAGTTTTGATCCAAAAAATTGAAACTAAAACTTTCATCATCCGCATACTTCTTCCAAACTTTTTGAATATAAGATAATGTATTTAAATGGTTACCCTTAGCTAAGCGAATTGAGATGTACCTTCCCCTAAATCTCTTTTCAGGCATAAGATGAATAACAAGCGGCCGTATAGGTTCATGGAGTGATTTATAATTAAAATCGCTTACAACTCCTATAATTTTAAATCTCCTTTGATCGGACATTGTTTCGCCCGGTAAAACAAGATATTTTCCGACAGATGTTTTTAACCCGAAAGCTTTTACAACTTCCTGGTTTACAACAACCGCTGCAGTATCGGAAGGATGCTCTTTGGAAAAAAATCTGCCTTCAGTAATTTTCAATTTATATGTTTTTACAAAATCGTAGTCCGAATACATTACCTGGAAGTCATTCAACCTGTCTGCCCCGGTACCTTCCAGCCAGTAACCGGAATCCCCGCTTTGGTTGCCCGGTATAGCCGTCGTTTTGGTAATATTAATAATATTTTTATTATTTCTTAATTCGTGCTCAAATGAATTTATCCGGTTAGAAAGAGCATCGATTCTATTTATTATTAAAATTTCATCTTTATCAAATCCTAGATCTTTTGTTTGTACATATTTCAATTGATCATAAATAACAAAGGTTCCTATAAACAAAATAATCGATATGGTAAATTGAAAAATAACCAGCCCGTTTCTCAGCAATGATTTTCTACCTTTACTTTTCGTATCCGACTTAAGAACATCGATTGGTTGAAAAGAGGACAAGAAGAATGCGGGATAAATACCGGCAATTAATCCTATAACAATTGCAAAGCAAATAAGAACAAGAATAGAAGCAGGATTATTGAACAGGTTGAGAGATATTTGTTTGTTTGCCAAATTATTAAATACCGGAAGGCATATTTCCACAATACCGGCAGCAAGAACAACAGCAATGCCGCTCATTAAAATTGATTCAGCAATAAATTGCCAAATAAGATTGAATCGTACGGAACCCAATGTTTTTCTTACTCCGACTTCCTTTGCGCGCTTTTCCGATCTTGCAGTTGCAAGATTTATAAAGTTGATGCAGGCTATAAGTAAAATAGCAATTGCAATTGCAGAGAATATATATATATAAGAAATACTGCTGTTGGATTCGAGTTCATAGTCCAGATGTGAATATAGATGGATTGAAGTAAGCGGATACACAATATACCCGTACTTGTTTCCGGCGGATAAGAACTGATCCATCGATACGCCTGTAACAGCCTTTAGCTGCGGCCCGGCATGGTTCCTAAATTCTTCATTAAGTTTGTATTGAAAATCCTTAAGATTAGTTCCTTTCCTTAAAAGGAAATATGTGTAATAATTGTTGCTCAGCCAGTTAGGGTTCCTGCTGTCCTGCACAGTAGTCAGCGAGCCGATTAAATCCGGATGGAAATGAGAATTCTGAGGAATATTTTTAATAACACCTGTTACTATGTAATCGCTTTGTTTGTTAACATTCAAAATTTTTCCGATAGGATTTTCACTGCCAAAATATCTATGCGCCGTGGATTTTGTAATTACAACAGTATTCGGCTTGGTAAGTGCTGTTTTTGGATCTCCTTCCGTAAAAGGAAGCGTAAAAATATCAAACAAAGTTGAGTCTCCCCAATAAAATTTATCCTCGTTAAATGTTTTGCCCTTATACCTTATAACCTGCCTTCCTTCAAAATGCAGCCTGGCATAATTAATTACTTCCGGGAAATCATGATAAACACCGGCACCCATCGGGGCAGGGCTAAGTGCTGATCTTATATCATGCCCGTTTATGTTTCCGAATACTGTAGGCCTGAAGATTTGCTCCGCATGTTTATTATCCCTGTCATAACTTAACTCATCTTTAACATAAAGTAGAATAACTATGCAGCATGTAATACCTACGGCAAGTCCTGCTATATTAATAAATGAGTATGTTTTGTTCTTTGAAATATTTCTAAAAGCAATTTTCAAATAATTTTTTAACATGACTCTTTCCTTTATTTAATTCCGCATAACGAAAATGAAATAGCACATACCGTTACGTTTAGCGCTATGCACTATGCGAAATTCATTCATACCTTATAGATTTAACCGGGTTTGCCGTTGCTGCTTTAATTGAATGAATGCTTACCGTAACCATGGCAACAACCAGCGCAATTAGACCGGAATAGATGAATGTCATTAAGCTGATATTTATTCTGTAAGCAAAGCTGCTTAACCAGTTATTCATAAAATAATAAACAGGCACCCAGGCAATAACACTTCCTATTAAAACCAATTTTATAAAATCCTTTACAATTAGATTAACAACCTGAGGTACCGATGCACCCAATACTTTTCTTATACCTACTTCTTTGGTACGCTGTTGTACTACATAAGACACTAGGCTAAAAAGACCCAGGCATGCAATTAATATTGCCAATAATGCAAACGTTCCGAATATTTTACTTATTCTTTCTTCCGACCGGTAGAGCTGCTCAAAGCTTTGATCAAGAAAATGATATTCATATGGTAGATCCGGTGAGAATTGCTTCCACACGGATTTAAGATAATTGAATGTGCTGCCAATATTGGACGGAGAAATTTTAATGGCAATAGTGCTGTAATATTTTGCGGAAGTATCCATTAACATTACTACCGGTTCTACTTTCTGTTGCAGGGATTTGAAATTAAAATCTTTAACTATACCGATAATATTTCCGTCAGGATGATAATTAGTTTTTAGTTTTTGCCCGATAGCTTTTCCGGGCAACCGGCTTATCATCTTAGCTGCTGTCTCATTGAGAATAAAGCTTCCTGTCCAGTCCGATGACATTTGCCTCGAAAAATTTCTTCCGGCTGCAATCTTTAGTCCAAGTACTTTAACATAATCAGGACCGACAATAAGAGTATAGAAACTGTCTGAATGCTTTCCTGCAGCATTGCTCCACGAATAGCCTTCTATATCCTGCGCAATTCCGGGGACCCAGTTTGCTCTTGATACTGCCGCTATACCATGCTGCTGCAACAACCGGGACTTAAAAGCATTGTAGCTTTTTCTTATCTCGTTGTTGGAAGGTAAAAATATAACATGCTTTGCGTTAAAACCGAGTTTATGCTGTTTGAGAAAATTGTACTGCGACCACATAACCATGGTAGCAGCTATTAAAAATACAGATACCGCAAATTGAAAAACTATTAAAGACCTGCGGACAAAACTGCCTTTTTTGCCGGATATAACCGAACCTTTAATAACTTCTGCCGGTTGAAATGATGTTATATGAAACGACGGATAAGAGCAAGCCAGTAAAACAACAAAAGACCAAATAACCGTAAAAGAAAGGAATACAATTGGATTGATTATAAGATTTGAAGACAGGTGCGTATTAGCTAAAATATTAAAACCCGGTATAAACATTTCTACCATAACTAATGCTATGATAAGCGACACTAAAGCCATTGCAGCAAACTCTACAATAACCTGCCATATTAGTTTTGAGCGGTTTGAACCGAGCACTTTTCTTATTCCTATTTCTTTTGCACGGGCAGCCGAACGGGCAGTTGAAATATTTATAAAATTAATGCATGCGATAAAAAGTATGAAAAGAGCTATTGCTGAAAGTATGTAATCATATTGCACGTCTCCCTTGTTGGTAAAATCAAAAATGTAAGTTCTGTTGAAGTGTATATCGCTTAACGGCTGTAAAAGCAAACGCCAGGAACCGGCGTTATATTCTCCGAAAATTTTTGTCAGGAATGAAGGAACATTCTTATTTATTGCCTCAATGTTCATGCCTTTAGGCAGCATCAAGAAAGTATAATAGTTGGAAGAATTGAAATTATTTAAAACATCTTGCCTTTTGGGAAATAATTTACCGTAGATGTATTTAATACTTACAAATGATGCCATATATCCAAATTGTATTGAAGAATTTGCCGGAGGATCTTTTACTACACCGGTTATGGTATAATCAAACCGGTTGTTTACTCTTATAGTTTTTCCAACAGGATTTTCGCTACCGAAAATCTTCTTAGACTCGCTTTGGGTCAGTACTACCGAAAATGGTGCTGATAAAGCATTCTTGGAATTTCCGATGATAAGCGGGAACGAAAAAACATCGAAGAACGAAGAATCGGCAAAGGTAAAATCCTTAACAGAAAAAAGCTTTTCACCGTACTTAACCACAGCATCTCCCATTTGAGGAATCGATAATCTAACAGATTTTACACCCGGAAAATTTTCCTGGAAGGTATTTGCATATCCGGATGGAGTCGGTGCCCAAGTTACCATCTTTCCGTTCTGTTTGAACTCATCTACAACTCTAATTATCCGGTTATAGTTCTTGTTGAATTTATCAAAGCTTAAATCGTTCCGGACATAAAGATATATCAATAAACAAGCTGCAAGGCCAACAGCCAAACCAAAAATGTTTATAAAAGAATGAACTTTATTTTTCAGAATATTTCTGATTGCTACTTTTAAATAATTCTTTACCATAATTCTTTCCTTTATTTAATTCCGTGTAGTGCAAATGGCAAAGCGTACGGCTTTGCTCTCAGCGAGTTTCATTCATACCTCAAAGACTTTACCGGGTTTGCTCTTGCTGCTTTAATTGCCTGGAAACTTACCGTACTCAACGCAATCATCAAAGCTGTTCCGCCCGACAAAACGAACACCCACCAGTTTATATTTATTCTATACGCAAAATCCTTAAGCCAATTATGCATTATATAATAAGCAGCCGGCCATGCTATTATATTTGCCGTTAAAACCCACACGGTAAACTCCCTGGAAATGAGTAATATTATTTCCGGTACGGTAGCACCAAGCACTTTTCTTATTCCTATTTCTTTTGTCCTTTGTTCTGCTACAAAAGCAGAAAGGCCGAACACTCCGAGACAAGCAATAAAAATTGCAAGCATAGAGAATACTGTCATTAGTACACTTAATTTTTGTTCGGTCGTATAAAGTTGTTCAATATTTTCATCTACAAAACGGGCATACATACCTTCTCCTATTGAAAATTTACTCCAGTTTTCTTTTATAAATTGAATTGTACTCAACGGATTACCGGGTGCTAAACGTATCGTCAAAATATCATTCGAGCTTCCAGGAGAACTAAGTTGAAGAATTAGCGGGCGAATATTATAATGAAGCGACTCGTAATTAAAATCTTTTATCACTCCGATTATTTTAAATGTTTTCCTCCATGTATCTTTACCTACTCTTGTTAATTCTTTTCCTACCGGATTATTGTCTCCGAAAATTTTCTCTGCAGCTTCGTTAATTAAAACAGCAGAGGTATCCGTTGAGAATGCTTTTGAAAAGAATCGACCTTGCTTAAGTTTAATACCGTACGTTTTAATGAAATCATAATCAACATTAACAAATTGACAGCCTACCGGATCAGTTCCGTATTTCTTATTAAATAAGTATCCGTTTCCCGGTATACCTGTCCTAAACATTTG
>JBJKSH010000099.1:0-2790 GCA_046704255.1 Ignavibacteriaceae bacterium | reverse complement strand
ACCCAGCAATATTGCGCCCGCTGCAATTGAATATTTTAATAACCTGCTATCAAGACTTTCAGTAAATATATCTTTCATAAACTCTCCTTTTTTTATAGCAGTTAAATAATAAACAATTTTCTTAAATATTTCAATATTTTTTTGCTAAATGCCCAAATAACTTATTAACTTCTATTTTAGTATTAAGAAATTATTATTAATTTTGAATGATAAATTTATAAACTAAAGGGTATTATTTTAGCATATAATCAGGCAGCTAAATGTTTAAAAAGCTTTTACCAAAAGAGGAAAAATATTTTGAAGATTTCAAAGATATGATTACACATATCAATGAAATGGCCCTTCATGTTCAAAATCTTTTTTCAACCGATAAAATTGATAAAGATATTCTATTAAAAATAAAACCGCTTGAAAACCGATGCGATGAAATTACTTATAGAATAATTAAACGGCTGAATAAAACTTTTATAACTCCCTTCGACAGGGAAGATATTTTTACATTAGTTAAAAGGCTGGACGACATAAGCGATATGCTTTTAGCTGCTTCTATTAGGGTTGATATACTTAATATTTCGGGAAAAATAAAATATACCGATAAACTATCTTCAATTGTACTGGAGCAGATTAGAGAACTGGGAAAAGCAATAAATGATTTAAAGACAAAACACATCAACGAATGTAAGGCAGTAAAAGACCTGGAAAGTGAAGCAGATAAAGTATACCATCAGGCAATTAAAGAGCTTTTTAGCGATAACAAAGATGCCGTTACTTTAATAAAGGAAAAGGAAATTCTGGAATTACTGGAAAAAGCTTCCGATAAATGCCAGGCGGCTGCCAATGTAATCCTTGCAATATTTATAAAAAACGCTTAATACAGAATGCACTTCGCAATATTCATTATAGCCCTGGCGCTTGTGTTCGATTTCTATAACGGAATGAACGACGCCGCTAATTCAATAGCTACGGTTGTTTCTACAAGAGTTCTTACCCCTATGCAGGCGGTTTTTTGGGCAGCGGGATTTAATTTCCTTGCAGCATTTATTTTCGGAGTAAGCGTAGCTACAACTATCGGTAAAGGAATAGTAGACCCATCCATTGTTACCAACCTAGTAATTTTTTCGGGATTGGTTGGAGCAATAATTTTATCCGCAACGGCAACACACTTTGGTTTGCCGATAAGTGTTTCGCACGCAATAATCGGCGGATACGGTGGTGCCGCAATAATAAAAGCCGGAGTCGGCGCTCTGGTAATTTCCGGTTTTACCAAAGTTATAATTTTTATTTTCCTTGCGCCTATTATGGGCTTTGTAATATCACTTTTCTTTTCAATTGTTACGATGTGGATTGTTAGAAATAAATCTCCCAGGAATGTTGATAAACACTTCAGAAGATACCAATTAATTTCGTCGGCATTATTCAGCTTAAGCCACGGCGCTAACGATGCTCAAAAGACGATCGGAATAATTGCCATAGTTTTGTTTACCAATAAATTACTAGGCAGCACCTTTTATGTGCCTAACTGGGTAATAATTTTAAGTTACAGCACAATCGCTCTGGGAACAATGATAGGCGGCTGGAAAGTGATAAGAACTTTGGGAATGCGGGTTACCAAGCTTACCCCTTTCGGCGGATTTAGTGCGGAAACATCAGCAGGTATAACGATTATAATTGCAAGCCTGATGGGCATTCCGGTAAGTACAACACATACTATAACCGGTTCAATTATCGGTGTAGGATCAATTAAAAGTTTTTCTGCAGTAAGATGGGGCGTGGCAAGAAATATACTTTGGGCGTGGGTGCTTACAATTCCTCTTTCCGCAATTTTTGCTATGATTACATATTTTATATCTACTCAAGTACTGCTTCTGTTTAAATAAAATTGTGCTTTTTTTGTTTCAATTTAATCGTAACTTGCAACCCGGGTTATAAAATTAAAGCCAAAAGCTTACAAAAAGGATTGAAAATCAAATGACTGAAACAAAATATTTTACGCAGGCGGAAGCAAACCTTACTTTACCTCTGGTAAAAAAAATTGTTAAGGATATTCTGGATACAACAAAGGAAATTCGTCTAAAAGCAGATGATGTTAACGGCGTAATAGAGAATGATCCGGAAATTCAAAAATTAGCTTCCTATATAAACGGTTTTATAAAGGAATTAGAAGAAATCGGCTGCTTTTATAAAGACTGGAACTTTACTATCGGCCTGGTTGACTTCCCTGCAGTTATAGACGGTGAGGAAGTGTTCCTTTGCTGGCGAAGCGACGAAGACGAAATAAAATTTTATCATGGTATTCAAGAGGGATATGCCGGGAGGAAGCTGGTGCCTTAGGTTAGCTGCGAACTAGTATTCTTAATTCTTCATTCAAATGTTCTTAATTCGCTATTCAGAAATTAAGAATGATGAACAATTGAATAGCGAATTAAAAATGAAAAGCCCGTTATAAAATTCCTTTTACCTCACTCTTCTCTTTAATTTCAGTTAATTATTCCGGATAAATATTGTTATAATGAAAAATTATTTCAAACGACTCACTCCCCCTACTCACCCAACGTAAACCCGGCTGAAGCAACAGTTGTTTGATTGGATTTAACATCATTAATTCTAAAAATTAATTTATACTTCCCCTTAGCATAAGTCGAATCAAGATCGAATTGCGCATCTAATTCCGTATCACTCATTTTTTCTTTTTGTATTCTGTCCGCAATTTTGTGGAATAAAGATTTAACCGTATCGCCTTTTGGTGTTACAATATCAACATAAAAGGAAAGCGTCGCCTTATAATTTCCG
>JBJKSH010000098.1:0-10938 GCA_046704255.1 Ignavibacteriaceae bacterium | reverse complement strand
TAAATAAGCAGCTTAACCGGCGCAGCACCTGTCCCTCCTACCGAATATCTTATGGTTGTAGACGGATTAAAAGGATTGGGATAGTTTTGTTCCAGCGAATATGTAACAGGCTGGCTTGAGGGATTCCTAACAGATGTAATAATTGCTTTGTCTGAAAATATAAATATTTTTGAACCGTAGGCCGGTAATGTTACAGAGTAATGACTTGTAGAATTTACCGAATAAACCGAATCATTCAGAACATCATTAAAGTAATACGGTTTATTCTGTTCCATTTTAAAATGAAGCGAATCTATATTTATATAAAATTTTACATTAGCACCGGTAAAGTTAGAAAGTACAACTGCGGGCAAAGAATTGGTAATTCTTGCATAAGCGAAAATAGAATCGGGAGACGAAGTAATTACTTCCTTATATTTGCCTATCGATAAAGAACTATATTCGTCCCTGAGCATAACTAGCTTTTTATAAAATCCGGTTAAACTGTACGGATCGCTCCAACTGATAAGACCGCGGTAAGACTGCTCACCAACTTCCTGCCCGGCATATACCATCGGAATACCGGGAAGAGTAAACAGCACTGTTGCAGCAAGCTTTGTTTCATCCACAGTTTACTGGGAAATAAAACGGCTTTGATCATGATTTTCTATTTATCTGAACGGCTCAATATAAGACGGATAATCCAGCGAACCGTAATATGCCATAGTCGTATCAAAAATTTTCAGCAAGCTGCTGTTGGAAATAGAATTTCTTATATCGTTGAAGAAATTATAATCATATCCGCTGTCGAATTTTTTATCGAAATAATTTAAGTTTGTTGTACTTAGTTCTCCTAATAGAAAAATATCCGGTTTGATAGTTTTAAGTGCACTTCTAAACTGCTGCCAGAATAGTGAGCCGCCGGGATGCAAATCGTTTACTTCCGCTGCAGCATCGCATCTAAAACCATCTATATTAAAATTCTCCAGCCAGAATTTTGCAACACCTAACAGGTAGTTCCGGTTACGCTGCAAATCAAAATTAATAAAAGGAAAATCCGTCCAGGTATATAAATATTTATAAGTGCCGTCGGGATTCCATCCGTAAAAATCATAGTACGGAGATTTAGGTCCGTACTTAACGGCATCAAGAGCAAATGGATGAGTATTATGCGTGTGGTCCACTACATAATCAAGTACAACTCTTATTCCGTTTGCATGTGCAGTGTTTACCAAATTCCTAAAATCATTTAAAGTTCCGTAAGCAGGATTAACATTAAAATAATTTGTAATTGCATAGCCCGGCTGGCTTGGAGAAAGCTGCGGCCCGGGGTAAATAGGCATCAGCCAAATTGTATTAAACCCGAGAGATTTTATGTAAGGTATTTTTCTTGTTACTGCCGCCAGGTTGCCGTCAAGACTGAAAGTCTTAACATATACTTCATAAATAACGGCCGAATCAATCCACCCCGCATGCCAGGTTGATAAATCCGGAAACTCTGCACCTGTGGAATCAACCATCAGTGCAACTCTTTCAAATGAAGTGTCTTTTGTAGTTGAGCATGTTAAAGTGTAAAAATACTGACCGTGTTTTTGCGGAATAGAAAAAGAAACATTTGAAGAGTATACGCCGCTTAGAATAACTTGCTGGGGATTTGCAGAATCCTGGGACCAAAAATAATTTTGCGGAAAATTATCATAATTAGCAGTTGCACTTGCATCCAGGGCTACCGAACTACCGCTAATATTTTTGGTAATTTGAATTTTGGGCTTATGATCAATTATCCTGTTAAAAAATACCTTCGAACTGTAACTCTTTAAGTTTTGGCCGTAGCTTACATTTGCCTGAAGTTCGTTTATACCTTCCGTAAGTATTATATCTGTATAAGCGGTATCGTTAACAAAATTTAAGCTGAAAGGTTTTGAATTATCTATTATAGTTCCGGAATTAATAGAAGCATCACTGCAGGCAACATAAACACGAACCGTATCGTTCCATCTTATATTTCCACCGTTGGTTAAAATATTAACATAAGGCTTGGATGCAAGCGAAGCGGAAATATCCCCGGGTTTAATAAACTGCACACCGCGCAAATCAGATGAAAGCTTAACATATCTTGAGCCGCCATAGTTGAATGAAAAGTTATAATCAGCAGTATTTCTTTTTTCAAGGAAGTTATTGTAGAAGAAAGCCGCATCATAAATGTTCGGCTGTTCGGGGAAAAAAGAACCGCCGTTGCCGTTGGCAACTTTCCATCCGCCGCCGGAGTTGCCCAAATATGAATAAGCAATAAAATACCATCCTTTTGAAAAACTTCCCGCAATATTTTCTATAACCCCAATGGGAATGGCAAACTTGAATGATGCAGAAAATTCCGCATCGGCATTTACAATTATAGTGTCTACAGCAGAAGTTAAGTTGAAATTATCAAAAGCCAAATTATCATATTTTGTTTTTTGTGAAGATCCCGGTGCAGCAAGGATAAAAAATATACCTTTATTTGCAACGTCGGGAATTTTTATAGCAGCATTATCCGGTGCAATCGACATATCTCCGTTAAGCGAATTTACAATTTCAAATCCCACACGTGTATAATCCGTTATTGAAGCAAGTGAAACTGTAAAAAGTAAGGAATCATTAGAAGCATTTGAATTTATATCAATTTCTTTTATATCGGCAGAACCTTTTGCAGAAAAATTAGGATAAGTATAATTACCGGCACCGTAATCATCATAATCATTATCAACATAATGATACCCGGTGTTTTGGTTAAAGCTTCCCAAAGTTAAATATTCTTTGGTCTTTATGCCGGCGGTATCCTGCCCGGTAAACATCAACTGATGCCTACCGGGAGTTATTTTATAAGGAGTACTCTGAATACTAACACCATTTTCAATTGAATCTATTGAAGAAATTGTTAAAGGATTTCCGTCTAAAAAAATTTTAATCGAATCTTTATTAATTGCATAACCGGAATCGCTTTCAATTAAGTTTGCATTAACAGTTATGCTTTGCCCGGGTGTAAATAATTGTCCCTGGTGCGGATATAGAATTTCAAAATGCGGTGCGGGATCAACGTGCTTAACTACGATTGTACCGAAATCTTTTTCCATTAACGGATTATCCGGGTCGTCAATATACTGCCCGCCGTTAATTATAAATTGATAAAAGTTAGGCATGCCTATTTGAAGCGGCACCGTAATTTTATAAAGCCCGTCGCTGTCCGGGCCTGCCATAGGATCGTTACCGAGATTGTTAAATGTTGCTTTTATTCCTACCTGGTTAATTTTTCCTACTTGCTTAAAATTCGGCGAAAGCGGATCGAAAACGAAAGTGTAAGGGGCGTTAATTATCGCATTAACTACTGTAAAATTAGTTGTCTCATCATCTATAAGACTTTTATCGTTTGAAACAGATAATTCAACCGCATGCTTTCCGGGAGTAAATGCGGTTGGCGGAGTATAAGATAAAGTTCTTGAAGTTGTATCGAAATACTGCTGAGCATTTGGGATTGCGGTATTATCTACTAAAAATTTCAGCGAAGAAAGATTAATCTTTGAAGAATATGCCCATGATATTTTTGCAGAAATAACAGGCTGCTTAATATTTATCGAAGTGTTATTCATCGGCTGCAGGTAATAAATCATAGGGTCGGCAACATTCATCCTGCTGTTATTATAAGGCCCGCCGAAGTTTGAATTTGTCGGATCCGTAATCCATGAAGAGACAATCGTATCTCCGTTTGTGCCGATTTGGTAAGTAACAAATTTATATTCGGAAACGCCTTTTGCAATCGGTATGATTGTCTTCCAATTATTATTTCCAATATTATCCATAGGATGCACGTGTTTGTTATTACCGGTACCGTCCGGGTTGTTGCCCCAGTTATTAAAAGTTCCGTTAATTCCCACGCCAACATCCGGCGGAGTAAGCACTTTATAAAAATCGAATTCAACAGGAATTAAGGAGCTATCCGATTGTGCATAAATTATATATGGAAAAGCAGCCATTAAAATATATATTGTAATTCTTGCCATCTAGAAACTTAAGGACAATGAAAACTTTTGAATGTTCTGCAGTAAACCGAAAGCCTCATAAGCGTAATCTACTTTCATTACAAGGTTATATGTTAATTCATATCCAAACCCGAAACCGAACGTTAACCCTTCCTGGCTGTCCTGTACGCCAAGAGATTTGTAACCAACTTCCGCATAAATCATTTTATTCCAGATATATTGAGCACCCACATTAACACTCTGGTTATTATCACTGGGATGAATTGCATCTGCGGCAAGCGTAATTGTATTATCCGTTGTTTTTAAAACATCCATTGACAGCCCTATTCTGAACAACAGCGGAAGAGGATAACTGCTTGTATAATACTCTGCCGGTATGTTGGGGTTATCTCCAGATACAGATTTATCTGGATTGTGTGTTATATACAAATCCTGGCCGGTCATCTGCATATCCGTACCGAAGTTGGACATTTCCATACCGATCTTCAAACCGTTAAAAGGAGTTATGTACAAAAGTCCGGCGTCTAGCGCCCAGCCGGTTGCAGACTCGCGCCAAATCCTCTGGCTTATCATCTTAATTGTGCCGCCGATTGAAAACCTGTCGGTTAAATTCCTTGAATAGGATAAACCTACGGCAAGGTCTAATGCGCTCCATTGTTCACCGGTACCGTCCGGGTTTTCAATAGTTGTAACTCTTGCCGAACCATAATCGAGATCTATAACACTTAGCCCAATAGCGTTATTTTCATCCAGCGCAACAACACCGGAGAAAAAATTATAGCTTGTACCAAGCAGGTAATTTGTATGCTCAATCATTACTCCGGTTTTACCGGTTCTGGATATACCGGAAGGATTCCAATAAAGTGCGGAGGGATCATTTGCTACGGCCGTAAATGCTCCGCCCATACCTATTGCGGTAGGGCCTGCACCAATACCAAGAAAAGGCGCGGCTGTTGTACCGACTTTGTTTTGTGCACTTACGGTTCCGACAAACAATATAATTATAAAAATCAATAAAAATTTCTTCATAAAAACCTCTTACTTGATAATCGCAATTTTACCATACTTCTTACCAACCGGAGAATCTACCAGATAGAAATAAACCCCGTATGCAACTTCCAGGTTTGCATTTGTAGTTAAATCCCAATTAACCGTACCGTCATCTATGTTTTGATTATCCTGCATAGTTAGTTTCTTAACAAGTTCACCCCGCGAAGTATAAATATAGATTGTTGAGTTTCTTGGTAAATGAATAAAGGATATTTTTCTGGTGCCTCTTCCGCTTGTAATAGTAGGAGGAAGCGGCTGCTCCTGGCTTGTTGCAGCAAGGTAAGGATTAGGTACAACACGAATTCTATCCAGTTGCGAACCGGCTGTTTTATTATCCACAGTTGCAGCCTTGGTAGTTATTTGAAGTATATCCGAACTGGAAAAAGGCTTTGACACTCTAATCTTTAATGTATCTCCGGTGGTAGGATGATGATAAGTAGTATCATTCCCGAGTATCTGCATATACCAGGTAATTATTGATGTATCCTTGCTCGAGGCCGTTTTCGTTTTTTGAAGAAAAATTATCCTTGACAGAAATGAAAAGGTATTTTGAATGCTGCCGGGCAAATATGCGTATGAAACAGGCTGGCCTGTTACGGCATCATAAATTCTAAAGTTAGTAGTAGATTTGGGAATCAAAAACGGACCTGTCGGATTTCCTTTATTATCAACCCTTGTAACAGTAAGCGCAGATGACGTATCTGCCGGGTTCGAATCAAATACTACGTTATAATCTTCAGGGTATTCCAATCCTTTTTGAAGTACAGAGCTGAGTGAAAAAGCATTGAATGCAATTGTATAATTTTTCTGGCTGTATTGAACATTCCACCCGGATGTTGCGGTATCGTATGCCACTTTCCAATCATTATTTACTGATAAATACATTCCGTCAAACATGTTTTTATCTTGTTCCGCAGGATCCATATTTGCGGAAATAGGCGCCGTAAGAACGGTGTCCGGTAAATTCGGATTTGTATAATCTATAACCGAATATGAAGTAGTAACAGGAATGTAGTTAACTACATCCGATGCAAATGTAACTCTGTATGTTTTATTCTGAACCGCACCCGGATTAACCACGTTTAAATATACCTTACCTGTTCCGAATACAGTTGTTCCGGGAGCGGGACCAAGCAGGCTAGGCGCCTGCGGACCGACATAACCGGCAACAGATGATTGCGGTACGACAGCAGCAGTATTAACATCGTTACGAACGGTACCGTTACTGTTTACAGTAATAAATTTCGGATCTTCGGCAGGGTAAATATTATTCCTGGAATCCCCGGACGTATATGCAGTTACGGCATAAAAATAACGCTGCCCGTTTTGTAAATGTGTATCAACATATTTGTGAACCAAACCGGTATTGCTTCCGAGATAAAATCTTGGGAGTTCCGCAAGGTCTTGTGTCGTAGGGACAAAGTATCCCCAAATACTATCTTTAACATCAAATGTTGCAATAGGCGAACCACCGCCTTCCGTAAATCCCGGATCTGTAGAGCGGTATATTTTATATCCCTGGAATGAAGTATAATTTTCTGCTTTATCATCCCAGATTAATGTTACCTGTTTATCCCCGGGTACAACTGTAAGGTGTGGCTTTGGAGGCGGTTTTAAGAAATCATAATTAGCATTATAAATTTTTTGAGCAATTTGTTTGTTTTTAAAAATGTGGGCACTGTCTGCTCCAAAAACCAAAGCTAACGAAAAACGTTCGGTACGATCTGCTAGCAAAGGGAAATACCCGGATGCATAAATAAAATCACCGTCCTGCGGCAATGCCGGAATAACATCAAAGTAACCCGGTTTCATCCGGTTCCAAAGAGTTTCGTTATTATTCATCGGCGGAGATTGGGTTTGATTAAAAAAGTTAAAACTCGTTAAGCCAATCTGATCGGATTCGTTAACATCTGTTTTATCAAAATGCGGCTCACCTTCGGTTGGAATCCCGTCTCCTTCTCCCATATCATGTGTACCTGGTAATCCGTCTGCCCCAACGTCATCCTTAAGCCTGTTCCAATCGCCGTTTTCATCACCGGACCAATGCGTTTCCACTTTACCGGGATATTTGCCTGTAATAGGATCGGGCTGCTGGCTGTAATCCGGAACCCAACCGGAAACTATCTGCCCCGGTCCGCTGTCTCTTCTTTCATCAATTAAAGTATTATCCAAACCACCGCCTGTAAAATAATCTCTATATGCAAGCGGTCTTATTTCCTGTTTTAAAATATTTCCGTTCCTGTCTTTAAATACTCTTTTATAGTGAAGGTCTCTGTTTTCATCAATTATTCCGTTAAGATTATCGTCCAATCCATTATTCGGTATTTCGAATAAAGTTTCTCCGTCATAAATTTTATAAGCAACACCAAGAGAATAAACAATTGCTGTATCATTTGCGCTTTTTAATAAAGTATCCAGATCAACAACTGTTCTTACATACGTATCGGGGTTGATAAGAATTATTTTGTTATCCGGCCAATTAGGATTGGTACCCGCATCAGTTCTATGAAGAGTTCTGGTAGCAACATAAGAATTTGCCGAAGAGTTAAAAGTAAAATCACTTTCCTGAAAAACAGGGCTGCTGGGATCTACAGCATCGTTATCGTTATCAATCCCGTCAAACCCGTTACCGGGGCTTTCCAGGTATGCATAGCCGGCATAACCGATATTAGTTCTTACCCCCGGCAATACCTGGTTTAACGGAATCCACAACGGGTCGGATGTTTGATCGTTACTGTCCCATGTATATGTTAGATTATTATTTAAATCAAAATATCCGAGATCATCGCCGCAGTCTACATAATTTTGGCCGACATCCCCTACACACCCTCCAACAATTTCACCGAAGACAACTTTTTGATAATTTGTTGTAGAAATATTAGTAATATCATATAGCCAGAATAAAACATCCTGCGCCTGCACCTGAGACCACTGCATCCCTCTTACTCTTACAACCAGCCCCATGCCGTTTCGAGTGGTATCGGTTGAATCCGGATGAAATAAAAAGTTAGTTCTAATTTGAGGACTTGTATCCATAGCATCATCCATAACAAAGTAAGTTTCCTGGTCTGCTCTTATAACACCTTTGCCAAAATAACCGTCCCAAACCGCCTTACCCGTAGAATCAACCCAATCCGGATGGTCCGGCCAGAATGTAGGCCAGGAAGATGGAATTTGACTCATTGCAACAGTATCTTGATTTTGGTTCAAATAGCCGGGTTCGGGCTCAAAACCCTGGAAGTGCCCGTCTCTTGGATCAGTCTTGGCAGCCTGCCCGGATCTTGGCCCAGGAGAAATTGTAACTGAATGAAGAGTATCCGGTATGCCGTCTCCGTTATAATCGCGAACCGGCAGTTGAATTCCCACCAGCGGAGTAACATCGCCAATATACCCATCTTGTGTTTGAGGATAGGGCCATGCACCTCTGATATCGTTGGGATTTGTACCGGAAATTGATCCGTCATTACGGAAAGTTATCGCAATCCTGTTTCCGTTAAGTATGCCGAACCTAGTGTACAAACTGTTGCCGCGATGAGTCTTTGCCCATTGAATGAACTGGCTTTGCTCCTGTGCAAAGACAAAACTTGCCGTTATTAAAATAAAAGTAAAAATTAATAATTTTCGCATACTGTTAACCTGCATCATTAAAATGTAATTGATGTTCCAAATTGTATCCTGCGGGGAGCCGAATAATAATAAGGGCGCGTATACCAGTCTTGAACCGTAGAAACTCTTTGCGGAGGATTTATAGCAATTTGCTGAAGTTCCTGAAGAGACCAATCCGGCTGCCCGGTATCCGTATAAACTTGTGTAGCATTTTTTGTATCCAGAACATTATCCACTCTTAAGAATACCGAAAGAGTTGACGCACCGATTTTAAAGTCTTTATATAAACGTAAATTCAAATCATAAGTAGCGGGCATACTTTGGGAATTTGTGTTTAAAGCGCCTACACTTATTATATTTAACGGAGTATAAGGCAACCCGCTGCCGTATTGGAAGATAAGGCTTCCTCCCCATTCATCGGGACTTACATAATTAAAAGTTACATTTACAGTATGTCTCTGGTCCCAATTTAACGGAATTAATTGGCTTGGAGCCTGGGTGCCGCTATTCCTTAAGTTATATGCAGTGGCAGGATCAGATTCATTACCTTTGGCAATTGAAAATGTATAATCCAAAGTAGCAGAAAGTCCGCCGCTGAATCTTTTATCCACAGAAAGAACTATTCCGCGTACAAATCCGAAATCCGAGTTAACATACTCACTGTAAATTTTTGATCCTCCGAATACATATTGAATTTGATTAAAAGTTCCTGCAAGATTTTTAATATCCCTAAAGAAACCTGTAATGTCGATCGCGAGATCATTTGTCAATTGCTGCTGCAATCCTAACTCACCGCTTGTTGTCTGTTCGGGTTTAAGATCTGGATTGCCGACAATTCCAAGATTTGTACTGCCTCCTGTAACAGGAAGTTTATAACCGGGGTTTTCATATAATCTTTCAAAGGAAGGAATCTGGAAAAACAGGCCATAAGAAAAATGAACAATTCCTCTTTCCGTAATAGGAAATGCAACACCGAGTCTGGGGCTAAGCTGCCATTTGTTAGAAGCATTTTTGTACCAGTATGTCATTCTTTTTGCAACAGCCTGTGCATGTGTTCCGCCGGGTGCTACAACACTATCCTGGTTCTGCGGCTTTAAAGGCAGATAAATGTTGGGATCGGAAGGATCCGCTAATACCTGGCCATCCGGATGAAAATAATCAAACCTTAAACCGAAATTAACAATTAAAGATTTATACTCCATCTTATCCTGTGCATAAACTGAAAACTGCCAGGGTTTATGTAAGTATAACAGATTATCGGAGCTTTCAATTGTAGGAATAACAACGGGCTGTTCCAGATACGGAATATGATCGGTTATAGGATCGCGGTTATTATCAACAGTAGACATATGAAGATTTATATTATGAAGGTAAAGCTGATATTGATCAAATAAAATACCTGCCTTTATTTCATGATTTTGTGTAACCTGGCTTGTCAAATCAAACTTCAATACATAAGTACTTGTATTACGAACACCGTGGTACATATCTGTACCGCCGGTATAAAAGGAACCTTCCGGAGCTGTTAATAACGCAGTATGTACGTAATGCTGATTAAATGGATCTTTTCTTGTAAATAAATCGGAAAGTGCAAAATTTGCCGTATCAAGATAATCTCTTTGATCTCTGAAAAAATATGATAAGCCGACTTTGTAATAAGTATTGCTGCTTAGGGTCTGCGTTAGTGTTAGTGTGTTTAAATAACCTTTTTTAAAATTACTTAGTTCGCCGTCGGGATTATATTTATATTGAAAATTATAATCCTTGCCGCGGGAATTATCGAGGATGTAATCATACGAAATTCTAAACTGGGGAGAAATTTTGTAAGTTAATTTACCTTGAAGGTATGCTTCCAAATATGGTGCCATGGGAACCATTTGATTATTACCGGTTTGCTGAATAATCCAATCGGTTTCGTTGGCAGCCTGGGAATTGGTAATATCCCAAACATTATATTTCCTTTGTCCGTAAAGGTAACCGGCATCGTAATAATACCTTGCATCGGCATAATAAAACAATTTATCTTTAATAATCGGACCATTTAAAGAACCTTCAATCCATCTATCGGATAGAGGATCAATTTTTTGAAGGCCATCGAATATGTTATAATTATTTGTTACGTAACTTCCGCCGTAAATGGTAAAGTTACCGTGTGTTTGATCGCCGCCGGTTTTAGTTGCAATATTAACAATACCGCTCATTGCCTGTCCGTATTCGGCATTAAAGGCACCCGTAACTACTTGCATCTCCTGGATCGAATTTTTATTTACGTCAACAACCGTTCCGC
>JBJKSH010000097.1:0-2642 GCA_046704255.1 Ignavibacteriaceae bacterium | reverse complement strand
CTTTAATAAATCGGCCTGAACCTTTTCAGACAGTAATACAAAAAAATCAACAACGTTGAAAAAATATTTTGTAAACGAAATATCCCCGGGCTTTTTTTCGTGAGGTATTACGTTATCACAAATTGTTAGAACTTTTGTTTTCTTGTTTTTTTTAGCCAGCCTGCATACGGTTCCGAAACAGGGACCGAAAAAAGGCATCCAGTATTTTAATATCAAAAGGATCCGGCTTATCTTTCCTTATTTTCAATCCTACTCGTATCCAATTTATCGGATTAATTGAATCCACAATAGGCAAAGTAGGAATTTTTTCTAAAGTATCTCCTGCTTCTAATTGGCTTTTCCCGGGGAATAAGATTGAAGGGTATTGTCTTTTAAAAGTAATTACATTTACCTCGTTACCTTCGGATAATTCTTTAAACAGCAGCCCGTTGAAATGTGCTATACCTCCCCGCAGCGGATAGGCAGTCGAAAGGATTGTTATCTTCATTAATCAGATGGTATTTAAGTTTATAATTACTTTAATGGTTAACAATTTTATCGGGCAGGTTAATTTAAATTTTTTTATAACACTCAGCCTTTATCTTTTATTACGTATTCTTTTTCATCAATAGAAATTCTCACTATCATTTCTCCCAATAATCCGAATATAAAAAACTGAACGCCGACAATAATTAATAACATGCCAAGGAAGAGCACCGGCCTGTTGCTTAAGGCATGTCCGTTAATCCAATCGATAGTTAAATAAACAAGAACGCCAAATCCAACGATAAACGACACCGCGCCTAGAAATCCGAAAAAGTGCATAGGCCGTTTAATATACCTTGTAGAAAATATAACGGTAATTAAATCGATAAAACCTTTAAAAAACCTGGAGATTCCGAATTTGGTTTTACCGTATCTCCGGGGATGATGCTTTACGGGAATTTCTGTTACGGAAAACCCGCCCCAATCTGCAAGCACCGGTATATACCTGTGAAGCTCTCCGTATATTTTAATGCTGTCTATAACTTCGCGGCGGTATGCTTTTAATCCGCAGTTAAAGTCATGAATTTTAATTCCGCTCATTACTCGGGTTGTAAAATTAAAAAACCGTGAAGAGTATTTTTTTATAAATGGATCAAATCTTGTTTTCTTCCAGCCGGAAACAAGGTCAAATCCTTCGGTAAGCTTCTTTAATAAATTTATAATTTCTGCCGGGTCGTCCTGAAGGTCGGCATCCATAGTAATAACTACATCGCCCGTAACTTCTTTAAAGCCCATTTGCAGAGCTGCGGATTTGCCGTAATTTTTTCTAAAGCTTACATATCTAAATCTTCTATCCTGCTTGCAAATATCTTTAACAACGTTTAATGAATTGTCCCTGCTGCCGTCGTCAACAAATATTACCTCGTAACCTATTGCGATGCTTTTAAGAGTTTTTTTAATTTCATTAGAGAGCGGGATTATGGATTCTTCTTCGTCATATAAAGGAATAACAATAGATAATTTCTTAAATTCGGTTTTTTCCTGGTGGAAGTACTGCTGCCCCGGATAGTGATGTTTCCTTCTCCTGTAATAATTGGGTTTTCTGTTTGAAGCCGCTTTGGTTTTAGTCTGATCATCCGGACCCGTTCCTTTATTTTGCCCTATATTAGATTCATCAACATTCCCCGGGTTCGTTCTGTTTGTTTCTTCCAATATTTTACCATTTCTTTATAATTTATTCTTAAAATTAATTGAATAATTAGATAAAAACAATTTTTGGGTTTATAAGCAATAATTAATGTATAAGCAATAATAAATGTATAAGCAATAATAAATAGGGAATAGTTATTAGAGAACAGTAAACGGCCAATGATTACCGGTTAATTGTAAACATGGTCATTTACACTAAACAACCGGCTATTCCCTTTTCACTTTCCCCAATTACTTATATACTTTTTCCCGGAAATATTCTTTTTGTTTTTTATCCTTTATAGAAAGACGCAAATAAAGCTCCAAAGACAAGTACCCACAAAACAATTCCTATAACTGCCCAAAGAAGGCTAGCCTTAGCCCAATTGGATTTGCTCGGATTAGTACCGGATCCGAATGCCCAAACAAAAAGCATTACAATATTTACAAGAGGAATTACACACAGCAGCATTGTAAGCATCCAGTCACCAAAACTTACCGGTTGATGTTGACTTGCAACGGGAACATTTACGTCGTCCATTTTTGTCTCCTTAAAATTTGTTAAATAATATTATTGATAAGTTGATAGGGAGCCTGCAGGTGGAATATTTATTACCGGGTAATCTTGTAAATTTTTTTTTAGCCATACAAATATTACAAAGTGTAGAAAAAACTCTCAAATTTTTTCTTCGATGCATTTGTAACTTAAAATATATTTTTTTGTTTGTCAATAAAATATTTTATTAAAAAGAATTAGCATGTTAAGGATTGTGTAAAGTGGATAAATAATTATAATTTTAAATGCTGAAATTTTTTTATTATAAACAATAACAAATGCCATATCTCGGAGAGCTTAGCGGTTTAATGGCTTCATTCTGCTGGTCGGGTTCGTCGTTTGCCTTTTCAACGGCTGCTTCCAGAATCGGACCTTTGCAGTTGAATATTAACAGAATGATTCTTGCAGCCGTTTTTTTATTTATTACAATTGC
>JBJKSH010000096.1:0-30686 GCA_046704255.1 Ignavibacteriaceae bacterium | reverse complement strand
TCTTTCATTCTTCAATTTTCTTCTTCGCAATATCTTTTTAAATTCTTTTTTCTTTATTTCTACTCGTTGTTGTTCTTAAAAATATGAATAAAGTATGAGTTGCCTTTGGCATCGAAAAAATTTGTTGAGAATAAGTAAGATTTTTCTTGACTTTCCCAAAAATTTTCCCTTATTTTGGAGGGTAGTGGGGAGAAGTGGAGATTTTTGTCAACAAAAGGATTTGCGGTGTTCAGAGGTAAATTTACATATGCAGTCGATCCCAAAGGTAGAATTAGTATTCCTGCAAAATTAAGAAAGCATATTTCTGCAGAGGCTAACGATACCTTTATAATGACTATAGGTACCTCAACCTGTATCGATCTTTATCCTCTGGATTATTGGCAGCAAATCGAACAAAAATTAATTAAGCTAAATCACTTTAAGCCGGACGATGCTAAATTTATTAGATTGATTTCTGAAAATATCGCCGAGGATACTTTGGATTCTCAATCCAGAATTCTAATACCCCAAAGCCTTTTACAATATGCAAAAATAGAAAAGGAAGTTTTAATACTTGGTGCGCTTCAAACAATTGAACTTTGGGATCCTGAAACTTATGCGGAATACAAAAATCAATCACCAGAAAAATACGAACAGATTGCAGCAAAAGTTATGGCACTTGGTGGATAGTCATCATACGCCGGTTTTGTTAAATGAATCTTTGGAATATCTGATTACCGATAAATCCGGTATTTATTTCGACTGCACCCTGGGTTTCGGCGGACACTCCGAAGGACTCTTATTAAAATTAAATAAAGATGCCGGTATTATTGCTACCGACCTTGATAAGGATGCATTTAATTTTTCAAGGAAAAAATTTAATAATGACAGCCGGATTAAGATTTATAACTTTAACTTTTCGCAAATTGATGTTATTTCTAAAATTGAATCGATTGCAGGCTTTAACGGCATAATTGCAGACCTGGGAGTTTCGTCGTTTCAACTGGATAACCCCGGCTCCGGTTTTACATATAGAAACGAAGCAAAGCTGGACTTGAGATTGGATAAAACAAAAGAAATTACTGCGGAAGATGTTGTAAATTCTTTTTCCGAAAAAGAAATTGCGGATATTATTTTTAAATACGGTGAAGAAAAAAATGCAAGACGGATAGCAAGTAAAATTGCTGATGTACGAAAAGCCAAAAGGATAAAAACAACATTGGAACTTAGTGAAATAATTTCAGGCATAACACCTTTAAGATATAAGACAAAAACTCTTTCCAGAGTTTTTCAGGCGTTAAGAATTTATGTTAATGATGAATTGGAAGTTTTAAAAAAGTTTCTTGCAAAGGCTGTTGATCTTCTACTGCCGGGAGGCAGAATTGTTGTGTTAACTTACCATTCTTTGGAAGATAGAATTGTAAAAGAAGCATTTAAATATGAGGAACTTGATTGCATTTGTCCCAAAGAATATCCGGTTTGTAAATGCAATAAAGAAAGAAGACTGAATATTTTAACTAGAAAACCTCTTGTTCCCCCGGCTGAAGAGATCGAAAAAAATTACAGGGCAAGAAGTGCAAAATTAAGAGCCGCAGAAAGAATATGAAGAAAAGTGCCAAACCGATGATTGTGTTTATTGTTTTTGTTTTTATCTCGTCAACTTTTTTAACCCTTTTTTACGTGGGATTAAAACTGGAGTGTGAAAAAATAACCAAGCAAAATGTGTTGGCAGAAGAAAAATTAAACGAAGTAAAAAATTGGAAGGTAAATTTAACTGCACAAGACCAGTTATTATCTTCGGAAGAAAGAATTGTGGAATTAGCGCAGGATGATTTGGGAATGGTTAGAAGAGTAGAACCGCCGATAGTATTTAAGGTAAGCAAAGAAAGGATAGATAAAATTTCTAAGGAAATAGAAAAAAAATATGAATAACACTAGGGCATTGGAAGTTATAGTAATTATTTTCGTCTTGTTTATTGCTTTGGCTTACAGGCTGTTTGATGTTCAAATAATTAAAAGCGATGAATTTAAATACTATGCCCAGCGGCAGCAAATGACCGTTGAAAAAATTAAAGCTGAAAGAGGACTAATTTTTGACAGAAACGGCACTCTGCTTGTGTACAACCGGAATGATGTTTCTTACTATCTCGATTTACGAATGGTTAGCAAAAAAGGCAAAATAAAAATTGCTGATAAATTTTCAAAAGTTTTCGGTAAAGGTAAAGAATACTATCTGTCGTTAATGAATAAAACCGGCAGAACAGTTTGTATTGAAGAAAAAGCACCGGCAGAAAAGGCAATGCTGCTAAAAGATTTTAAAGTAAACGGGCTGTTCCATAAAAGCGATCCTACAAGAGTTTATGTTTATAAAGATCTCGCATCGCATATTCTTGGTTATGTGGGAGATGATTACCATGGGGTTGCAGGTGTTGCTAAAACATTTGATGATAAACTGGCCGGCGATAACGGCAGCATGGTAATTTTAAGAGACGCTATTGGCGATATGGTTACCGTAGCGCAGGAACAAACAAAACCTGCCGTACCCGGGCTTAATTTATACCTTACAATAAATAAAACTTACCAGTCTATATTAGAAGATGAATTAAGAAGCGGCCTTGAAAAATTCGGTGGAACTTCGGCAGTTGGAATAATAATGGATCCCAATACCGGTGAAGTTCTTTCACTTGCAAACATTGCTGATTATAATCCGAACGAATATTGGCTGTACAGTAATTCCGTCAGACGGGACCGGGCAATTACGGATACATACGAACCCGGTTCAACATTTAAAACTTTTTCTATGGCATCCTTACTTAATAATAATTTATGCAGCCTTAACCAGGAAGTATTTGCCGATAACGGAAGATATAAATTCAAGAATGTTTATATAACGGATGATCATAAAAACGGCTGGTTAACTGCCGGGCAGGTAGTTATTGTTTCCAGCAATATCGGTATGTCTAAATTGATTCAAAGAATTAATAACGATACATATTATAAATATTTAAGAGCATTCGGTTTTGGAAATTATACTTTTATAAAACTCCCCGGCGAAGTAAGAGGTTTATTAAGAAAGCCAAACGAATGGAATGCTGTTACAAAAGCATTCATGTCTTTCGGCTACGGGGTAACCGTTACGCCGATTCAGTTAATAACTGCATACTGTGCGGTTATAAACGGAGGATTTTTGTATCAGCCGGAAATAATTGAAAAGGAAGTTGAACACGGCGGCAAAATTGTTTTCAGGAATCAGCCTAAGCTGATAAGAAAAGTTATCTCCGAAAAAACTTCTGAGAAGATGAGGAAGCTGCTTGTTGATGTAGTGGAGGAAGGCACCGGAGTAAATGCGAAAATAAGTTCTGTTTTAGTCGGAGGTAAAACAGGGACATCCGAAAAATTAATTGACGGTAAATATTCGAAGGTAGATTATAATTCTTCTTTTGTAGGTTTCTTTCCGGCTTATACACCTAAAATAGTTTGTTTAATATTAGTTAACTCTCCAAAAATAGGTAAGTACGGCGGTTCTGTTGCCGCACCTATTTTTAAGAATGTTGCGGAACGAATTATAAATTTAAGCCCGTCAAAATTTCAAAATGAAAATAAAGATAAGTACGAAGAGAAAAAAGAAATTGAAGGATTGTTTGCTAAAAATACTAAAAGCCCAATTCAGGTCAATACTGTAAAAACTGCTGTAAATAATAATTTAACAAACAGAATACCCTTTAACCCCGGCGTTATGCCGGATTTGAAAAATAATTCTTTAAGAGAAGCTATTTCAGTTTTATCTAAACTCAAAATTAATTATAAAGTACAGGGCACAGGGTTTATTTATGCTCAAAGTATTCAGCCCGGTGAAAAAATTCATAAGGGGCTAACCTGTATTTTAGATTGCAAAGAACCGGAAGTAACCGGAGCAGTTGTGTATTAATGGAATTAACCAAACTATTAAATAGTGTTAGCGCAATCCAGGTAACCGGTGAGGTTCTTCGCAAAGATATATCCGGGATTTACTATGATTCCGGGAAGGTTATTAATAACTCCGTGTTTGTTGCAATAAAAGGATATAAGACAGACGGACACAAATTTATACCGGACGCAATAAATAAAGGCGCAATTGCAGTGGTGCTGGAAGATAATTCAACCTTGCCTGATGAATTGTTTACTCATTCGGGCATTGTAAAAATTCTGGTGGCAAACAGTCGCATTGCATTAGCGGAATTATCAAACGGGTTGTTTAACGAGCCTTCAAAAAAATTAATACTAATCGGCATAACCGGTACTAACGGAAAAACCACTACTTCTTATTACATAAAAAATATTTTGGAAACTGCGGGAAACAAAACCGGGTTAATGGGAACAATTTCCAATTTTATAGGCAATACGGAAGTTAAATCAAAGCTTACTACACCGGAAGCCAATGATCTTAATGAAATGCTTCTTGAAATGTATAATCAAAATTGCACGCATGCCGTAATGGAAGTTTCTTCTCACTCTCTTTCGCTTAACAGAGTTTACGGCTTGCATTTTTCCGCCGGTGTTTTTACAAACATTACATCGGATCATCTGGATTTTCACGGAACATTTGAAAATTATCTCGAAGCTAAAAAGATTTTATTTAACACCCTCACTAAGTCTGCATTCGGAGTGTACAACATTAATGATTCTAATAGTAAAGCTCTTATTAATAATTCCAAAGCTAAGTTATTTTCTTATGGTACACTGCCGGGTGCGGACTTTTTTATTAGTAATATTAACTATGATCTTAACGGCACCTCATTTACTATTTCCTATAAAAATAAAATTTATTCTGTTGCAACTAAATTAATCGGAGAGTTCAACGCATTTAATGCATGTGCGGCTTTTGCCTCATGTGTCTTGTTAAGTATTGATGCTGACACTGCCGTAGAAGGTATTAAAAATACAAAACAAGTTCCGGGAAGATTTGAAGTTATAGGCAAGGGAAATAAAAAGGTTATTATAGATTATTCACATACGGCGGACAGCCTTGAAAAAGCATTAAGAGCAATTAAGAAAATTACAAAAGATAAACTTCCGGTTTATACCGTTTTCGGCTGCGGTGGCAATAGGGATAAATCCAAAAGACCGGTAATGGGCAGAATTGCCGGTGAGTTTAGCAAGCAGGCAATTATAACTTCGGATAATCCGCGGTTTGAAGATCCGGTAGACATAATAGAAGAAATTAAAAAAGGAATGACAAAAGACAACTATAAAGTAATGGAAAACAGAGACGAAGCGATAAAATATGCAATAGAAAATTCCGGGGACAATGCGGTTATTCTTGTTGCCGGGAAAGGACACGAAGATTACCAGGAAATTAACGGAGTTAGAAAACATTTTTCCGATAAAGAAGCCGCGGAGAAATATTTAAATATATGAAGAAAATTCTACTAACATTGGAAGACGTATTCAACCTGCCGGGTGCTGTTATTTATAATCCCGACAATTATAAACCAGCTGCTTCCGTATCTATCGATTCACGTTCAATTAAAAAAGGAGAAATTTTTATTGCGATAAACGGAGAAAATTTTAACGGGCATGATTTTGTTAGGGAGGCGGTAAAAAAAGGAGCTTCTGCAATTATTATTAACGAAAGGCAATATAAGAAATTTACTGATTTGGATTTGCCTGTAATTACCGTTAAAGATACAACCGAAACTCTTGGTAACTTGGCGGGAACCTGGAGAAACAAACTCGATACTAAAATTATCGGCATAACCGGCAGTGCCGGTAAAACAACCACCAAAGAAATAATTGCAGCACTATTAAGTTCAAAATTTAAAGTAAACAAAACAGAAGGTAATAATAATAATCACATTGGTGTTCCTTTAACCATACTAAGTACAAATCAATCTTATGATTTTTTAGTGCTGGAATTAGGAACGAATCATTTTGGAGAGATTGCATATACGGCAAACATTGCACAGCCGGATTATGCTTTAATAACAAACATAGGAAATTCGCATCTTGAATTTTTAAAAAATAAAAGAGGAGTATTAAAAGAAAAAGCCGCGCTTTTTGAATCTGCTTTTTTAAAAAAAGGAATTCTGTTTATAAATAACGATGATCCTCTGCTTAAAAATACGATGAAGAATTATAACAATAGAATTACGTTCGGCTTTAGTAATAACTCCGACGTTAAAGGCAAAATAAAAGGTTTTGAAAACAGCGGACAAAGTAGAATCCAAATTCAATATAAGAATAAAAAACTGGATTTATCTCTTCCTATTTACGGTGAACAGAATGCACAAAATTATGTGGCTGCTGCTTCTGTTGCCTTAAAAATAGGCCTGACAAAAGATGAAATTTATGAGGCTACAAAGAAATTAATTGCAGTAGATAAAAGAATAAATATCAAGGAATTTAAAAATTTTATTTTAATTGATGATACATACAATGCAAATCCCGATTCCATGAAACTTGCTTTGGATCTATTACAAAAAATTAAGAAGTATAATAAAAAAATAGCGGTTTTAGGCGATATGTTTGAGCTGGGAGAGAGCGGCATTAAACTGCACAAACAACTAGCCGCATCAATAAAGAAAAATAAAATCGACCGGGTATTTTTAATTGGTAAGTTAATGAAATATCTGTCTGATGAATTGCAAAGCTCCAAAATTATTTGCCGTTATTTTAAGGATAGGAATTTGCTAAATAAATTTTTATCGAATTTAGATTTGGAAAATACTGTTCTTCTGGTTAAAGGTTCCAGGGGAATGAAAATGGAAGAATTTATTAAAACGATTGAAGCCGGGAATGATAATTAATGCTTTACTATTTGTTTGAATATATAAATAAAGTTTTCAGTCCGCCGGGATTTAAGATATTCCGGTACCTTACATTCAGGTCTGCACTTGCTGCAATTACCGGGCTTTTTCTGTCACTTTACTTAGGGCCAAAGCTTATTAGATATTTGCAGAAGAAACAAATAGGAGAAGCAAAAAAGATCGATGGGCCGAAATCTCATTGGTCAAAAGCCGGAACGCCGACGATGGGTGGTATTATAATAATCTTATCTATTGTTATTCCCGTTATTTTATGGGCGGACATATACAGCATTTATATTATCTTAATTCTTACAGGAACTGTTTGGTTAAGCCTCGTTGGCTTTTTGGATGACTATTTAAAAGTTGTAAAGAAATTACCTAACGGACTTATTGCAAGATACAAATTATTGGGACAGGTTTTAATCGGATTACTTGTAGGTGCGGTAATTTATTTTTCGCCTCAGTTTGCAGGGATAAATACGTTAACTACCGTACCGTTTTTAAAGAATGTAAATTTGGATTTTTCAATTTTATATATCCCGGTAGTTGTATTTATTGTTACCGCAACGTCCAACGCAGTTAATCTAACTGACGGCCTGGATGGGCTTGCAATAGGCGTGACTACAATAGTAATGCTTGCACTTGCAGTTATAAGTTATGTAAGCGGCAATGCTATCTATTCAAATTATTTGAACATAATATATTTGCCCGGCGCAGGCGAGTTAACTGTTTTTGTTGCAGCAGTGGTGGGTGCTTCACTCGGGTTCCTCTGGTTCAATTCATATCCTGCACAGGTATTTATGGGTGACACCGGCTCTCTTGCTCTTGGAGGAGCTTTCGGTATTCTGGCTGTTTTAATTAAGAAAGAATTACTAATCCCGATTCTAGGCGGGATATTTTTTATGGAAACAGTTTCGGTTATTATTCAGAGGCTTTATTTTAAATACACAAAAAGAAAATACGGCGAGGGAAAAAGAGTTTTTAAAATGGCTCCAATACATCATCATTTTGAAATGCTTGGATGGCCGGAACCGAAAATTGTAATGAGATTTTATATTATTGCAATTATATTAGCTATTGTTAGTTTGGCATCGTTTAAGGTAAGATGATGGAAATAAAAAACAAAAAAATATCGGTTATTGGTGCGGTAAGAAGCGGAGTTGGCGCAGCTAAATTAATTAAAGCCTTGGGCGGAAATCCGTTTGTTAGCGACAACGGGAATGATGATAAGCTTGCGGATTCTATTAAAAAGCTGATGGATAATAATATTGAATTTGAAACAGGAGGCCATTCGGAAAAGGTTTATGACTGCGATTTAATTGTGGTCAGCCCGGGTGTACCTTCCGATGCACCGGTTATTAAAAAAGCATTAGAAAGAAAAATTAAAGTAGTAAGCGAAGTTGAACTGGCAGCTTCGTTTTGTAAAGGAAAAATTATAGCTATTACGGGAACTAACGGAAAAACAACTACAACAAGTTTATGCAGCCACGTCCTTAACGAATGTGGCAAGAAAACTTATTCGGCAGGAAACATAGGCCTTGCGTTTTCTGAACTTGTACTTGATGTAAAGAAAGATGAATTTGTTTCTCTTGAGGTCTCTAGTTTTCAACTTGATTTTATTGACGTTTTTAAACCCGGTATTGCGGCCGTATTAAACATTACTCCCGATCATCTTAACCGCTACGGAAATAATTTTGAAAACTATATCCAATCGAAATTAAGGATATATAAAAATCAGGATGAAAGCGATTATTTAATTCTTAATAAAGATGATGAAACGCTGATAGATTATATAACCGAACATAAAAGTAACGATTATTATTTTTCTCTTAAAGAAGCCCAGCCTTTCGGCGCTTATGTTTTAAATGATAACGTAATTTTTAACGAAGACAGCTTTATGGAATTTTCATGCGGCACAAATGAAATCAATTTGAAAGGCGAGCATAACATTGCAAATGCAATGGCTGTAATTACAATTGCAAAAATATTAAAGTGCGATAACGAAAAGATTAAAAAAGCCTTAAGTTCTTTTAAAGGAGTTGAGCACCGGCTTGAACTTGTAAGAAAAATTAACGGCGTAAAGTTTATAAACGATTCCAAAGCGACAAATGTGGATTCTGTGTGGTATGCTCTGCGCAGCTTTGAGGAACCAATCTTTCTTATTCTCGGCGGGCAGGATAAAGGAAATGATTATGATAAAATTAAGGATCTTGTTAAAGAGAAAGTTGTAAAAATTTATGCAATAGGCTCTTCGGCTGATAAAATATTTAACTTCTTTCATTCTTTTGTTAAGGTAGAAATTAAAAATTCTCTTGAAGAAGCCGTGCTTGCTGCGGACAGCGAAGCAAAACTTAATGAAGTTGTTCTGCTTTCCCCCGCATGTGCAAGCTTTGATATGTTTGATAATTATGAACAAAGAGGAAAAGTATTTAAAGTAGCGGTGAATAAATTATAAATGAAAAAACTTGCTGTAATAATATACCTTGATGTTTTTATTTTAATGCTGATAGGATTGATAATTGTTATGAGTGCCAGCAGCACTTACAGCGAATTCAAATTCGACAGCCTGTTCCATTTATTTAATTCACACTTTGCAAAGGTAGGGTTGGGTATATTGGTTTTGACCATATTCAGTATTGTTCCCTATGAATTTTATAAAAGCTACAGCAAACCGGCAATTTTTATTGTTACGTTCCTTTTATTAATTACTTTGTTTGTAGCACCGCAAATAAACGGTGCAGGCAGGTGGATAAGGCTTGGAATTTTCTCTTTTCAGCCGGCAGATCTTGCTAAATTAATTTTGCTTATTCACCTCTCTGTTATGATGGAAGATAAAAAAGAGCTGCTCGGGAAATTTAAAGAAGGATTTACGTACCTTTTCTTTTGGATTATTATTATTTCATTACTTGTATTCATTCAGCCAAATGTAAGCAACGGTATTCTTTTAATGTTTATATCTTTAACTTTGCTGTATGTAGGCGGAGCAAAGTTAAGTCATATTCTGTTATCCGCTTTTTCCTGTTTAATTATAGGCGCAATTATTGCAATGTTGTTTGCACATTCAAGAGAGAGGATATTAACATTTATAACCAGCCTGCAGCACGGCGGCGCACCCAACATTCAGGTAAGGCAAGCTTTAATCGGACTGGGTAGCGGTCATATTTTCGGGGTTGGAATGGGTCAAAGCCTGCAAAGTAATTTATTTCTGCCGGAAGCATACGGCGATTTTATTTTTGCAATTCTCGGCGAAGAGCTGGGTTATGTTGGTTCTATGGTAATTTTAATTATGTACCTTATTTTGTTTACGGCGGGTATATTGGTCGCAAAAAAAGCTAAGGACAGATTCGGGCAGCTTTTAGCATTCGGAATTACATTTTCAATTTCTGTTTATGCTTTTATAAATATTGCGGTAGCAAGCGGAATGGTGCCTACCACAGGGCTTCCGCTGCCTTTTATAAGTTACGGCGGAACGTCTTTAATTTTGCTTTGTATTTCGGTTGGAATTCTTGTTAACATTGCTATATCAAATTCAATTGAACATAAACCGGAAGAAGAACCGGTTACGGACGAAGAAGCGGCATATGAAAACAGTTAGAACACCATACAGATTTTTATTTGCGGGAGGAGGAACCGGCGGACATTTGTTTCCGGCAGTTGCAGTTGCTGAAAAGATTAGATTGCTGGTTCCCGAAGCCGAAATTTTATTTGTCGGTACAAAATCAAAAATTGAAGGAAGAGTTGTTCCGCAGTTAGGTTTTAAATTTAAATCGATATGGATAAAAGGTTTTTCCCGTAAAATGAATTTTGAAAACGTTTTGTTTCCCTTAAAATTAATTGTTTCATTAATGCAGTCTCTTTTAATTAATATGAGTTTTAAACCAAAAGTGGCAATTGGCTCAGGCGGGTATGTTTCCGGGCCTGCTATTTGGGGTGCTTCCGTAATGGGCGCAAAAATTTTGCTTCTGGAACAGAACAGCTATCCCGGTATAACTTCCAGGCTGCTGGAAAAATATGCGGAGGAAATTCATATTAGTTTTGAAGATTCAAAAAAATATTTTCGTAAAAAGGAAAAATTGTTTCTTACCGGGAATCCGGTAAGGGAAAGTATAACCAAACCTTCCAAAGAAGAAGGAATACGTGAATTTAATTTATCACATGAATACAAGACATTATTTGTGTTTGGTGGCAGCCTTGGTGCAGGTTCTGTTAACGAGGCTGTTGCAGAATCAATTAATAAATTTGTTGAAATGAAAATTCAACTTATATGGCAGACGGGAAAAATATATTTTGAAAGATACAAGCATTTTGCTTCTGATTTTATTAAGGTTATGCCTTTCATAGATAATATGAATTTTGCTTATTCGGCCTGCGATTTGGTTTTGTCTAGAGCTGGCGCTACCACAATTGCGGAAATAACAGTACTCGGAATTCCGTCAATACTGGTTCCGTCTCCTAATGTAGCCGAAAACCACCAGTACTATAATGCAAAGTCTTTGGCCGATAAAGGTGCTGCTGTTCTTATAGAAGATAAGAATTTGAAAAACGAATTTACAGAAAAAGTTTTCTCTTTAATTTGTAATAAAGATAAGCTAGATACTTTAAGAAAGAATTCACTTGAATTCGGCAAGCCGGATGCCGCCGCAATTATAGCAAACAATGCAATAAAATATGTGCGTGCTTAACAATGGAAAATGAGCAAAAAAATATAAAAATTTTTAAATATAATATGTCGTTTTATTATCAATCGACAATTATATATTTTGTTGCATTTTTGCTCTATGCAATTATAAGAGGCGAGTTTGTAGAAAATTCTTTTAAACTTATTACAAAGGATCCCATAATTTATTTCTTTGCAATTATAGTATGTGTCTCTTTAATAGCTTTGCTGTACAATTTATATTTAAACAGGCACCTGGAAATAAGCGATAACCAAATATCTTTTATTTCCAGGCGTTATAAAAAGACTTTTTTAATTGATCAGATTTCCGAAATTAAAATATTCAGATCCGAAGTGCGGACAAAACGCCGCCCGGTTCGTTTTATCAGATTAAAAATTAAAAACAGAAGAAGGAGGATTTTAATTAGAACTTATTATTATGAAAATGAAAAAGAATTGATTGCAAAATTTCATGAGATAAAAGAGAGATTGGAAAGTTAAATTATGTTTAATAATATAAAAAAGGTTCACTTTGTGGGAATCGGCGGAATTGGAATGAGCGGTATAGCGGAAATATTAATGAACCAGGGTTTTGAAATTTCTGGCTCCGACAAAGCTTTAACGGAAATTACGGCGCGGTTGGATAGTTTGGGAATGAAAATTTACGAGGGTCATTCACCGGAAAATTTAAAAGATATTGATGTACTTGTTTATTCATCTGCGGTTTCATTAGATAATCCCGAAGTTAAAGCTGCAATAGAAAGGAAGATTCCCATTATAAAACGTTCCGAAATGCTTGCGGAATGTATGCGCATGAAATACGGGATAGGCATTGCAGGCACACACGGCAAAACCACAACTACTTCTATGGTTGGTCTAACCCTAACAGAAGGCGGTATTGATCCTACGATTATTGTCGGCGGTAAGTTAAGCGGCCTTGGAGGAACCAATGCGAGATTGGGACAGGGAGAATTTATTGTAGTTGAAGCCGATGAGTTCGACAGAACGTTTTTAAAACTTACTCCTACTATTGCAGCTTTAACAACTTTGGAAAGCGAACATCTGGATACTTACAAAGACTTGGATGATATTAAATCTGCCTTTGTCGAATTTGCAAATAAAGTTCCTTTTTACGGCTTTGTTGTCCTTTGCATGGATGAGCCTGCATTGCAGGACATTATTCCCCAGATAAATAAAAAAGTTTTTACATACGGACTTACGGCGCAGGCAGATATCCGTGCATTAGATATTTCCCATAACAAATTTACAAGCACGTTTACCGTAAAGTATAAAGGTGAAGAACTTGGTTCTCTTAATTTGAAAATTCCCGGAATTCATAATGTAAAGAATTCTCTGGTAGCTGTTTGCATAGCCAAAGAATTGGGAATAGATTTTAAAACAATTAAGAAGGCACTAGAATCATTTACCGGCGTTTACAGAAGATTCGAAGTAAAATACAACAAAGAAATTTTGGTTATTGATGACTACGCACATCATCCGACCGAAACAAGCGCAACGCTTGCGGGTATTAGAAACGGATGGGATAGAAGGCTTGTTGCGGTTTTTCAGCCGCATCTTTATTCAAGGACGAGAGATTTTTACCAGGAATTCGGAAGATCATTCTTAAATACCGATGTTTTTATTTGTACCGATGTTTATCCTGCAAGAGAAAAACCTATCGAAGGCGTAACCGGTGAACTGATTGCCGAGGCTGCAAGAAAATTCGGGCATAAAAATGTTATTTATGTTGATGATAAAAATAAAATCCCGGAAAAATTATTTGAGATAAAAAGGAATGATGATATAATTATAACCATGGGCGCAGGCGATATATGGAGATTAGGTGAAAAGTTTGTCGGGTTGTTAAAAAAATAATTTATAATGAATGAATCTATAGGAAAAATATTAGGAACGTTATTATTCGTTGTATTAATTTCGGGGCTGTTTTATTTGATTTTTTTTGGAAGTAAAAAAACAAATAACAAGGAAATAAGAATGATTGAAATTGAAGGAAATCATCTGCTGCCGGCAAATGATTATTTATCGTATGCAGGGCTTAAGGATAGTTTGGAACTTGCACTTGCAACACTTCCCGAAATAAAAGAACGATTTCAAAAACATCCTTACGTTAAAAGAGTTGAACTTGAATATGAAGGCAGCCATAAGGTAAAAGTGTATTTATCCGAAAAAAATATTAAAGCTATGCTTTTATTTAACGGCAAGCCCGAATTAATATCGGATGACTTCCAGGTACTGCCTCTGCTTCAGGATAATAGAATTTCGGGTTTGCCGGTTATAAGCAATGCGGATTTTAATAAACAGCCGGAACCGTTGTCATATATTAAAACCGGCGGGATAATAGAAGCATTTAAAATAATTGATGCGGCAGAATTAGTAAACAAAGATATTTACGAAAGACTTTCCGAAATAAATTTAAGAGACGGCGGCGATATTGTACTTACATTTTCCGGTGTTAAGCCGCCGGTTATTTTCGGCAGAGGCGAAGCCGCAAAAAAAATGGTTTACTTGGACGTAATGTGGAATAACATAGTGGACGGCAGCGATGTCGCCGAAAATAGTGATTACATCGACTTAAGATTTTCCGATGAAATTTTTGTGGGTACTACCGAGAAAACAGGTATACACGAATGAGAAAAAATATAATTGCAGGGTTAGATTTAGGAACTACAAAAGTTTGTGCGGTAATTGCCGAAAGGGTTGAAGAAAACAACCGCATAAATATTTTAGGCTTTGGTGTTGCACCTTCGGAAGGGCTTCACAAGGGACTGGTTGCCAACATAGGTAAAACTGCTGAAGCTATAAAAGAAGCGTTTTCCATTGCTTCCAACCGTGCAGGAATTCAGGTTAGTTTTGTTAATGTTGGTGTAGCGGGCGAGCATATTACAAGTATAAGACACCGCAACTATGTTACAATAAGCAATGAAGATGGAGAGATTACGCAGGAAGATTTAAACAGATTGGATGCGGATGTAAGAACAATCCGCATTCCTTCCGACAGGCAGATACTCCATATAATACCGGAAGAATTTTCTGTTGATTACCAGGGAGGAATTGAAAATCCAATAGGCATGTCGGGCTCCAGGCTGGAAGCAACAAACCACATTGTACTTGCATCTATACCGGCAATGCAAAACATTCGTAAGTCCGTAGAAAGAGCCGGGTTTCAAATTCAGGATTATATTCTTCAGCCGTTAGCATCCAGTACGTCTGTTCTTGAAGAAAGTGAAAAAGACCTGGGTATAGCATTGATTGACATCGGAGGAGGTACAACAGATATTGCAATATTCCACCACAAGACAATTAAACACTCAAAAGTAATTGGGGTTGCAGGCAACCAGGTTACAAATGATATCCGTGAATCCTTAGGTGTGGTAACGGAAGAAGCGGAGAAGCTGAAGAAAGAATACGGTTACGCTACCGAAGCAGCAATTATAAAAGATGAAGATATATTAATCCGCGGAGTTGGCGCACGCGGGAATACAAAAATTCCCGTCAGTCTTTTAACTCAAATTGTTAGTTTAAGAATGAGGGAATTGTTCAGCTTAATAGATAATGAAATTAGAAGTGCAGGTTTTAAAAACAAAATTAAGGCAGGTATAGTTTTAACCGGCGGCGGTTCTTTGCTTAAGGGTTGTACGGAACTTGCCGAAGAAGTATTCGGATTGCCTGCAAGAATAGGTGTTCCGCAGGAATTGGGTTCCGGATTATCCAATGAAATTGAAAGCCCTGAATTTGCAACCGCTGCCGGGTTAATAAAAGGAATCCCCGGCGGCAAATCCAGCGAATACCAGGTCTTAATAAAAACTCCGAATGAAAAGAATAAGTTTAAAATATCCGGTATCTTAAAACGGGTTCAGCAATTTTTTGATGAATTATAAATCAAACTAGGAGGTAGGTCATGGAGAAATTTGCGACAATAGATAAAGAGACACCGATGTCCGCAGTCTTAAAAGTGGTTGGGATTGGCGGCGGCGGCTGCAATGCAATTGAAAGCATGATTAAAAGAGGTCTGATTGGTGTGGAGTATATTGCCGTTAATACTGATGCTCAGGTATTAAACAGTAGCAGCGCAACATACAAAATTCAGGTTGGCACAAACATTACACGCGGGCTTGGTGCCGGCGCTGATCCCAACATCGGGAAAAAAGCCCTGGAAGAAGACAGGGAAAAAATTGCCGAGGTGCTGGCAGGCAGTGATATGGTTTTTGTAACTGCCGGAATGGGCGGCGGAACGGGAACCGGCGGTGCACCGGTTGTTGCATCTATTGCTAAAAGTATAGGTGCACTAGTAGTTGGTATTGTTACAAAACCTTTTAGATGGGAAGGTAAAAAAAGATTGCTTAATTCCGAACAGGGAATTCAGGAATTAAAACAATATGTGGATAGTTTAATTGTAATTCCCAACGAAAGACTGCTAAGTATTCTTGATAAAAGCACTAATGCATTTGCTGCATTTGACAAACCTAATGAAGTTTTGTACGAAGCTACAAGAGGTATTGCGGATATCATTACTATCGAAGGATTAATAAATGTAGATTTTGCGGATGTCCGGGCCGTGATGAACCAGAGCGGCGAAGCTTTAATGGGATGCGGTATTGCTAGCGGGGAAAACCGTGCAATAGAGGCTGCTCAAAAAGCAATTTCCAGCCCGCTGCTTGAAGGCATAAACATTAAAGGTGCAAAGAGTGTTCTGCTTAATGTTACCGGTTCCAGCAATTTAACTATGCAGGAAATAAACGAAGGCAACAATGTTATTTTTGAAGCGGCTGGTGAAGAAGCTAATGTAATTTTCGGATGTGTTCTTAAGGAGGAAATGAATGATTACGTATCCTTTACCGTTATAGCTACGGGCTTCGACGGGCAAAACCAAACATTCGGTGCTAAGGCTTCTAAAGATACACAGCCCAAGCAAAAAAGCCACGATACCTTTAGAGGCGGTTTTAACTTCCTGGAAAATAACGATGAAATAAATACCGAGGATCTGGATGTTCCTACTATACTTAGAGTAAAGAGCCCTAAATCTACCCTTGAAGATAAAAAAGATGATAAGCCAACTCCCCAAAGTGGTTTTAAATTCGATGCTTCAAGGTATAACTGGGCAAAGGAAAAAACAAGTAACATTAATGCTAAGGATAATAAGAATAACGACGACGAAGAAGACAGTTCTTCTTTTCTAAGAATGATTATGGATTAAAATTGTTTTACTCGTCGCTGTGCCGGGATTCGAGATAGATTTTGTTTTCATCATCTATTGAAACAATAATACGGTTTGGGCGGCAGCATATTCTGCAGTCTTCAATAAAATCCTGTTTGCCTTCAATCGTTAAATCGATCCATACCGTATTAACTTCGCCGCAGTACTGGCATGTCCAAAGGATATCCTCGTCTGTTGTCCGCATTTTTTCTTTCGTACTCATAACTCATCAAATAATTTGTTCCGAAAGAATATAAAAATTCACATAACAAAAGGGAATACCTTATTTTATGTCTTACCTATTCAATTTATTTTCAGTAAATATAAATGATAATGTAAATTAATTCTTAGATTTGACCAAATTTTCCCCTAACTTCAATCTTCATTAGAAAAGTTGGTCATTTTAAATTTACAAATTGGGTAGGGAAATCAAGCTCAGCATCTTTAATAAGTTTTATAACAGTCTGCAGGTCGTCTATTTTAGGCCCCTGAACTCTCACCTGTTCATCCTGGATTTGGGCATTAACTTTAAGCTTGGAATTTTTGATAATCCTGGTAATTATTTTGGCGTTGTCTTTGGAAATTCCGCTTTGGAGGGCAATCTTTTGCTTAAGCCTGCCGCCGGCAGCCGGCTCGGGTTCTTCTAGCTTTAATGCTTTAATAGAAATGCCTCGGCGAATAAATTTTGTTTGAAGAATATCTATACTTGCTTTTAAAGAATAGTCATCTTTTGTGTTGATTGAAATAAATTTATCTTTTTTATTAAGTTCTATTTCGGTAAGTGAATCCTTCAGGTCGTAACGCTGATGGATTTCTTTGATAGCCTGGTTCACTGCGTTGTCCGCTTCCTGCAGATCAATTTCGGAAACTATATCGAATGAGTGATTTTGTGCCATAATTATTTGTCGGGGTGCCCGGATTCGAACCGGGGACCTTCCCGATTAAATCGGGACGCGCTAATGAAACATTTATTTACTTTTGCGAAATTAACCACTCAATATATTTTCTACTTTTCATGGACTTCAGTTTCATTTCATATATGGCAGCTTCTGAATTTGTAGAAAATTCTTTAAGATAAGCCAATTTCCACGGAGTACCGGATTTTGTAGAAGAACATTGTTTTGAGTTATGTTCGGACAATCTTCGATTCATATTATTAGTATGTCCGATATAATACTTACTTAATTTTTCACTAAACAATATGTAAGTATAGAAATTCATGTCGGGGTGCCCGGATTCGAACCGGGGACCTCTTCGTCCCGAACGAAGCGCGCTAACCGGGCTGCGCTACACCCCGTAATGATTATACTTTAGCGTGCTAAAATATAGCCTTTAATTCAAAATTCCAAAAAACTTAATGAACTTTATCACCATGCAGCGTAATTTTTTTTAATCAAATTTTTTATAATTAAATTCTTCGCTTTACTTTTTAGTTTTATTTGTATAAGTTAGTTCCGGCAAATTTAACAATAACCTTTAAATCTATCCGGAGAGATGGATAAGGATGAAAACTAAAATCAATTATAAAATAAAGTGAACCTCCAAGGCTTAAAGTCAAGGAGGATTTTTTGTATATGGACATAAAATCAAAAATAGCAGACAGCCAGGGGCTAAACAGAATTTTAACAAGAATTGCTCACGAAATACTCGAGAGGAACAAAGGTTCCAACAACCTTGTTTTAATGGGAATGCGTACTCGCGGTGAATTCCTGGCAAATAGAATATTTCAAAAGATAAAAGAAATTGAAAAAATAAAATTGCCGTTGGGAATACTGGACGTTACACTTTATAGAGACGACTTTAGAACCCGTCTAAAGCAGCCGGAGGTATCCGTTTCGAATATTACTTTCGATATAAATGAAAAGGATATTATTCTAATTGACGATGTCCTTTATACCGGAAGGACTGTGCGTTCGGCGTTAAATGCCATAATGGATATGGGGCGTCCTAATTCAATTCAATTATTTGTCCTTGTGGATAGGGGACACAGGGAACTTCCGATAAGAGCCGATTACGTCGGCAAAAATATACCTACATCTCAAGATGAGGAAATAAAAGTTAAAATGTCTGAAATTGATGGTGAAGATGCCATCTATTTAGTTAATGTAAAGGAAGATTAAAAATTAAGAGATTAATTTATGCCGCTTAAGAGTAGACACTTACTGGGACTGCAGGGGATTCAAAAAGAAGATATTCAATTAATTTTAGATACTGCAACAACTTTTCGGGAAGTTTTGGAAAGGCCGATAAAAAAAGTTCCAACTCTGCAGGGTAAAACTATTGTGAATCTGTTTTTCGAAAACTCTACGAGAACCAGAATTTCATTTGAACTGGCCGAGAAAAGATTATCTGCGGATACGGTAAACTTTTCGGTATCTACTAGCAGCGTAAGTAAAGGCGAATCATTTAAAGATACTATTAAAAATATCGAAGCGATGAAAGTAGATATGGTTGTGGTAAGACATTCTGCAGCCGGTGCTCCTGTTTTCCTTACGAAAATATGCGATGCAAATATTATAAATGCCGGCGACGGAATTCATGAACATCCCACCCAGGCTTTGCTGGATATGTATTCCATGAGAGAGAAGCTTAGAAGAATTGAAGGTCTTAAAGTTTGCATAGTCGGAGATATTGCACACAGCAGAGTTGCACTTTCTAACATTTACGGTTTAAAAACTATGGGCGCCGATGTTTCCGTCTGCGGACCTTTGACTATGATTCCAAGATACATCGATGAGCTTGGCGTAAAAGTTATTCATAATATAGATGAAGCAATCCAGGAAAACGAAGTGTTGAATGTTCTGCGTATTCAACTGGAAAGAAAAGCTCGCGAATATTTTCCGTCGATTAGAGAATACGCTGAATATTTCGGCATAACCGAAGAACGGTTGGAAAAGAACGGCAAAGATATTCTTATACTTCATCCCGGCCCTATAAATAGGGGGGTAGAACTATCATCTGGAGTGGCGGACGGGTTAAACCAAATTATTTTGCAACAGGTTACAAACGGAGTGGCTGTTAGGATGGCAGTGTTATATCTTTTAGGAACTTTAAAATAGCAGGAATTGAAATGAAAATAATTTTAAAAAATATTGACCTGCTACATCCGGGTCAGAAATTAAACAAAAAAAATGTTGATATTTTAATTATCAACGGAATAATAGAAAAGATTGGGAATTTTTCCGATAAAGATTTTACCGGCGCAGATGTTTATGATTTTTCCGGTAAAGTTGGGGTCCCGGGATTTTTCGATATGCACGTTCATTTAAGAGAGCCCGGCAGGGAAGATGAAGAAACGGTTGTTACCGGATGTAATGCTGCAGCCAACGGAGGATTTACGGGTGTTGCCTGTATGCCTAATACAGAACCAGCAATAGATTCTGCCGAAGTAGTTGAGTTTATAACAAAGCAAGCACAAAATCATCTTGTTAATGTTAAAGTAATAGCCGCTGCAACTCTGGGAAGAAAAGGCGAAATAATATCTCCGATGGCCGAATTAAGTGAGGCCGGTGTTGTAGGGTTTTCCGATGACGGATGCTCTATTAAAACAGCAGGCATATTAAAACGTGCATTGGAATATTCACAAATGTACAACCTTCCCATAATTGAACATTGCGAAGATGAGTCTCTTGCAGGTGGGGTAATGAACGAAGGTTTAAACTCCACTATGCTTGGGCTTCCACCCGTACCTTCAGTTGCCGAGGATTTAATTGTTATGAGAGATATTATTTTATCGGAATATACCGGCGGAAGAGTACATATTGCTCATATAAGTACAAAAGGGTCTGTTGAATTAGTTAGAGAAGCAAAAATGAAAGGATTAAAAGTAACGGCAGAAGTTACTCCGCATCATTTTACTCTTACCGATGATGCTGTTCAGACTTATGATACAAATACTAAAATGAATCCTCCTTTAAGAACGAAAGAAGATGTTGAGGAAATTTTAAAAGGATTAAAAGACGGAACAATTGACTGCATTGCAAGTGACCATGCACCCCATTCTCCCGAAGAAAAGGAAACCGAATTTGAAAAAGCGCCCAATGGAATTATTGGCCTGGAAACTGAAGTAGGTTTGGCATTGAGCGAATTATTTCATAAGAATATTTTAACGCTTGAAGAAATTATAGAAAAAATGTCGATAAGTCCTAGAAAAATTTTAAACTTACCTTTGCCTTTATTTGATGAAGGACAGGAAGCCAATATGACTATACTGGATCTAAACGAGATTTGGACAATGGATTTATCTAAATCAAAAAGCAAATCAAAGAATTCTCCGTTCGGCAACAGACTTTTTACAGGAAGAACAGTTGCTGTGTTAAATAATAAGAAAATGTTTTACCAGGATAAGTTTGTTGAATTGTAATTAGAATAGTTTGTCTGATCAAAATAAATTCATTAAGTGGGCGCTAGCGGATTCGAACCGTTGATCTCCTGCGTGTGAAGCAGGCGCTCTAACCAGCTGAGCCAAGCGCCCAAAGATTTTTAATTTGCACCGGCATTTTAAACCAACTTTAAATAACAATCAAGCTGCCCTATACCTCAGTTTTAATTCTCAGAGTAAAAACCAAACCATAATATAAATGCCAAAATTGAGAAATGCTTTGAAACTCAACTTAACTGAATTTGATTTTTCAGTTAAAAAATGCATTTAATCTATTAAATGATTTCCGGTATGGAAATTGCTTATGTGGATTTAGTCTAAATTAGCATTGAGGTTGATAATTTGCTGTTCGAAAGAAAAAATTTACTAAAAATAAAAAGGCTATTTAAAGTTTGGGGCCCGGCATGGCTGGTAATGATTGCGGATGTTGATGCTGCCAGTGTAATTACAGCCGCGGAAAGCGGAGCAAAATACGGCACTAAACTGGTCTGGTTTTTGCTGGTGCTTATAATTCCGTTATTTGTAATTCAAGAAGTTGCCGGCCGCGTGGGTTCGGTTACTAACAAGGGATTAGGAGAACTTATTCATGAAAATTACAGCAAAAGAACCGCAATACTTGCTTCCGTGCCAATGGCTCTGGTTGATATAATTAGTTATATAGTTGAATATACTGGTATAGCAATCGGATTTCAAATTCTCGGCATCCCGTCGATAATTTCCGTTCCTTTTGCATTTATTGTTCATTTAATAATAGTGTACAAAAAAAAGTATACCGAAGCAGAAAAACCTTTGCTTGTTTTATCTGTATTTTTTGTAATTGCCTGGATAGTTTCCGCATTTTTAACTGCAAGACACGGGATAGAAATTACAGGATTTTATTTTTCCTCATCACCGGATTTTATACTTCTGGTTGCAGCAAACATAGGTGCCGTTATTATGCCGTTTATGCTATTCTATCAAGCCTCTGCAACAGCTGAAAAGAAGATTACGGCAAAAGGCATTAAGGCGATGAGGTTCGAAACATTAGTAGGCGCCATTGTTTCCGAAGTAATAATGGCAGCTATAGCTGTTGCAGCAATTGGAATTGGAGGAGGGGCTTTAAATTTTTCCAAACCGGATTCACTGGCAAACGGTTTAACAAGTGTTGCGGGAACTTCAGCTCCATATATTTTCAGCATAGGATTAATTACGGCTTCTTTTATTGCACTTATTGTTGTGTCTTTGGGAAGTTCATGGGGAGTAACAGAAGCTTTGGGATGGGGAAGAAAAAATTGGTTTAAGGTTTATCTGGTAGAATCGATTCCTGCCGTGATAGTTCCTTTATTATCCCTTAATCTTATGAACCTCGCAATTAGTTTGATGGTACTTCAAATATTGGTTTTGGCGGGGCCGGCAATAATTCTTGGTAAAATGTCTTCCAATAAAAAATTAATGGGCGAATATTCTTTAAGTACTTATAATAAATTTACTTATTGGGCACTTTTAATTTTAATACTTGGAATGGGAGTTTTCAGCGTTGCATATCAATTTTAATTATTTTGATTTGTTAAGAGTGCAGTTATCGCAGTTTCCGCATGGTTTTTCATCTTTAAAACCAAAATAATCCGAGATATAAACTCTCCGGCAATTTTCATCCCTAAAATAATTTACGACGGATAATAATTTTTTATTGTCGTTTAAAAGTTTCTCATTAAGTCTTTTTTCGTTCTGCAGTTCTCCAGGCAATTCATTAATTATTTTTAGATCACGGTTTTCAACCGAGCCTTCCGTAATACCGTATCTATCCAGCATACCTAAGGCAGTTTCAATTCTAAAATCCTTTCTATTTTTAAAATTCATTTGCTCGCGCAGGTGTTCAATACCATCTACGGAATTTACTGCTTGAATATCACGTTTTAACAAATCGTAAAGTGCGGAATAGAAGTCGGCACTGGGATTGGACCATTTAATAAATTCCATCTGTGTGTATAGATCATTCTGATTGTAAAGCATCATACAGAGCGAATCTTTGCCATCCCTGCCTGCGCGGCCAATTTCCTGGTAATAAGATTCTACGGATGACGGGACTTCTGCATGAATAACAAATCGAATATCGGGTTTATCTATTCCCATACCGAAGGCATTGGTAGCAAGAATTAAATTTTGTTTTCCCTTTAAAAAATCTCTTTGCATCTGTTTACGTTGCTTATCGGTTAGCTTTCCATGGTAGACGCCGTGTATATATCCGTTATCTCGTAACAATTGAGAATATTCTACTAAAGTTTGAATTAAAGCAAAGTAAATAATCCCGGCACCGGAATAATTATTCAGAACGGAAATTATAGCAGCATATTTTTCTTTTTCATCGAACACTTCCAAAGCTTCGAGTCGAAGGTTTGGCCTATCAATTCCGCGGTGAAAAATCTTAACATCCTTTTCATTAAGATTTAATTTCTTAATAATATCTTTTTGAACTTCCGTTGTTGCGGTAGCTGTTAGCGCAACAGTTAAAGGATTGTTTAAAGTATTTCTAAACTCGCCTATACGTGAATAATCCGGTCTAAAATCATGCCCCCATTCGGAGATGCAATGAGCTTCATCTACTGCAAGCAGGTCTATATCGGCACTTTTAATTTTTTCAACAAATTCCGGTTTTCTAAACCTTTCCGGGGTAACATACAATAGTTTTATTTTTCCTTTTACAAAGTCTTCAAGCCTTTGTTCTCGATCTTGCCTGGAAACGGTTGAGTTTATAAAGCTTGCGGGGATTTGCTTTTTCCTTAATGCATCAACCTGATCCTGCATTAAAGCAATTAACGGACTAATAACAATTGTTCCGCCTTCAAAATATAATGCGGGTATTTGATAGCATAACGACTTTCCTCCGCCTGTAGGCATTAGTACGAGCGAATGTTTCCTTTCACCGGCGAGGCGGTTAATTATATTTTCCTGTTCTTCCCGGAAAGAATCAAAACCGAAATATTTTTTTAATAAGACTTTAATTGATTCCATTTTATCCGATAAATATGTTTATGCAAAGATAAAAATATATACGAAAAAATTAATTGTTTAATTACATATCCGGAAAAATTTCTAATTATTTTTTTACTAATTATCTTTGATAAAGAATTTATAAATAATAAGAGGGAAAATTATATCAACTAATTTGTTTAACATTAAAACCGGTGAAGTTAACAAGCCATTAATTCTTTTTGCAATGATGCTTGCAAATTTTATGGCTGCAGTTGAAGACACAATAGTTGCAACTGCAATACCAACTATTGTAAGCAGCCTTGGAGGTTTTTCTCTTTTTACATGGGTGTTCTCGGCTTTTTTGTTAACTCAAGGCGCAACTATACCTCTTTACGGCAAGCTGTCGGATATTTACGGTAGAAAGAAAATTTTTACATTCGGCGTGATATTGTTTATTGCCGGTTCCGCACTATGCGGGTTTGCGGGCAGCATGTATATGCTTATTCCTTTTAGAGCAATTCAGGGAATTGGGGCGGGTGCAGTTATGCCTACTAGCCAAACAATTATTGGTGACATTTACAGCCTGGAGGAACGTGCAAAAGTGCAGGGTTACTTAAGTAGCGTTTGGGGAATTGCTGCCATAATAGGGCCGGCTATCGGAGGAATTATTGTTGAAAATTTTAGCTGGGGATGGGTATTTTTCATCAATATTCCTATCGGACTTATATGCATTTTAATTATATATTTATATTTCCATGAAGATAAGAAAAAATTAAATGTAATATCCGATAACATAATCATAAAAGAAGAAAATAAAGCTCAAGCTCTTTCACCCAAAAGTAATAAGATTGATTATGCGGGATCTATCTTATTAATTGCCGCAATTTCTTTCTTACTGATTCCTTTATTGGAGGCTGGTACAAGGTGGAACATTACAGATGTTCGGTTTATTGGAATGATATTTTTATCAATACTACTATTCATTATTTTTAAGATTGTGGAGAACCATGCTGAAAATCCCATTATACCGTTTTCTTTGTTAAAATCTTCGGTAATATTTTTTCCCAATATTACTTCAATGATAGTAGGCATTGCAACACTTGCCGTAGCCTCCATTATTCCGATGTTCGCTCAAGGAGTTTTTGGTACAACCGCAATTGTTGCCGGATTTTTATTAGCTTCCATGTCTATCGGCTGGCCTTTGGCTTCCAGTCAGTCCGGCAAATTAATATTAAAAACAGGTTTTAGATTTACGGCTATTTTAGGAGCAATAATATTATCAGCCGGAACATTATTAATGCTGCTGGTAAATCAAAATTCCGGTTATCTTGAAATTATAATTTTTATTTTCATAATTGGTGTAGGATTGGGTTTGTCATCTACAGCATCAATTGTAGTAGTGCAGCATGCGGTGCCATGGTCTAAGCGAGGTGTGGCAACCAGTTCAAATGCTTTTTTAAGAATGCTTGGAAGTACTTTCGGGGCTACGTTTTTCGGCTGGATGCTAAACTATCATATTAAATTAAATCTGCCTGTCTCTCAAAAAAATGCAGACATAATAAAAATATTAATCGATCCTATACAAAGAGTTAAGTATTCTTCTTCTTTTATTTTGGAATTAAAGAACATTCTGGCCAACGCAGTTCATAATGTATATTTTTATTTGGCTGTAATTGTCCTGCTTGGTATTGCAGCAGCATATTTTATCCCTAAGGATATTAAAGAAGAGGGGATATAACTTTATTCATTGTTCTTATCATAGACAGCTTTAATTCCTTTTAACACAAGTGCCTTTTCAAACTGGTAATCAAATGTAAGATAAGGTAAAATCTTTTCGGCATTACCCCCGGTTATAAATACTTTGATTTTTTCCGCTGAATAAATATTTCTTAACTGAGATATGGATTTTTCAATTAAACCGGTAACGGAATTTATTATTCCGCTTGCAATAGACGAATTAGTATCGCTGCCGATTAATTCTTTATAAAATCTTTCATCAATAGCCGGAAGCTGGGCTGTGTTTTTATTTAATGAGTTAAACATTGTAGTAATGCCCGGCGCAATTATTCCTCCTATAAAATCTCCGGGAAATCTTATAAAATTTATGGTAGTTGCAGTGCCAAAATCAATTGATAGAATATACAAGTATGAATTGTAATTTTTAAATTCAGCCGAATTCTTATAAATGGAAAATGCGCCTTCCGCTGAGCATATTCTGTCTATCCCCAAAGTATCAGGTGAATCATATTTAATTTTTAAATTGAATTTATCGGATTTGTCTATAATGAATGGTTTGTTATTATTGAACCTTTTTAAATCTTTTATCAATTTTTCCGTAATACCGGGCACAACCGAAGAGACGGCAATATTAGTAAAATTGATTCTTTTAATATATTCTAGAAAAAGCCGGTAAGTTTTAAAAATATTAAAAGCCGTAAGTTCACCAACTTCGAATATTCCTGTTTTAATATTCGTGTTTCCTATGTCGCAAGCTAAAAACATCAGCTTACACTCACATCGCCAAAATGTATTTTTTCAATTTTGTTTTTAGTCTTTAATAACAAAAAGCCGTCGTTATCTACATCTTCAAAAATCCCGTACTTAACAATTTCACCTTCGGTAATTGAAATTTTTTCTCCAATTAATCTGCATCTGGATTTCCAATCATCCAGTAAGTTTTTGGGATCATTAATCATTCTTTCCAGTAGTTCTTCAAAATTATTAAGCACCTCTGCAAGAAGCCTTTCTCTGTCTATGTTTTCGCCGGTTTCCAATTTTAAAGATGTGGGCTGTATATTAAAAGTTCCTTGAAAAAGTACCTGGTTTACATTCAGTCCAATCCCAACAACCATTCTTTCTATTTTATTTCCCAGAGAAACAGATTCAAGTAGAATGCCGGAAGTTTTTTTCCCATCGATTAAAATATCGTTTGGCCATTTAAGTACGGTCTTTAATTGAAAAAGGTTTTCAATTGATAAAGCAACCGAAAGCGATGAAACAAAATTTATTAAGTTATAGTTTTTTCCGGTATATTTTTTACTATTTAATAGAATTGAGAAAGTTAAGTTTTGTCCTTTGGCGCTGTGCCACACTCTGTCCTTTCTTCCTTTGCCTTTAATCTGTTTTTCGGCTAATAGTACGGTTCCTTCGTTATTGAATTTATTATTTTTATTTAATAGAAAAGAATTAGTAGATTCTATTTCTTCGGTATAAACAAAATTTCTACCGATAAATTCGGTATTAAGTTTAATGTCAAAGCTTTCCAGGTTAAACAATTATTGCCTCAAAAATTTATGGGCGAAAAATAATTAATTTTCGCAAAAGTGTCAGATTAATTGTCATGATATTTATTGAGCCTGACATAAAGGCTTACAGCACGCCAGATTGGAAGAATGTGAATCCCGGGCTTTTAATAAGCTAACTTACTATAAAATAATATGTTATGCCGGGTATGGATAACTGGCATAAAGATTGTTAAAAACAAATTAAATTAATTTAATTGTAGGTGATAAAATGACGTTTGTAAAGTTTGGACCAGTAAAAGATTTTGAAGATATCAACAACAGAATTCATAACTTTGTTGATGATCTGCCAAATGTAAAATTTAACCTCGGATTTTCTTTTAAGCCAAGAGTTGATTTATACAGTGATTCTGAAAATTATTTTATTGAAATGGATGTACCCGGGATTGCAAAAGACGAACTGAAAATTTCTTTGCACAATAATGTTTTGTCTATTAGCGGCGAAAAGAAAAATTCCAATGAAGGAAATAAAAAATTTACATACTTGAAGAATGAAAGATCATTCGGCGCATTTTCCAGGGAGTTTAATTTACCGGAAGAAATTAATTCCGATAAAGTGAGTGCATCTTTTGAAAACGGTGTACTAAAAGTTGTTCTGGAAAAAGCAGAAAAAGTAGAAACTAAAAAAGAAATTAAGATTAACTAAAATATATTCATTATACTGCGGAATATTTTTCTGCAAAAAATTTATGCGAAGGAGTGATTTATAATGGGAAAAATAATTGGAATAGATTTAGGAACAACTAATTCCTGTGTTGCGGTTATGGAAGGAAATGACCCGGTTGTTATACCTAATTCGGAAGGCGGAAGAACTACACCTTCCGTTGTAGCCTTTACCAAATCGGGTGAAAGACTTGTAGGACAGCCGGCAAAAAGACAGGCAATTACGAATCCTAAAAACACAATTTTTTCAATAAAAAGGTTTATGGGAAGATTAATAAATGAAGTTCAAGATGAAAAGACCAAAGTTCCGTATGAAGTAATTTCGGGAGACAATAGCTCAGCCCGCGTTAAGATAGGCGATAGAGTCTATTCGCCTCCGGAAATAAGTGCCATGATACTTCAAAAGATGAAAAAAACTGCAGAAGAATATCTTGGGCAGGAAATAAACGAAGCAGTTATTACGGTTCCTGCTTATTTTAATGACTCTCAACGCCAGGCAACCAAAGATGCAGGCGAGATTGCGGGATTAAAAGTTAAAAGAATCATCAATGAACCGACTGCCGCTTCTTTAGCTTACGGTTTGGATAAGAAGACAAGCGACCACACTGTTGCAGTGTATGATTTAGGCGGCGGTACTTTTGATATATCTATTTTGCAGCTTGGTGACGGAGTATTCGAAGTTAAGTCTACTAACGGAGATACTCATTTAGGCGGCGACGATTTTGATCAAAGAATTATTGATTTCTTAGCAGATGAATTTAAGAAACAGGAAAGTATTGACTTGCGTAAAGATCCGATGGCTTTGCAAAGATTAAAAGAAGCCGCTGAAAAAGCAAAGATCGAACTTTCTTCTTCCGCTACTACAGATGTAAACCTGCCGTTTGTTACGGCCACACAGGAAGGACCTAAGCATCTTAATATAAATTTAAGCAGAGCAAAGTTCGAACAGTTGATTGACGACCTGGTTAAAAGGACAAAGATACCGTGTGAACAAGCCATTAAAGATGCCGGAATTTCCACGTCTGAAATAAACGAAGTAATTCTTGTCGGCGGTTCTACAAGAATTCCCATGGTCCAGGAACTTGTTAAGAGTATATTCGGAAAGGAACCACACAAAGGAGTTAACCCGGATGAGGTTGTGGCTGTTGGTGCGGCTATTCAAGGCGGCGTTTTAACAGGTGATGTAAAAGATGTGCTTCTTCTTGATGTTACTCCGCTTTCACTTGGTATTGAAACTCTTGGCGGCGTAATGACGAAGCTGATAGATGCAAATACAACAATTCCGACAAAGAAAAGTGAAATCTTTTCTACGGCATCAGACAGCCAGCCTTCCGTAGAAATAAATGTTTTGCAGGGTGAAAGACCGATGGCGGCTGATAACAGAACGCTTGGCAGATTTCATCTAGACGGAATTCCGCCGGCTCCAAGAGGTGTTCCACAGATTGAAGTTACGTTTGATATTGATGCGAACGGTATAATGCATGTATCTGCTAAAGATAAGGCTACAAATAAAGAACAAAGTATAAGGATCACCTCTTCCAGCGGATTATCCAAGGAAGAAATAGACAAAATGAAAAATGATGCCAAAGAACATGCTGCCGATGATAAAAAGAAGAAAGAGTCTGTTGAAGTAAAAAATCAGGCAGACAGTTTAGTCTTTCAGACTAAAAAACAGATGGATGAATTAAAAGATAAAATCCCTGCCGATGCAAAGTCTAGGCTGGAAGCCGAGATTAAAAAAGTAGAAGATGCAGTTGCTTCCAATAATACCGATCAGATGAAAGCGGCAACCGAATCGTTAAGTAAAGTATGGAATGAATTGGCTTCGCAATTATACTCGCAGGCTAATGCAGGCCAGCAGCAGGGCGGACCTGGAGCACAAGGTGCAGAACAGCAGCAGCAAAGCACCGGCGAAAAACAAAAGAGTGATGATAAAGATGTTCAGGATGCGTCCTACGAAGTAGTTGACGATGATAAAAAGAAAGATAAATAATTATATAATAAGTATGTGCCGTTCAATTTTAGAACGGCACATGCTAACGATTGAAATTTTTAACAACTAAGAACAAACTATAAACAAAAGGAGCGATAAAATGACACAGTACAGCGAAAATACGGTAACAAAGGAAGAAGAACAAAACACGTGGCAAACCTTATTAGAGAATGAAAGAAATGTAATGCCTTTGGTAGATATTTTTGAGACGGAGAATGAATTTGTACTTAAGGCAAACATGCCGGGCGTGAATAAGGATAATGTTCATGTTAAGCTTGAAGATAAAACTATCTCGGTTTTCGGTAAAGTAAATTATGAAGAAGAATCGGACAGAAAATATATTCTGAATGAAAATGTTATTGCCAACTATTACAGAAAATTTAAACTGGCAGATACTATAGATGAATCCAAAATTGCTGCAAAATTCGAGAACGGGCAGTTAGTTGTAAATTTACCTAAGAATGATAAATTTAAACCGAGAACAATAAATATTAACTAATCAAATTATTCATCACTTCCTTAACCCGCCTTAAAGCAAGGCGGGTTTTTTTTGTGTAATTTTATTTGGTTTTTTTATTTGTTGCGTTTATTTATTTTAGGCTACCGAATTAAAAAAAATAGTTTTAATGTTGCCGGGCGTAAAAAAAAGCAGGATTATTTTTATCGATTTGATGCGTGCATTTGCCGTACTTCAAATGGTTCAGGGGCATACAACAGATGTCCTATTATCAGATAGTTACAGGAATATGGATTCGGCTA
>JBJKSH010000095.1:0-13768 GCA_046704255.1 Ignavibacteriaceae bacterium | reverse complement strand
AAGGCGGCATTTTTGTTTTTGATGAAAGAAGAGTTGTTGAACCGAACACCGACGGGAGATTAAAATATATTTCCAACTGTTTTTTTTGCGGTGTGCCGACATCTTATTATATTAATTGCCATAACCTGGATTGTGATCGCCTTATTGTAACATGTCATAAATGCAAAGTTGAATATGATTACTGTTGTTCCAATGAATGCCGCAAGGCGAAAAACAAAAGAGAGAGGTATTACGGGTAGTTTTTTCAATTCGGTATTATTATTAAATATGAATGCATGTATTGAATATGATGCATAGCCATACTAATTATTTAATCATGCTCTTTTATCCGGACTATGAATGCATCTTTCCGCAAATATAAAAGGATAAAAAATGTATATTCTTAAACGGTGGAGTGTATCAATAATCCTTATACCGGTTTGTATTTATTTATTTCTTAACCGCGGTAATTATACCTGGATTGATAATGCCGACCTGGTAATTCATGAGGCCGGGCATTTCTTTTTTATTTTCTTCGGTAAATTTATTTATACTGCAGGCGGTACTTTAATGCAGATTATTTTACCTTCAATTATTGCGTGGTATTTCTTTAGAAATTTATATAGGACAGGTGTTCAAATATCTTTACTGTGGCTTGGCCAAAATTTAATAAACATAAGTGTATATGCTGCAGATGCAAGAGCTCAAAAGCTTCATTTACTGGGCGGCAGCAAGGTATACCATGACTGGCATTACCTGCTCGGCCAATTAAATATGCTTCAGTACGATACCCAAACGGGATATTTCTTTGCTGCCCTTGCCGTGATTGTTTTTTGTATATCCGTTTTAATGCCTGTAATAATTAGAGAATAAATTATAATTTTGAGTATAATAAAATAGAATGCTGATGACAAATATTAAAGAGATTACCGCCGATTTCAAATTTTTTTATTCCGGAAGCATAATTCCTTATATCTTAATTTTTACAATAACATTCGCACTTAAAATTTTTGCACAGGAACGTGAAGTAAAATCATTTTATGCCGACGATACTTTAAAATCGATAATTCATTATACACAAAATGTTAGGCAGGGCGAAGCAAAGTTTTATTATCCTAACGGTAAAATTAAAGAGGAGATGAATTATGATAACGGTGAAGTTAGCGGCTTTGTAAAAGTATATAATGAAAAAGGAATTTTACGGGAAACTTTTAATGTTGAAAGCGGGAAAAGAGAAGGTCCGGCCTCTTTGTTTGACTCCACAGGGCAGTATTTAAAAGATATTAATTACGAAAACGGAATGGCGGTAAAAGAACAAAAACCGCTGGATATAACCTCATCCAGTCCTGCCCCGGCAGTAAGTACATCCGGGGAAAACGGCAAAACAATTACTTCATCAAAAATTACGGAACTCAAAAAGAAATCCATAGACAGAACATCTCCCCCGTCTTATCATGAAAAAGATATCTCCAAAGATCCGGCATACTTTTTAACTGCCGAAATAATGCCTGTGCCGGTCGGGGGAATGAAAGCTATAATGAGTAAACTGGTATACCCGAAGGAGGCAAGTGAAAAAGGTATACAAGGCGTGGTTAAAATAAGAGCTTTTGTCGATGAATACGGAGAAGTAACTAGTGATGAAGTTGTTCAAGGAATTGGCTACGGCTGTAACGAAGCAGCAAAAATTGCAGTGTATTATACTCAGTTTCATCCGGGAATTATTCATGGTAAGCCGGTCAAAACACAGGTTGTTATTCCTATAGATTTCAAGCTGAACAAAAAATAATAATAATATTAGGCCGGTAAAATTATTATAAATGTAGAACCTTCTCCAAGTTTACTGTCCACGATGATTGTTCCATTAAGAATTTCCACATATTTCTTGGAAATTGCCAGCCCCAAACCGGTTCCCTGGAATTCCCTGTTTATTCCTTCGCTTACCTGGCTGAACTCTTCAAATATTTTATCAAAATGTTTTTTATCTATTCCTATGCCTGTATCTTTAACTTTAATAAAAATTTTACCGTCACTTTGTTTTCCGGCGGTAACTTCAATGCAGCCCTTGTTGGTAAATTTTAAAGCATTATTAATTAAATTTTCCAATATAACTGTAAGCAGTCCGGAATCTACTTTTGCAGTTAAATTGTCTTCCTGAATTATTAGGGAATAATCCAGATTTTTTTCCAGTGCGGCACCTTTAAACATAGTAAATACAAACTGCAATTCTTCAATAATATTTTTTCCCGTAATAGAAATCTCAAATTTTTCCGATTCTATACGCGTAAGATTTAACAACAAATTAAGAGTATTTAAAAGCCGTTTGCCTGATCTTTTAATGCCTTTTGCCATCCCGCCGTTTTCGGTATTGCCCAGGCTTTCCATCAGCATTTCCGAATAACCCAATATGCCTATTAAAGGAGTTCGTAACTCGTGGCTCATGTTTGCAAGGAAAAGGTCTTTAGCTCTATTTGCATTTTCGGCTTTTACTTTTGCAGCACGTAATTCGTCTTCATATTTTTTCCGTTCCGTTATATCTTCTTTAACTGCCAGGTAATGAGTTATTTTACCCGTAGAATTTTTTATGGCAGAAATAGTAACCGATTCCCAGATAAAAGTTCCGTTCTTCATTTTATCACAAAGCTCACCCTTCCATTCTTTACCGGAAGAAATTTTCTCCCACATATTTTTATATTCCTCCGGGCTTGTATAGCCGGATTTAAAAATCCTTGGATTTTTACCCAGTATTTCTTCCTTTGTATAGCCGGTTAATTTACAAAGTTTGGGATTAACATATACCATATTTCCTTTTGTATCTGCAATGATAATTGAGACCGGGCTTTGTTCTACTGCTTTGGAAAGTTTATTAATTTCTTCAAGAGCTTTCTCTTGTTGGGATACATCCCTGGAAACCGCAACAACATAATCTCGTTCCAAATTAATATATCTTAAATTTACTTCAACGGGAAATTTGGTTCCGTCTTTACGATAATGATAACCTTTAACAATCATAAAGCCGGTTTTTTTCAGCATGGAATCCGGATTAAAGAAAGATACTTTATCTATTCCCGGGTCAATATCGAAAACTGTTTTGGATAAAAGTTCTTCTCGCGTGTAACCGAGGCTTTTCCATGCAATTTCATTTGCATCAAGAAATCTGCCCGTATGCGGATCCGTTATTTCAATTGAATCACTCGACTGGTTAATTAATGTTCTAAATAATATTAAAGATTCTTCGGTAATTTTACGTTCTGTTACATCTTCAACAATGCCGTCGTAATATAGAGTTTTTCCGTTAGCATCCCGTACTGCCTGTGCATTTTCATGAACATAAACATAACTGCCGTCTTTTCTTTTCCATTTTGCTTCGAACCCCACCACTTTGCCTTCTTTCTCTATCTTCTCTATAAATTGAGAACGATTGTACGTCGGGGAGTAATCATCTTTATCCAAATTTCTTGAAGAGAGATCTTTAAAAGAATTAAAGCCGAGCATTTTAACTAATGCAGGATTTGCCATAAGAATTTTACCGTCCGGTGTGGTTCTATAAATTCCAATCATAAAATTTTCGTATAAAGACCGGAACCTTTTTTCGTTATCTGACGATGCTTCTTCCGAAGATTTTCTTTCTTTATTATTAATTGATTCCGGGTAGGGTATTACCGAAAATTTTTTCCAAACCGATAAGGTTATTAAACCGGCAATAATTATTAATAACAATATAAGAGTTAAGACAAAAAGGTATCCTAAATTTAAACCGGTAAAAATAAATAGTGTTGGAAATTTTGTTATCATTGCAAACCCGCACGTATTTTTCAGCTAATATAGAATTTTTAGCTGAAAAATGCCTTAACAATGTACAAAATTAATAACCTTCTTAAATTAAATTTACCCTTAAAAATGAATTCTGCAGGTAAATTGAAGGAAATTTGATTAATTTTTATATCAAAATAATAAATAATTTTTATTTTTTAACGATAATATATATAGTAATATGAATAATTGATTATCTTAATCCGGTTCTTTAAATAAACCGTAAAAAAAAAAGCTAAGCCGGGGAAGGATTAAATAGGGTCTATGAATAAAGCAAGGATCTTAATTGTAGAAGACGAGCGAAACGTTGCACACCTTATAAGCTCGGCACTTGAATATTACAACTATCAAATATCCGGTATAGTAACCACAGGTGAAGATGCAATTGAAGAAGTTAAGAAAGGCAAGACCGATCTTGTTTTGATGGATATTGTGCTAAGCAGCGAAATGACAGGAACGGAAGCTGCTGCAATTATTAAAAGCAAATATAACACCCCGATTATTTTTCTTACGGCGTATTTTAACGAAAGACTCCTGGAAAGTGCAAAACAGTCCGAGCCGTTCGGATATATTTTAAAACCTTTTACCGAAAAAGAACTCTATGCTTCCATTGAAACCGCATTATATAAAGATAAAAAAGAAAAGAAAAAACAGCAGCTAAACGTCTTACTTAAAATTTCCCGTAAAATTAACCGGATAATTTTAACGGAAACCAACCGTGATAAATTAATTAAAGATTTGTGCGGCTGCTTTTCGGAAGCAGGTTTTAACGGTGCAGGCATCTTTTTAATGGATGAATTTAAGAAAATTACCGCATCCTCCGAATATGGGCTTAAAGGGAAATATATTAATTCTTTATCGTCCGTTGCAAATGATGATTACCCTGTATGGATTAGGAAATCCCTGGCAAGCAATTTTATTTACGAAATTGAAGGTGCCAAAGATAAAATAAATTATCCGGAATTCACGGATGAAACCAGCAAATCCATAAATATTAAACTAGAATCTCAGGATAGAATATTCGGTTTACTAACTATTATTACTCCTAAGAGAAACATAAGTGCGGAAGAAAAATCCCTTCTAAAAAGCATTGCGGCGGATTTGGCATTCTCTTTAAATAATGTTGAACTCCAGATTAGAAATAGGGGAATGAAAGAGGCCCTAAAAGAATCCGAAAAAAGATACAGGCAGGTTGTAGAAAATGCGACGGATATAATATTTACCACAGACCTTAAAGGTAATTTTACTTATGTTAACAAAGCAGGTTTATCCAATACCGGGTTTAAACCGGAAGAAATTATCGGGATGAATTGCATGCAATTAATACTTCCGGAACACAAGGAAAGATTGAAAAACTTTTACATTGAGCAGTATAAATTACGTTTAAATTCTGCTTATATAGAGTATCCTTTCCGCATTAAATCCAACAAAATTAAATGGTACGGGCAGAATTCATCTTTAATAGTAGAAGATAATAATCCATCCGGTTTTTATTGTTTTGCCAGGGACATTACTAAAAGGAAGGAAATAGAAGAAGCATTAAAAGAAAGTGAAAACCGCTATAGGCAGCTTGTAGAGTTGTCTCCCGACGCAATTATAGTTCACACTAAAGGCAAAATAGTTTATGCCAACGATTCTTGTCTGCATTTATTCGGTGCTAAAAAACCTGAAGATTTAATGAATAAATCAATTACAGAATTAATGCTTCCTGATTATATTGATATTTCCAGAACACAGGCAAAAACCGGAGGTAGTAAAAGTAACAACGGCAGCTTTTTAAGAGAGCAGAAATTTATGCGTCTGGATGGCAGCCGTATAGATGTTGAAATTACTACCAACCCTATTGTCTTTCAAAATGAAAACTCCATCCAGGTAGTTATTCGCGATATTTCCGAACGTAAAATTGTTGAAGAAGAATTAAGGAAGAGACAGAGTGAAGTTATTACACTTCTAGACAGCCTTCCCGCTTTTGCATTTTTTAAGGATTCCAAAAGCCGGTACATAATTGCAAACCAGAGATTTTGCGATGCAATGGGATGCACAAAAGATCAAATAATTGGTAAAACCGATTATGATTTTCTCTCCAAAGAAATTGCAGATAAATACAGGCAGGACGATCTTAAAGTAATTAACTCGGGCGAAATGCTGTATGTAAGGGAAGAACAAATTTATCTTGATAATAAATATATTACAATCGGCACCAGGAAAGTTCCGCTTAAAGATGAAAACGGGAATGTGTTCGGATTGATAGGCCTTGGGTTTGATATAACCGAACGAAAAGAAGCCGAGGAGGCAATAAAAAAATATTCAAAGGAACTTGAAGAACTTAATGCAAATAAGGATAAATTCTTTTCCATTATATCTCACGACTTAAGGAGCCCTTTCCAGGGGTTGCTGGGTATATCCGGCCTTATGGCTGAAGAATATGAAAATCTAAACCCGGAAGAAGCAGTGTTATTTATTAACAACATAAATAATTCGGCAAAAAATCTTTATAACCTAATTGAAAACCTGCTGCAATGGTCAAGGATACAAAGAGGTAAAATTGAATTAAGGCAGGATAAAATAGAATTAAACTACGAAGTATCCTATAACATAAATTTACTTCAAAGGAATGCTGCAAATAAAAATATACAAATAATAAATAACACCGCTAAGGACATTCAAATTAAATCCGATACAAATATTTTTAACTCCACGCTGCAAAACTTAATTTCCAACGCAATAAAGTTTACCAAACCCGGCGGAAAAATTGTTATATTTTCAATTAAGAAAGAAGACACGGTAGAATTAACTGTATCGGATACGGGTGTTGGAATTCCGGAGGAAGAACAGAAAAAGTTATTCCGTATAGATACACAGCATTCAACAATGGGCACGGAAAAAGAAAGCGGAACAGGCCTTGGATTAATAATCTGTAAAGAATTAATAGAAATGCAAGGCGGCAAAATTTGGGTAAAAAGCAAAGTAGGAGAAGGCACTGCGTTTACGGTAACATTTAAATTATTTAAAGATTAAATATGCCTTTGCTTTTAAATTCCTGGTGAGAACTTAAAAAGGTAATTATACTTTCCCTGCTAAGCACGCCGACTATTTCCCCGTCTTCCGTAACCGGCAGCTGGTTAACACCGTCCTTATCCATTTTCTGCAAAGCATCCCATAAAGGAAATTCAATATCAACTTTTTCGGTTTCGGGTTCGGGAATCATAATATCTCTTACAAAAGTATTTGACCATTTTGATTGAGAGATATCTTTTATTCTGTGTGGTGTAAGCATTCCGACAAACCCGCCGTCATCCTTTACAAGAAGGCTTCTTCTTCCTACACCAAGAATGTGGTTATCCATAACTTCCTGAATTGTCGAGTCTGAAGGAATGATTGCAAAATTCCTGCTCATTGCTTCGTAAGCATTATGCCCTGTAAGATTATCCTGCAGGAATTGCTGCTGCAATTGAGACATAGATGCGCTTTCCAGAAACCATCCTATAAAAGCAATCCACAATCCGCTCCCAATATCTCCTCCGAAAATTTGAAGTACGCCGAAAAAGATAAATAGGAATCCGAAAAACCTTCCCACAATAACAGCAATGTAAGTTGCTCTTTTTAAATTCTTTGTAACGCCCCAAACAATTGCTCGTAACACTCTGCCGCCGTCTAGCGGAAAACCCGGAATTAAATTAAAAACCGCAAGTGCAAAATTTATAAATGCCAGATATTCAAAAAGAGCATATAGCAAAATTACCTTAGAAAAAAATAATTCAAGAAGATAAAACACCCCCGCTAAAAGGAAACTGACTATTGGGCCTGCAATTGCTATCCAAAACTCTGCCGATGCTTTAGGCGGTTCACCCGCTATTTCCGCAATACCGCCGAAGAGAAATAGAGTTATCTGTCTTACTTTAATTTTGTAAGACATAGCAATTACGGAGTGGCCTAGCTCATGCAGAAGCACGCTTACAAAAAGCATTATTGAAGTAATTATACCAACAACCCAGTATTCTGCTGCGGGCCAGTTTTTAAATTCATGCGGAAAATAATTTACTGCAAGGGTCCAAGAAAGAAGTGCGAAAATTAAAAACCATGTATAATCAAGGAATACGGGTATTCCTAATATTTTTCCAAGAGGAATTTTTTGTTTTTTCATATTCAGCCCCTTTCAAAAATAATTATCATTTTTGTTCTTTGGTTTTAAGAGGGAGAATAAGCCAATTCTTACCATCCCGCGCAATTAAAGCCTCGGCGGTTTCCGGGCCCCAGGTACCGGATGCATAATTAGGAAAATCCGGTGAGGAAGAAGACTGCCATAAATTTAGTATAGGCATTACAACTTCCCAGGCAGCTTCCACCTGGTCGCCGCGCATAAATAATGTTGCATCGCCAAGCATAATATCAAGTATTAAAGTTTCATATGCTTCCGGCGGATCTGCATTATATGAATCTTCATAACTAAACGTCATATCGACGGGGTTCATCAGCATTTTAAGTCCGGGCCTTTTAGCTTGGAAGCGCAGGCGTATTCCTTTTTCCGGTTGAATATTTAATATAAGCCTGTTGGGCTGCCAGTTTTCAACAGATTCGGCAGGGAACGCACGGTGTGGTACAGGCCGGAATTGAATTGTTATTACCGAAATTTTTTCGGGCAGGCTTTTGCCTGTCCTTACATAAAACGGAACGTCCTGCCATCGCCAATTATCAACAAAAAATTTTATTGCCGCAAAAGTTTCCGTACCCGATTCCGGGTTAACACCGGGCTCTGATTTATATCCGGTTGCTTTTGTACCTTCAATCCAGCCTTGGCCATACTGTCCTCTAACCGCATAATTAATAACTTTGTCCGGGTGATATTTTCTTATTGCTTTTAACACTTCAACTTTCTTATTCCTTACTTCATCGGCATTAAAAGAAACGGGCGGCTCCATTGCAATTAAACATAAAAGCTGAAGCAGATGATTCTGGATCATATCTCTAAGTGCGCCGGCATTATCGTAATAACCGCCGCGGTGTTCAACGCCTACCTGCTCTGCCACGGTTATTTGTACGTGATCAATATAATTACGGTTCCATATAGGCTCAAACATTGCATTAGCAAATCTAAATGCCATCATATTCTGAACGGTTTCTTTTCCAAGATAATGATCGATACGGTAAATCTGTTTTTCATCGAAAATATTGCAGATAATTTTGTTAAGCTTTTTAGCGCTTTCCAGGTCATGCCCGAACGGTTTTTCAACAACTATCCTTGCGTGTTCTTTATCGGAGGCAATACCGGAGTTACCAAGTTGTTCGGCAATTGTTTCTATAAACCTGGGCGGAATTGCCATGTAAAAAATCCTGTTGGATTTTCCTCCCAGCTGCTTTTCAACCGAACCGATATGAAGCGAAAGATTTTTATAACTTTCAGGACTAGTAAAATCCGCCTTCTGATAGCTGATTGCAGGGGCAAATTTTTTCCAGTCTTCATCTTTCGATTTACCTCTTCTGGAAAACTGATCTATACCGCCCTTAATTCTATTTCTATATTCATCATCCGAGTATTCTTTTATATCAACACCTATTATGGCAAACCTTTCCGGCAGCCAATCATCAAGATAAAGATTGTACATTGCCGGACCAATTTTCCGCCATGCAAGATCGCCTCCCGCACCAAAAATAATTAATGTTGAAGTTTCGGGTTTCACAGCCGATATCATTTTACCTCCATAAATTATTTAGCTTACAAAGCCAAGCCGTACTTTGCCAATTCACCTTTAGTGGTTTCAAACTTTTTATGATGAATTCCGTTAATACCAAGAGTTGCGGCTACTTCAATAAACATGTGCCGGTCATCCAGGTAAAGAACATCTCCAGGGTCCACCTGGGAGATATCCAGTGCAGTTTTATAAATATCCACATCCGGCTTTCTAAAGTGAACAAAACTTGAAGCAACAAATGCATCAAATAGCTCGTTTAATTTGAACTGCCTAATCCTGAATTCCGTTAACTCACGTCCTTCATTGCTTACCGCAGTCAGCCGTAATTTATATTTATCTTTAAGCCCGGAAATAAGATTAATCATTTTCGGCAGCGGCTTAGACCGGGCAAACATAAATTCCTTAAATTGTTCTTTAGAAAAATTTCTTTTCTCGTAAAAGATTACCCGGTTCATATATTCATTAAGGCTTAATTTACCTGCCTCGTAAGTATCAAACGTAAGATGATGCCGCTCGTTTACTTCTTCTTCATCCAGATTGAAAGTTTTTACTGCCAGATGCCTCGCCTGCCTGTCCCATCCGTTAGTAAGCAGTACACCGCCAATATCTAAAAAAAGTGTTGTAGTCTTATTTAAGTTTGCCATGTAAAATCCGTTTAAAACCAAAAAGTTTAATAAGTAATAAAATAAAATTTTACGGGAAAGATTGTGCCTAAGGCATCACATGAGATAAATCAGGAAAGACTAAAGTAAAGTTGAGGCTCACTATTATTTAATACAACATTTAATCCGTTAAGAAAAAGTGAGTCTCAACTTTAAAATTTATTTACTTTGCGGCGGAATAGAAAGCTGCTGCAATGCCTGCTGCAATTTTTCCAACTCTTTTGCTGCCTGAGTAAACTTTTTTTGGCCCTGCAATTTCAAGTAATTATTGAATGCATTATTTGCATTTTGAATTTGCTGCTGAATAGTAAGTATTAAATGTTTTACACCCGGCTGTTGCTTAGGCGCTTGCTGCTCTGCTACGGCAACATTCATAGAATTTGGAGTTTGCTGTGTCCCAGCCATCTGTGCAAACAGCCCGGTTACTGCCTGGTCAAAAGATTTTGCATAGCTCATATAATTACCCTGCATAACCACAACAAGTTGAAGTTCGGGATAAGCAGAAGTTTCCGCCTGCAGATAAATAGGTTCAACATAAAACAAAGTATTGTTTACGGGAATTGCCAGTACATTACCTCGTATTACACTAGAACCATGCTGATTCCACAGAGTTAATTGACCGGAGAGAAAACTATCCTGGTCAATCTTGGTTTCAAACTGCTGCGGGCCAATAATAGTTTTATCTTTGGGAAACTGATATGCAATCAGCTTGCCGTAGTCTCCCGGGTCGCAAAGGCCGGCAATCCATCCGATAAGAACTTGACGGTTTTTAGGAGTAAAAGGCATCATAACAATAAACTGAGGTTTATCTGTGCCGGGTACCTGCCACATAATGTAATACGGCTCTACCGGTTCAGTAGAGCTGTAATATTTTTCGGTTGCCCTTGTCCATAAATCTTCCTGGTTATAAAACACAGTCGGGTCGGTCATATGATATTTTTCAAAAATTAAACCCTGAATTAAGAGCATATCAACCGGGTATCTTATATGCGCAAGTAAAGCTTTAGGCATTTGAGCTTCGGTTTTAAAAAGACCGGGAAGTATTTTATCCCAAACTTGAATTATAGGATCATTCTTATCCATTATATAAAAATTTACCTTTCCGTTATAAGCATTAATAACCACCTTAACGGAATTCCTTATATAATTGATCCCGGTTAAATAACTGTTTGACTGTTCACTGTATGGAAAGTACCGGGAAGTTGTGTAAGCATCTAGCATCCAGTACAATTTACCGTTTGCAACAACAATATAAACATCTTTATCAAACTTTAGGAAAGGAGCCAGCAGTTCAACTCTTTGACGTACCTGGCGGTGAAACATAATCCTGCTTGAATCAGTAGGATAATCCGAAAATAATAATTTTGTACCGTCGTACTTCCAGCCGAATAAGAACTTTCTCCAAATGCTGGAAAGCCTAACACCCCCGGTACCGTTATATCTTGTATAAACATTTTCGGTACCGCTTGGGTAGTCAAATTCCTTTTCTTTAGTATTAACAATAACGGGCGTTGTAGTTAATTCTCCGTAATAAATATTGGGCTGTTTAACATCCAATGAGGGGAACTCGCTTTTAGGCGGAATATCTTTAATAAGCATGTGCGGCAGACCCTGCGATGTAAATTCATTTACCGTAGACATTGCCACGCCATAACCATGTGTATATTGAAATCGTTCGTTGACAAATGTTTGGCTTTGTGCCGGAAGATTATCCAGGTTCATTTCCCTTGCAGATACCATTACTTCACGGTACTGATGGTCGAACCTGTATCTGTCTACATCAACATCGGAGAATTCATAATAAAGCCTGAACTCCTGGAATTGCCTGTAGACAGCATCAAGAGCGTGCCAGTCCCATAGCCTTATATTTGAAAAGATACCCGGATTTTGCTGAACTATGCCGTTATTAAAAGTACCGGTCATAGGATATCTTTTCAGTTCAATATTATTTAGTTTGTAGGCTAATCGCGTAAATTTTATATTATTGGCAATGTATGGGCTTTCATAGGTAATTTCGTTAGGCTGCACCAAAAGCCATTCGAACAATCCGGGTAAAGCCGTAATAGCAACAAAATTAACTGCAATTAATAAAGCGGCGGCACTAATTAATATTATTGCATGAGAACGCTCCTGAACTATGTTAAATCTCTTAAAGAAAAATTTTTGTATCCTTTTTCTAGGAGCAGTTAAAAGTAAACTGGCACCTATTAAAATCATAATAACCGTCACTACGGCATAAGCAGGTAAAGTAACGTTTACATCCGTCCAACCCGGCCCGGATACAACGCCGGTTGTAGAGTACATAAGGTCGTACCTTGCCAGCCATTCGCCCAGAGCCATTACAAAAATGAATACGGATGCATTTAAATAAAGCGGCGAGTAAAATTTTTCTATATTTACTTCAATAGGATTAGGAAAATAAAGGACAAAATTATTTTCTTCGAATCGAATGAAGAGTGCAATAATAACCGCAATAATGGAAATTAAAGATAAAAGGAAAAGCAGGTTATAAAGTATCTCTAGGAAAGGAAGAGAAAAAAGGTAAAAGCCTACGTCTTTCCCGATAATAGGATCTTTTAAGCCGGTAGAAACTTTATTCATGAATTTTAAAATGGTGCTCCAATTTGTTATTCCCCAGGAAGCACCTATGAACAAGCCGAGAAGCCTTGTACCGTGCCGTAGTACTTTATGTTTTTTATCCAATGAGAATGTAAGTAACAGGCAAAAAGCCCAGCTGAACACCCCTGCTATAACAGCCAATATTACATTCCAAAAGACAACCGTCCAGAACCTGTTTCCATACCCCAAATGCTGGAACCAAAGTACTTCACCCCAAAATCCCAAGAACCAGAAAAATACAAGAGTTAATATTCCTATTGCCAAGCCAATAAATACTTTTACCGGTTTTTTCTTTTGAGCACCGGTTATAAAGAAGAACGCAGCAATAGCCAATAATAATAAAATTATAGCAGTATACATTTAGAATGCCTTTCTAATTTGCTATAGAGCAGACTTTAGTTTGAAATGTAAGAAAAACACGTAAAACCATGTTTTACAAGAATGTAATTTTTAAATCATATCGGAATGTAAGAATTCTCAGGTAAAATTACCAAAAGAAATTGAATATATAGTATCCCCTGTCATATTTTTATCTGTAAAAGGAATGATTGTTATTAAACTTAATCATTAACCTGAAGCAGTTTTAGCCTTGAACCTGGCTTCGTTCCTGCAAGCCGGAACCAGGCTCCGGCAGGACAGCATTTTAACTTAGACTTTAAGCCGGAGGCTGATTTCCTCCAAAGGCAGATCCCTAAATTGGGGGAGCCTTTGGCTGAGAACTTGAACTTATTCTTGAGCTTTTATTATTGTCTTCCCGGTTGTATGTTTATGCCACATTAATTTATTCAGCAAGAAGCTGAGAAAGATTAATTGAATTATGTTTTAAAACATCGGAAGAAGGCATTTTGTCAAGTCTCATTAATTCTTCAATAGCTGCAATGTCTTTATCCCTAAAATTTCCGGCGGCAGCAGCAACAATATCATTTTTTACATAATACACCAGGAATTCCTGGGAATTAATATCGCCGTGAATAATAATTTCCTGCCAGTCAACGGCATGTCCGACAT
>JBJKSH010000094.1:0-15136 GCA_046704255.1 Ignavibacteriaceae bacterium | reverse complement strand
GAATGCATGAGTATGAAAACAAAATTAAATCACTTCGCAATAAAGGCAAGAATTTATGAAAAAGCTATTAAGGTAGCTTATGAAGAATTACAACAAGTTAATCAATTAACTTTAGAATTTGCTAAATAGCCTTTTTGCGTAACTTCAGTTAGTAAATTATTTTTTATGTTCTTCACTTCAGTACCCCCATTGCTCTCTGCATTCTTACATACGCTACCTGGTAATTATACAAAGCTTGAATGTACAAGGTCTGTGCATTAAAATATCCTACCTGCGCATCGGTAATTTCCAGTGGGCTGCCAACACCCTGCGCATATCTTCCTTCTGCAGTTTTTAATGTTAACGCTGCCTGGTTTACCAATGATTTCGTGGCGGATATTTGGCTTCTTGCTACCTGAAAATTTGCATACTGCTGCTGCACATCAAGAATAACTGCCTGCATAGTTAAATCGTTCTGCGCTTCTGAATTTTTTAAGTTCGCCTGCGCCTGGTCTATTCCTGCATCCAGTGCAAAGCCCTGGAAAAGCGGAAGTGAAAGTGTAAGTGCAAAGTTCCACGAATCGGGAAACTTTGTATCAAGGAGATAATTTTTCCAGTTATAGCCGCCTGCAAAATTTATAGAAGGTAGATTTGCCGTCCACGCAGATGTTAATTGAGATTTACTCGCTTCCACTTTATACTTGCCTGCAATTAGTTCCGGCCTGTTTTGTATAGCGTAATTTATTGCCGACGCTTCATCTATTGAATCTTTGCTTACTTCCAGGTTATCCTGAAGAGAAAAATTATTTCCCAGTTTTTTATTCATAACATTTTCAAGCTGAAGCTTTGAAATCCTTAAATTACTTTCTGCAGAAAGTAAATTTACTTTTGCATTGTCTACATCGGTTTGTGCTTTTAAAACATCAAACTGCGGACTTCTGCCGACCGAATACAACGCTTTTGCCTGAGTTAAATGTCCCTCTGTTTGCTTTAATGTTTCATTGCCTACTTTTATAAATCTTTTAGCTTGAAGATAAGAAAAGTAAGCAATGTAAGTGTTCAAAATAAGGTTTTGTTTTGTACCGATAAAATCCTGTTTTGATGCTTCGTTTAAATCGGAGGATGCCGAAATTTTAGAGTAAGTTTTCCCGAAATCGAATACAAGCTGTTGAAGCTGAAATCCGTACGAATAATTATTGTAATAACCTCCTCTTACAATCGGGCCTATAAAAGATGTTCCCCCGTTCCTCGTCCACCCGGTTTGAAATGAAACTTGCGGAAGCAAAACAGACCTGCTTGATTTTAAATTTGATGATGAAAGTTCAATATTACTTTCCGCAAGTTTAATCTGAGGATTATTTTTTAAAGCTATTTCAATACAGTCATTTATTGTTAAGGTATCTACCTGACCGAATGCCGGAATTGACGACAAAATTATTATTACGGGGAAAAGGAATCTAATCAACCTCATTCTTACTTAACCTCTTCTCCTTTTATAATTTTTGTTCTGAACTTTTCTTCAAAAATTATATATAACGTTGGAATAAAAAGTAGTGTTAAGAAAGATGAAACCGACAATCCTCCTATTACGGCTGTTGCCAGTGGCGACTGCGACCTTTCCCCGCCTACTCCTATTGCCAACGGAATTAAGCCGAGCACCGTTGCAAGTGTTGTCATTAAAATTGGTTTCAACCTTGTTCTTCCTGCCTTAATAACTGCTTCGTGTAATTCGATTCCGGATTTTCTTAACTTGTTTGTATAATCCACAAGTAAAATTCCGTTCGATACAACTATACCAATCATTACAATTACACCTTCAAAAGAAGTAACGGAAAGGGTAGTGTTTGTAAGAAACAATGCCCAGATTACTCCTACCATTCCGAGCGGCACAGTAAACATAATTATAAAAGGATCAAGTAAGGATTGAAACTGTGAAGCCATAACCATGTACACAAGGATTATCGCAAGCAGAAGGGCCAATCCTAAATCGCCGAATGTTTTTTTCTGCTGTTCAATGTTACCACTCATTTTAACCTGAAACCCGGTAGGTATATGAATACCGCTCAGCTTATCCTGGATTTCCTGCGAAACGCTGCCGAGATCTCTCCCTGTAACATTACCGGTTACTTCAACAATTCTTTCCTGGTCTCTTCTATCAATTTGAATTGGCGCTTTCAATAGCTCAACATTTATTAGATCTCCCAACTTAACTAGCTGCCCATGTGAATTCATTACGGTTAAGTTTTTAATGTCTTCTATTTTATTGCGGTAATCTTCCGATAACCTTACGAGAATATTATATTGATTACCGTTGGAAGGATCCGTGTAAATAGATGCTACGTTTCCGCTTATTGCAGTAGAAATAGTGCCGGAAATCTGTTGAACATTAACGCCCATTGATCCTGCTTTATCCCGGTTAATCATTATTCTTAATTCCGGAAGATCAAGTTCGCGGCTTATTTGAACATCGGTAGCACCGGGTGTTGATTTAACCAGATCCGATATTTGTTGTGCCAGTTTATTGGCCGTATTGAAATCTTCACCGCTTATAATTACATCAATCGGTGCGGAAGAACCAAAGTTAAGCAGGAACCTTAAAAATCCGCCGGGATTAATGAATATTTTGGCACCCGGCAGTGCTGCAAGCTTAGGTCTGAGAGCTTTAATAATTTCGAAAACAGATCTGTCTCTTTTTTCCGGAGTTACCAAAGAAACGCTTACACTGGCGGCGTGGCTGCCGGAATTTCTGCCGGACATACCCCCGCTTTTTGCATTTGGAACTCCGATATCGGAAATTATTGTTTCGGTTTCCGGCACATTCTTTTTTATTACGGTTTCAATTTTTTCAACATACTTTGTAGTCTCTTCAACCCGCGTTCCTACCGGCAGCAAAACTTTTATGCTAAACTGGCTTTCATCACTGTCAGGAAAAAATTCCGTTCCTACAAATTTAAAAAGCAATAAAGACAAAACTGCAAACCCTATTACGCTTAGAATAATTGTCTTGCGATGTCTTAAAGAATAAGTAAGAACTCTCTGATAGAAATCATCAATTCTGTCCAGGAAGTTCTTAGCTTTAATCTGCATTCTATGAGATAATCTTTTGGAATTAGGATCGGCTTGCCTTTCTGCATTTAAATATTTATAACACATTAAAGGCGTAACTGTTCTGGATACGAAAAAAGAAGCAAATAAAGCAACAGCAATTGTAATTACAAGAGGTGTAAATAAAAGCTTTGCAATACCGGTTAAAAATACAACAGGAAGAAATACAATTACCGTAGTTATAGTGGAAATAAAGATAGGTGAAGCTACTTCCAATGCGGCATCAAGGGTTGCCTGCATCTTTCCGGTTTTTTGTTCCGGCATTGTGCTGTAGTGCCGCGTTATAGCTTCCAATTCTACAATTGAATCGTCCACAAGCCTGCCAATACCAAGCGCCAGCCCGCCGAACGTCATTATGTTTAATGTAGTATTGCTGAACCTGAAAAATATAAAAGTAACAAGTATCGAAAGGGGGATAGCAAGAAAAACTATAATTGCGCTTTTTGCATTCCTTAAAAAAAGTATTATAACTATAGTTGCCAGCAATGCACCTAAAATTGCCTCCTGCTTTAACCCGTTCATCGCCTGCTTAATATATATACTCTGATCAAGACCGAGTGAAGCTTTTACCGAAGGCGGAACATCTTTTAAATGTGTTAAAGCTTTTACAACCGAATTAACAATATCAACAGTATTAGCACCGGATGTTTTTTGAACTCTTAATATTACCCCCGGCTTTCCGTTGTTCCTAACAATTTCCGTTTGTTCCTGGAAAGAATCTTCAACTCGTGCAACATCTCTTATTCTAACCGGAACCCCGTTAATTGTTTTAATTACAACATCACCAATCGGTTCAACAACATTAAACTGGCTTTCGGTTTTAAGAGAATAATCAAATATGCCGGATTTTAAATCTCCGGAAGGAACTATTAAGTTTGATGTTGATACTGCTGCATTAACATCCTGCAGTGTAAGGTTTAAAGCTTCAAGTCTGTTCCTATCTACATTTATATGAATTTCCCTAATTTGTCCGCCGCTAACCTGAGCAAAAGCTACACCCGGTAAATGTTCTAGCTGAGGTTCAATAACATTATATGCCAAATCATACAAAGCTCTCTGGTTTAAGTCTCCATTTAATGCTACCGTGCAGACAGGCATATTTGTTACATCAAACCGTAAAACAAGCGGCTGTGTAGAAGTTGTTGGCAAAAGATTAAGTGCCCTGTTTACTTTTTGTATTACATCGATTAATCCGACATCCGTACTTGCGTTCCAGTTAAAATAAACACGCACCGAGGATATCCCTTCCTTGGTTGAAGACTGCACATAACTTACATCGTTGGTGGAGCTGACAGCTCTTTCAAGCGGTACTGTTACGGACTGTTCCATATCTACCGGACTTGCACCGTTGTTGTAAGTTATTACACTTACAACCGGAATTTGAATATCCGGAAGCATATCAATAGGAAGCTGCATAAAAGATACAAAGCCCAATACAAATACTGCTATTGCAGCCATTAAAGTAGTAATAGGATATTTTAAAGCCAGCCTGGTTAACCACATAAGTTTATTTCGATATTTTAACTTTCATTTTATCTTTAACTAAGTCTTGCCCTACAAAGACAATATTATCGCTGCTGTTGATTCCGGTTATTATTTCATCTCTATTATTTTGTTGAATCCCAACCCTAACATATTTTTTGCTTACGGTGCTGTCGCGGTTTACCAGGTAAACAAAATTTCCATCGTCATCGTTTAGAACCGCCTGGTTTGGGAGAATTAACGCATCCTGTTTCCGTTCTAAAATCAAAGTGATGGTTGCAAACATTCCCGGCTTTAATTCTCCGGATGGATTTTCAATATCAACTTCAACCGCCATTGTTCTAGTTGAAAGATCAACTGCATCGCTTATTTTTTTCAGCTTTGCCTGAAAGACTATTCCGGGTAAAGCATCTGCCTTAACCTGAATGTCTTCAATTTTATTTAATAAAGGGACATATTTTTCCGGAACATTTATAATAGATTTCAACCTATCAACATTCATTAAGGTGAAAAGATTAGTCCCCTGCGAACTGCCCGAAGAAGTAACAAACGCACCCGGGTCCAGCATTCGCTTTGTAATTGTTCCGCTGAACGGTGCGATGATTTTACAATAACCAAGCTGCGTTAACGAATTTGTATAATTTGCATAAGCAGCTTCTTTTTGAGCTAAGGAAACATCAAGAGAAGTATTTGCATTATCAAGGTCTTGTTTTGCAATTAGGTTCTGTTCAAATAATTTTTTATTACGCTCGTAATTTATTTTTGCATTTTCAAAATTAGCAGCAGCCTGCATGTAATTTGCCTTTGACTGCTTGGCATTTTGAGAATATATTGTCGTATCTATTAAGGCAAGAATTTGATTCTGTTTTACCCTGTCTCCGATATCGACAAATATTTTTTCTATATTGCCACCTACTTTGGAATAAATAGTAGCTTGCTGTACCGGCAAAATGTCACCGGTTAAAGATTCGCTCCTGGCAATTTCTCCTCTAACTGCTTTGCCCTGAACAATAACAGGCGCCGGTATTACCCTTTTCATCCCCGAATTTTTACTTATTTTTACAACAGACCAGATAACAAGCATCAGTATTACTATTGATGCAATGAAAAAAGTTCTCTTTTTCCTAAACATGTTTTACCCTTAAGCGAAGGAAAATGAAATATTCCTCTTTTAAATTTATCTCCATTTAAAACATTTTAACAAATGCTTTGACAAAGATAGTTTTAAAATAGTTTAATTCTAATTACAATTTTAAATTTTACCGGAACTTTTTTAAACCGGTAAATTCACTAAGAAGTTTACATTTAAAATGGATAACAGGTGTTCAACAAAATCTTGAGGGAATTCCCCGGTAAACATAAATGCCTGCCGGGGAATGGGGATTACTTGAGGTGATAATTATAATACGGAACTGTAAAAAATATCATTCTGGTTTAAGTAGCTGTTGTAAATTTCGCTGCACTTGGTCTTAACACTTTTAATCCTATCAAATTGAACTACATCCCTAATTGCCCTTATGCCTCTTGCATCTCCAATTCTAAATAAAGAAACCGCCGCCAAAATTCTTAAACAGGGTTTTTTAGAATTATCATTCAAAACTTTTATTAAAGATTCCACGGTTCCCTCAATTCTATAATATCCGGCATAATAAATACTGCTTTTGCACAAGCCTAAATTTTCGGAATTAATTCCCATTACAAAATTCTGAATTGTTTTACTGTCAAAATTGTTTGACGGATTTTCTTTGCCTTCTCCAAATGATTTAACGGTTAACGAAATAACCATTGTTAATATTACGGCTGCCAAAAAATATAACTTTTTCATTGTTTCTCCTTTATAAAATTTTTTTTATTATCTGATTATATAGACTTTGGAATTGAAGAAGTGATTACAATTTATTTATAAACGGTAAAATCGTTAAATAAAAGGCGTAAATTCGGAATAAGAAAAAGTTTCATAATATAATTGTAATTTTATAAAGTGCAAGGGAAAAAATAAAAAATTTATTTCCTTGACTTCCTGTAATACCGGAACGTATACTTATATTTGAATAGTTAAACAATTTGTTAAACTTTAATAAAAAAAATTATGGCAGTAATAGGGCTTGATCTCGGCGGGACAAAACTTTCCGGTGCAATTTTTAACGAAGCCGGGAAAATTCTTTATAAAGATTTACTTCCGCTTAAAGGCAGAGAAGGAAAAGATGTCGGAGACCTGGTAAAAACTACGGTTAAAAATTTGCTGGAAGCAGGTGATGAAAAAGAAGTCCATATAAATGCTTTAGGCGTTTGTGTGCCGGGAATAAGTTATTCAAAAACGGGAAGAGTTTGGGCACCTAATATTCCCGGATGGGATAATTATCCTTTACTTGAAGATATTACTTCAGCATTGCCGGATAAAAATATAAAAGTAAAGATAGACAGCGACCGTGCCTGTTACATCCTTGGAGAAAACTGGCAAGGCGCAGCCATGGGATGTAAAGATGCAATATTTTTAGCAGTAGGCACCGGAATTGGCGCCGGTATTTTGATTAACGGTGAAGTTTTAAGAGGCTCGCAGGATATCGGCGGGGCAATCGGCTGGCTGGCACTGGACAGGCCCTTTATGCAAAAATATGTTTCATGCGGTTGTTTCGAATACCACGCCTCCGGAGAAGGCATTGCAAAAGTTGCAAGAGAATTTTTAATTGAAGATAAAGATTATGCCGGAAGCTTAAGGAATAAGCCTGCAAATGAAATTACTTCCCGCGAAGTTTTTGATGCACTGGAATTAAATGATCCGCTGGCTGAAAAGGTATTAATGCAGGCTGTTGAATTTTGGGGAATGACAACCGCAAACCTTGTCAGCCTGTTTAACCCGGAAAAAATTATTTTCGGCGGAGGTGTTTTCGGCCCGGCTTCAAAATATTTAAACGTAATAATGGATGAAGCAAGGAAATGGGCTCAGCCGATTAGCATTAACCAGGTAAAACTGGAAGTATCAACTCTTGGCGGTAATGCGGGTTTAATCGGAGCCGGGTACCTGGCTTTAAGAAGTTTAACTAATTATTAATTGGAAGTTAACCGATGTATAAAAAAGGATTAGTCTTTGCTGCAGCATGCCTTGGTATGCTTTTATTCGGAATAGTAATGATCTCTTTGGGAACTATTAATACTTTTCTTACGGCAAAGTTTCATCTTAACCAGATTACAGTAGGCTCGCTTGCGGCACTTCTACCTTTCGGAATTCTAGCCGGCTCATTAGTCTTCGGGCCGATAGTCGACCGGTACAGCTATAAAAATTTATTAATAATTTGTTCTTTATTAATATTCATTGCATTGGAAGGAATTGCCTTTGCATCTTCGTTTCCGGTTATTCAAATTTCTTTTTTTGTAATCGGATTCGGCGGAGGTATAATTAACGGCGGTACAAATGCACTAGTTGCAGACATCAGCACGGAGGGTAAGGGTGCTAATTTAAGTCTGCTGGGAGTTTTTTACGGAATAGGTGCACTTGGAATGCCGGCTGTAACGGGTTTGTTATCCGGGTATTATTCTTATGAATCAATCATTACGGGCATCGGATTATTAATTTTAGTACCTATAGTTTATTTTATCTTTGTTAAATTCCCCGTACCAAAACAGCCTCAAGGCCTGCCGATTAAAAAAGGAATAGCTTTAATAAAAGAAAGTTCTCTTATCCTGTTAGGCTTTATTTTATTTTTTGAAAGCGGACTGGAAGGAAGCGTTAACAACTGGACAACAACATACCTAAATAAGGCAATCGGCATATCAACCGAAAATGCTTTATTTACTTTGACAGTTCTCGCTGTAAGCTTAACTATTACCAGGCTAATACTGGGAGGATTATTAAAAAAGATTCCATCATATATAGTTTTATATTCATGTATTGTTTCGGCATTTATCGGATCAATTATTTTGATGACTGGAAGTTCGATTACAACTGCCCTTATTGCCATGATATTTTTAGGAATCGGATTTGCGGCCGCATTCCCGGTGATATTAGGATATATAGGCGATATTTATACAGACCTCTCCGGCACTGCCTTCAGCATTGCTTTAGTAATTGCTCTTGTCGGCAATACATTAATTAATTATTCAATCGGCGCTGTGTCGGAATCTTTCGGAATTCAAAAATTCCCGGTTGTATTAATTGTTTCATTAATAATTATGGTAATTCTTTTATCTATATCCTTGAAAAAAATTTCAACTAAAACCACGATATAAAAAATATCCTGGCCGAATAAATAATCGGGAAAAAATAATAATATAATTAAATTAAGATGAAGGAGAAATAATGCTAGCAAAACAATGGCTGCAAAATGCAAGAAATGTAATGGGCAAGATTGAAGAAACTCAATTGGAAAACATAAAGAAAGCTGCGGAGGCAATGGCGGATACTATTCAGGCAGGTAGATGGGTTCACACTTTCGGATGCGGACATGCAACCCTGCCCATCGAAGAAATGTACCCGCGTATCGGCGGCTTTGTAGGCTTTCACCCAATGATTGAACTGCCGCTTACTTTTTTTACAAACATAGTCGGCGGGATGAGTGTTCACCAATTTGTTTTTTTGGAAAGAGTTGAAGGCTACGGCGTGGAAATAATGAAAGGCTATAATTTTGATAAAAGAGATATTATGTGGTTATTTTCCCATACGGGAATTAATAATGTAAATATTGATATTGCACTTGAATCGAAAAAGCGCGGGATGAAAGTTATTGTTTTCGGTTCAGCTAAAGAAGCCGAAGGAAAGCAGACACGGCACTCCTGCGGCAAAACTATTTTTGATCTGGCGGACCTGGTAGTTGATACATGCGTTCCTATTCAGGATGCTTCCGTGCCGTTGAAAAATCATCAGGATAAGATTGGGCCGGTTTCTACAATGGCCTTTGTAACTGCGGTATGGATGACGGTTACAACCGTAGCTGAAATTCTGGCCGATAGAGGGGTTAAGCTTTACATTCATCCGTCCCATAACGTTCCCGGCGATACTACGGCAAGAGAAAGACTTGCCGAAGCACTGGATGAATATAAGAAAAGAATTGCAGGAGTTTAATCAACTTCTTTGCTGAAGTTATGCCAAAGGTGCCGGAGTAATAGATGACATCTGTCAACAACCTTTCCGCATAACTTCAGTTAATAAGTTCATCGGAACCGGAATCAAAATCGCCAATATTCTTCAGCTCTTCAAACAATAATTCTATTTCGGGTAAAATTTTCCGGGATTTTACACGCGGGACGTAATCAGCAGCTACATCAACAGCTTCGTCCCTTAGCAAGTCTTTTGTATCCTCATCTGCTTCATCAACCAAATCCATCATTAAAAAGCCGAGTTCTGCTGCCCACTGAAGAATATCCTTTTCTTCTTCGTTAGGAGCATTATTCATAATTATATAATCAAGCTTCTTTTTAGTCACGCCGGCTTCCTTTAAAAGTGGCTCTAAAAACGGAATTAAAAGAATTGAATCGGGCGGAAGATAATCAAGCTCTTTATTTGCGTTATCGAGTATATCAAAAAAATCAAGATCGTTTTTTTTCGGATTTTTTTTCCTGGTAGTATCCAGTTTATATATTTTAGGTTTTTTCTTAGCCATAGATGCTCACATTTATAAATAACATTATACAAAATTTATTTAAATATTTAAACCTCTTTTAAAAATCTTTTTATAAAGTAAAAAACAAACTGGTATAATTTAAGGGTCGGAAACACTTCTGCGCTTTGGTAAAGCCGCCGGAGATGAGCCTCGTCAAAACGGGAATTATTGTAAAGTACAAATGTCGTTGAGCATAACTTCAGGCATTCTTTGCTCTAAGCGCAATGCACTTTGTGTTATGCTTATTAATTTATCTTTCCACTCTGCCTGAGCCGCTGCCCTTAGCCAGCTTTTCAACTTCCTGTTTTGATATTAAATTAAAATCACCGGGTATAGTCTGCTTAAGGCATGAAGCAGCAACAGCAAATTCCAATGCATCTTTTGTATTTTCCAAATTTAGCAAACCGTAGATTAGGCCGCCGGCAAAAGAATCACCGCCGCCTACTCTATCAACTATTTGAATATCATACCGTTTGGAACGGTAAGGTTTCTTGCAGTCTTTTTCGTCAAGCAGTAATGCGCTCCACCCGTTGCGGGATGCCGAATAACTTTCTCTTAAAGTAATTGCCACAGTTTTGAAATTAAACTTATCCTTTAATTTTTCCGCAAGTTTAAAATATCCCGACTCATCAAGTTCACCGCTCTCCACGGATGTCTTTCCGGCTTTAAACCCCAAACTTTTTTCCGCATCTTCTTCATTCGCTATACAAACATCAACGTAATCCATCAAAGGAATCATTACGGATTGAGCTTCTTCAACGCTCCATAGCTTTGCACGGTAATTTAAATCGGAACTAATAATTACGCCGTTTTCTTTTGCAGCCTTGCATGCCGTTTGTAATGTTTCTTGCGCTGTTTTACCCAATGCCGGAGTTATACCCGTCCAGTGAAACCATTCGGCATCTTTGAATACTTCATTCCAATCCAGTTCATCTTTGCTTAAGGTAGTTACCGCAGAGTTTGCCCTGTCGTAAATTACTTTAGATGCCCTTTGGCTGGCGCCGCTTTCCAGAAAATATATTCCAATCCTGTCCCCGCCCCTTACAATAAAATCTGTTTTTACACCAAAGCTTCTCAAGCTATTTAAAGCCGACTGCCCTATTTCGTGCTTTGGTAGTTTTGTAATAAAATAACTTTCCAAACCATAGTTGGATAAGGATACGGCAACATTAGCCTCTCCTCCTCCGTAATTTATATCAAACTGTTTTGATTGAACAAACCTGCTGTATCCGGGAGTAGAAAGCCTAAGCATTATTTCTCCCATAGTTACTACTTTCAAAACTTCACCTTCCCATCCATCCGCCGTCTACTGTAACAACGGTACCATTTAAATAATTTGAAGCATCTGAACATAAGAATAATATAGTTCCCATTAAGTCTTCGGGCAAGCCCCATCTGCCGGCGGGTATTCTATCCACAATAGCTTTACTTCTTACAGGGTCTTCTCTTAACGGCTTGGTATTATCTGTTGCAATGTATCCCGGTGCAATGGCATTTATAGTTACTCCTTTGGAAGCCCATTCGTTTGCAAAAGCCATTGCAAGCTGTTTAACGCCCCCTTTGGAAGCACTATATCCGGGTACAAGTATTCCGCCCTGGAAAGATAATAACGAGGCAATAAACACTATCTTGCCGTAGCCTCTAACCGCCATGTCTTTGCCGATTTCTCTTGTAAGAATAAACTGGGAAGTAAGGTTTACTTCGATAACTGTATCCCAGTATTCATCGGGATGCTCGGCTATGGGTTTACGTAATATTGTTCCCGCATTGTTAACAAGAATATCTATCTTGGGGAAATCTCTTTTAACATTTTTTATAAACTCATAAAGTGAATCCCTGTTTGAAAAATCACTTACATAAGATTTAAATTTTCTACCCGTGGCAGTAATCTTCTTTTCCGTTTCCGAAAAATCGGATTCAAATGAAACTCCTATTATGTCTGCGCCTGCTTCCGCAAGAGAGAGTGCATAGTATTGCCCTATTCCTTTATTAGAACCCGTAACAATTGCTGTTTTTCCGTCTAGCTTAAATTTATCAAGAATCATTTTATAAAACCCTTATTTGATATTAATAATTACATTAGTTCGTTCATAGGAACAACGTCCATATCGTCAAAGGCCTGGTTCTCGCCGCCCATTGCCCAGATAAACGTATAATTTTTTGTCGCCGCTCCGGCATGAATAGACCAGCTTGGAGATATTACTGCCTGTTCATTTCTTATTACAATATGTCTTGTTTCACCAGGCTCACCCATTATATGAAACAATGCGGAATCTTTATCCAGATTAAAATACAAATAGACCTCAGTCCTTCGTTGATGGGTATGTACCGGCATTGTATTCCAGATGCTTCCCTCATCGAGTTCCGTTAATCCCATTACTAGCTGCGAGCTCTTAATTCCGTTTTCATGAATATATTTATATATAGTTCTCTTGTTGGCTTCCTTTTGGCTGCCTAATTTAGCCGGTTCTGCATCATTGAATTTTGAATGACTTGTAGGAAATTCCTTATGCGCAGGATAACTTACATAATAAAATTTTGCCGGCGCAGAAGAATCTTTGCTTGCAAATTCAATTGACCTGGTTCCTTTACCGATGTAAAGCGCATCTTTGTGTTCCATTTGATATTCTTTACCACCGGCATAAATAGTACCTTTGGAACCGATATTAATAATTCCTATTTCCCGTCTTTCCGCAAAATATTCCGAACCCAATTCTTTTTTTGAACCTTCAAGTTTTAATTTAATTTTAACCGGAACGGCGGAACCTATTACCGCTCTGTCAACATCGGAATAAACCATTTTTATCTCACCCGGAGCAAATAACGAATTAACTAAAAAAGCATTGCGCAATTCACTTGTTGTCATCCTTTTGTAATTTTCAATATTCGGTGCATATCGAACTTCCATTTTTCCTCCCGGATTTTTTTTAACCAAATTTAAACAATCCTGATTATTTTTACTTTAAATTTAATAATATTAAAAATATTAAACACATTGCGTATACAGGAACAGCTAATTACATTGAGTACTTAATATTAAAAGTTACCATCCTGTGCGGCTCAAAGTGTGCGGCATTGAAGAATGCGCCATTAATTAAATGAGAATGATCCAGCAAATTAGTAATCGTTAACGAAGGCTCAATCGAAATTCCGTTGCTTAGCAAAAATTTATAGCCGCCGGAAAAATTAAATATCCATGACGGCGTAACATGCGCACCCTGGTTAAAATCAAATAAACCGGTCTTAAAAGTGTAATTTTCATTTCCGTTAGTTAAGCCGGAACCATAAATACCTACTAAATTTAAAAAGTAATTCTGCGGCTGGAAATTTAGGCCCACTACTACCGACAATCTTTGGTCATGGTCAAGATCGAAAGGTGCTGTTGAATTATTTGCAGGAAGAAATCCGCCGGAAACCGGGCCGGTACCGTATGCATGTAATAAGGAAGCATTTAAATAACCCGAGAAAGGGTTACCGGGGCTGCTGTAGGTTAAGCCGAATTCTATTCCGTTTATATGAATTTTATTTATATTTACTAATACCTGTATTGTTGTTGTGCCAAGAGTTTCATTATCCAAACCGGGCGAAGAATCTTTATGTAAATAAAATAATTTACCCGTAAAGCCGTTTAGAAAATTATGAATGATTCCGGCTTCATACAGATTATCTTTTTCCGGGAAAGTTGCTCTTGACGAATCGCCTACAATTGTAGCTATCGTAGACAGGCCCTCAATGCTGGTAGGAATAAAAAGCCTGTCGTAACTTAAATATAGCGTTGTAAATTCATCCGTAAAAAAACTGATTTTTAACCTGGGACTAAACAGAGATTGCAACTGAACTACAGGTGCAATCTGCTGATCATATCTCAAGCCGGCATCTATTCTAGTCCATTCAAAAGGATGAATGCCGGTTTCGGCAAAGAGGCTAAAATCCGATCCGGTAAAATTTGTATTGTTGGAAGGGCCGTTGCCTTTAAAATCTTTAAATTGAAAATTTTCCGATCCGTTGGTTGTACTTATATTAAGCCCTGCAGCATAAGAAAAATGATGTGAAAGTTCCTGGCTGTACTTAATCCGTGTTCCGTATGTTACAAAGTTTCTTAACTGGTTTACAGTGTAACCCGTAGTTGTGTTGCTGCCGATATATTGCACCGTTTGATCGAACGGACTCGTATTAAATGTTAATCCGCTTTCTCTTACATAAAGGCCTGCAAATAAATTTTGTGACTTATCCGTTTCCGTAGAAAAATAATGATAGTAGGAGAGAGTCTGAAATGAATTATAGCTTCCTTGAGTATCAAAATTTATTCCTTCAACCGGATCGAAAGGTATTTGTGTTTGTGTTTTACTATAATTTAAGTTGGTTGTAATATAATCCTTCGGGCTTAAAAAATAATCCATCTTTCCGTATAGGAAGTAATCGAAACCGTGGTCGTTAAATAGTCTTGCAACCGGCTGGTCTATTCTGCTGTCTGTTTCCTCTCTTGAGCCGGTAAGGAAATATCCGAAAGTTCCGATATGATTGCTGAAAGATAGACTTTGCCCGTTGGAATTTACGGCTTTAAAAGCTCCGACTTTAGGGCCGAGGTTTTGATCGTTTGAAGTTAAATAACTACCTGCATAAGTTGAAAAATTCATATGAAATCCGCCGAGAGGCACCTGGTTTTTAATATCTATTATTGCAGCCTCGCCGCCGTACTCTGCAGGAAATCCGCCCGTATAAAAAGTAATATTTTTTATAACTGCCGGATCTACAACTTCGTTTAATCCGCCGAAAACACCAAGCGGAATCGGGATGCCGTCTATCATGTATGCATATTCGCCGTGCTGCCCGTTTATGTGAACTTCTCCTGTAGGCGCTCTTACAGCACCGACTAATTTTTCCTGGATAACAGTTGTCATTCTGGCTTCCGGTGCCAAATGAAAAGTTTGCAGGTCAAAAGTATTATGGCCGGTTTTTATATTTATAATATT
>JBJKSH010000093.1:0-8006 GCA_046704255.1 Ignavibacteriaceae bacterium | reverse complement strand
ACTTTCCGTTAACATCGGTGGCGGCGCCGTAATAAGTTCCTTTTAACATTACGTTAACACCAATTAAAGGTTCATTATTTGCCTTGTCTATAATTTTGCCCGTCAGTTTTCCGGTGTTTTGCCCGTAGGCTAATGCCGTAATACTAATGAATAAAATTACGGTTATAAATTTTTTAATCATTGCGTTAATCCAAAATCTGTAAAGAATACTTTTTTCAGTAAAGCCTTTACGTTAGCATTTCCTCCTGCTGCTTTATGAAGAGGTATTCCGATAAAGAACATTTTCTTTTGGTTATCCGTAAATCCGATATATCCCTTCATTTCTTTATTAGGGAAATAATAAATAGGTACGGCACCCAACGGGTTTACGTAAAAAGATTTTACCCTGAATATTGTAGTAGATAACTGCAGAGCAGGATAATCCGGCTGCGTACTTACAGGAGCTATCTTAACACCTCCGAAAAGAGAAAGTTTTGAATCGCTGGAGTCGGCACTTATAGGTAAAAAGCTTTGTATTGTTGAAAGATCTATTGTTTGGGGGAACTGCATTGAGAAAGCAATTTTGCCGCCCGCAGTCAAATAATCCTGAGTTACCGAACTTAAAAGATCAAGCGATGGGTTATTATCGGTATACCAAAATACATATTTAAATAATTTTAGTGTTAACAAAACGGTTACACTGGATTTTGCATAGGATGGCAGAGAGATTTTGGGATTTGAATATAAATCAAAAATATCAAATTTACCGTTTAAACCCAGGCTATCTGAAAACATTGAATTATAAAATGATCCGGCATCATCTGAAGTCGAATAATCATCTACAATCAACAATTGCCCGCTTGGTTTTTTAACATACCAATTAATTCCTTTACCGGGCATTGCAAGAAAAGGGGATTTAGCTCCAGAAATATCTTCGGCTTGAACATAAAATCTGTTATTATTGTTTAGTTTAAGCCCCGGTAATTTTTGATCAGCAATTTTGGATTCCTGGCCGCCGATTAATATATCCATTAATGGAGAATCGGATGAAAAATTCGTAGCTCTTAACGAAATATTCCTAACGCTTCCATCCAATGATATTATATTAGACGGATTAGAAGTATCATTAAGAGCAATATTGATACTCTTTATAGTTGCATCGCCGTCAATATCACTTGCGAACCACCCGAAAGACATAACGGGAAAAGAAGTATCCGGTAAAATAGTTAAAGGATCAATTTGAACTATAGGGGCAGAATTCTTAATCGGGAATTTAATTGAAGCCGGATGCGGATCTATTAATCCGATATCCGTAAAATCTTCTCCAGGATCCCAAACTCCGTTACCGTTTTTATCTGTGAAAGGCTCGGGACCGTAATCAATTCCGTTTTGTTTAATATCGGTATCATAAATTCCGTTGCCGCCGTTATCCACTGCCGAAACCCGGAAGACATAGTTAGTATCGGTTATTCCAATCTGTAAAGCAAAAAGACTGTCATTGGATTTTGTAAATGTCCAATGCTTGTTGTCCCATGAAAAATAATATCCTATAACAAATCCATCCGGATCATCACCCCACCAATGCACCTCAATTTTACTCGGCTGCTTGCTTATTGAAGAATCAGGATATAAAAATACACCTGTATGCGGCGCCTTATTACCAATCGGATTATCAACTGCATTTTTAACACAAGATGAAACAATGAACATCAATACAATAAAAGATATTATTTTTATAAGCTTCAACATTTTTTAATATATTTTTAATTTAATTATCAACATCAAACCGAACTAAACTAAACATTAGTAACCTTGAAGGTTAACAAAGCGAAATTCACAGACAACCTTCAAGGTTGGCGATTGAAAACCAGGAGTAACCTTGAAGGTTTCTAAACAATTATTTAAGCAAGATCATCTTTTTAACCTGATAATAATTACCTGCATGCAGAGTGTAGAAGTAAATTCCCGAACTTAAATTGTCAGCATTAAAGTTTATTGTATATTTTCCCGAAGCCATATAATCATTAACCAGAGTTTTTACTTCCTGGCCAAGTATATTATAAATTTTAAGTGTTACCCGGCTGCCTGAAGGAATTGAATAAGAAATTGTTGTTGACGGATTAAACGGATTCGGATAATTCTGTTCCAAAGTATATGAAACCGGCTGTGTATTTATTTCCTTTTTAATTCCGGTAACAAAACCGATTAAGTCATCGTTCTTTCTGGGAACTAGTTTATAATAACTGTATGAATAGAACAGAATTCCTTTAAGTTCCGAAAACTTGGAACCTGTCATTACATATATATTAGCAGGATTATCCGCCAGAGTAGAATCCCAATCGTTGTTATAATTATGGTTGCCGTCCTGCAGCTCAACTCTGGTATCTCCCGAACCATCATTGACAAATATTTCTCCGTGGTTAGAACTGATCGGACCGGGATCACCGTCAGCGTTTTCATCGGTTACTGTTACATTTTTGTAATCAACCAAAACGCTTTCCCATCGTTCACCCGCTGCTGTTGAATCTGTAGCACCTGTAATCTTATCAATGTCGCCTGTCTTCAAATCAACAGGTGCAGGCTCAGGATTATTGCTTGAATTAACTTTTATACTAGTTAATGAATCTATAGAAGTAACACTATAGTTTTCCATAATTCTACCGGTTAAAGTAACGCTGTCACCTCTCTTAAATTTTAATACATCGGCGCCGTTAATACCTTTAACCCCAATCATTATCCCCGACCATGCCGCACTTTTATCCTGCATATATACTCTTAACGGAGTACCTGTTCCGAATCCGGGAATATCGGAGGTATCTGCTGTAACTATTCCGGTAAGAGTTACATAGTAACCGTTGTATGAACTGTAACCGCTTCCGTACGGACTGTATTGAACATCGCGTATTGTTAAAGGTTCATTTAATACCTGATAAAAATAATTACCTTTTATTGTATCGCTTGGATTATATCCTGTTAATCCGATATTGTCATTCGATGTAATAAAGTAATTTACAAGCGTAGAATCAGTTGCAATTCCATTTATTACAGCAGAATAAATTGTTGTATCCGATGAGGATTTTGTCATAGGTACAGTAACTCTATCCTGGTTGCCAATTTGGTAATGTAAAGCAACACCTATAACCGCACCGCTTCCGCCAACTACTTTTGCAGAAATTGTAACCGGCTTATTAGTGTTAACCTGCACCGGATCTCTTGTTATCCCTGAAATTGTAGGTGGTGTTAATGTAATGGTAAGATCATTCGGATAAATCGGCAGCAATTCAAATCCGTCGTTGTAAACTGTAATAATACCTCGTATAGAATTTATTATTGTACCATCCTGCGGCGGCTGGTATTTTGAGCCGGGCATTGCTTCTGTGCCTAATCTAAAATAGCGCGATTGGCCGTAAACGACCATACTATTCCCTTTTCCGTCATTAATCGTAAATCCACCGGAAGAAGTATTTCTATCACTGGATATTACATTATCAAACTCAACGTACATTCCGGTATATTTAAAATTATCCTTATTAACAACACCATTATCTATAAAATCGGAAAGGGAAAATTTCTGCGGTAAAGGCCGTCTGGGCATAGTACCGATAATATTAACAGGAACTGATGGAAGGAGGAACATTTCATTTGTCTGACCGTAACCGGAAACTACACCGGTTAATTCTACAACCTGGGCAGTATCGGTCAAATCAAAAAAAGTAGCTTGAGTTTCCGGAGCAGAAGTATCACTTATAAGTACATTTAAACCTCCCCATTCCTTAGCAGAAGTATCCTGGATATATACTCCATAACGATTTCCGTAATACATAACGGTATTTCTATTATTATTTGCCGCATCAGCAAGCGGGCTAATCATCATTACTCCGACTACCCTAACCGTATCGTTTGTGTATATAGACGGAGACCAACCTTTGGTTCCGACAGAATCTATATATTGAATATCGTGAATAGAAACCAAAGGATATTGAGATTGTGCGAAAGCCATGCCCAATCCCAGCAAGAGCGAAATGCAGATTATCTTTAATTTCATAGAACTTACTCCTTTTATTTTATAACTAAAAACTTACCTCTTTTAATATCTCCTGTTTTAGTATCTTTTACAGTAAACAAGTACAAACCTGTTGCTATTGCTTGGTCATCGTTTGTAATTAAATCCCATGCATCTTCCCCGCCTGTCATTATTTGTTTACCGTCGCTTGCATAAATTTGGAACCATTTTAAATTTGAACCGTTGCTGTTCTGGTGATGATCAATTGTTTTTACGATATCCCCCGATAAAGTATAAATTGTAATTTTGCAATCAGAAGGAAGATTATAAAAATAAATTTTTCTAAGCCGCTCGGTACTTCCGTCCCAGTAAGCTTTACCATAATACGGATTCGGGTAAACACCTACCTGTTTTTTATCATTGTTATTCGGAAGAGTCCCGGGAAGAATTCTTTTTAAAGAAGTAAGAGGGCTGGACTCCAGGCTTGCCAGGTTATTTTCCGGGTCACCTTTATCGAATGCAGTTACAGAAAATAAATACTGCCAGCCGTTTAATAAATTTTTAACATCGAACTTATAAAAATATTTTGTAGTATCGCCGGGGAAAGTTATCGGTTCATCTAATTTAACTTTGGAAAACCCGGTATTGAAACCGATAGAATTTCCCGCACTGTCGAATTGGGCAAGCATTACTAAAGAAGATAGCGCATCTTTAGCCAGGTTCAAGTCAAACCCTGCTTCAGTTCTGTATATTCTGTAACCTTCAAAATCTTTTTTACCGGAAATAGGATCAACAGAAGATTCTGCACGTTTATCCCAATAAATACTGACATCCTGATTTCCGGGAACAACTTTTACTTTGGGAGGCAACGGCGGTGCCGGTAAAATATATCTTGTAATTTTTCCGTTTCCATCCAAATCTTCACCCGGATCCAGTTTACCGTTCCTGTTTCTGTCTTCACCGTAATAAGCCCTCAACGCCCATTCCGCATTTGAATATAAATTTATTCTTTCTTCCCTTGTATCAAGATTCATAGGTTCGTTGCCGTACTTTTTTGCACATACAATAGCAAAGACAACATTAATAGAATCACCGGGTGCAATACTATGGAAAGGACCGCGGGTAATTAATACCGAACGGTTAGAAGGAGCCTTTAAGATTGAAGGATCGATGCCGTTGTTATATCTGTTTGTACCTCCGAAATAACCTTCCATTTTTCTATATCTATCAACATCTTTTGTCGGTGAAAAGAAATTCGGATCTGAAGTATTTTTATACTGCCAGCTAACAAAGTTAACCGACGGCAGAGTATCTTGACCGGTAACGAATATGCTATCCAATGTAGGAGTAGAACCTAAAAATTGAATACCTACATAACTGTTTGTATAGCCCGGATCGCCGTTTGAATCGAATGCATAGGCAATTTTCATTGAATCGCTGTAGCCCTGTCCACCTTTATCAAAGAACGGAGCACCGATTCGAGGAGAAGTAATTTTTGTATTTCTTACAACCACATCCGCCCAGGAGCCAACATATACACTATCTATATATTTCTTTGAAACATTTTTAATAGTATAGTTCATAATTACAAAGAAGTCGGCAAAAGGATAATTCCATGCATAAGTTTCCTGGTGAACTGCAATACCCAAAGGTGTGTGGTCTTGAATTGTTTCTCCGTTTGATAAGACTGTATTTGTATCTACATAATCCATTATAAAATCCTGATGCGAAACTGCATGAGGATCATAATACCTGGAATCAAGCAAAGAGGATCTTTCAATAATTTTACTGCCGGGTGCATTTGTAAATTCGAAGCCGCCGCCTCCTCTTGTTGCCACGGATGAGGCATCAACAGAACCGGTTGAAACGAACGGACCAACTTTGTTATGCCCAAGTGAATCATTACTTATAAAGCCGCCCACCCAAAGGCTGCCGTCGAAGATATGCTCTATGCCGCTTCCCAGCGGGTATTCGCAGCTAGGCTGCTGAGGCCATAATGCAAAGCCGTTGCCGTACATACCGAAGTTAGTAACCGTTAAGCCGATGTTACCAACATTGGTATACTTGGAATTATCGTCATCTAATTTTTTATTCAGCTTTTTATCGCCTCCGTCCGGTAATAACATAAAGCCGAAGGCAACAACAGCGGATAAGACTAGTAGTAATTTATATTTCATTAAACCCTTTTTTTGACCGGTATCTTTTTCAACAAAATGTTGAACCCTATTTTATTTTTCCGATCCTAACTATCCCCGCTTCCTATTCCTGAAAACCGTGAAAAGAAGCTATCACTAAATATTCATTAATCCCACAAAATAGGTTCACTGTTATAATTTAAAAAAAATATTTCAAATAACTGGAACAATTAATAATCAAAACTAATAATATAACCTACACAAAATTTTTTTATAATGAAATAACTTTTTTTAAAAAAAATTAACTTAATAATTTTTTAATATAATATTCCTCTTTCTTATACAAATATATTCTCTATTTCCCACAATAAAATACTAAGTGTAATTAAAAATTATTTCTGGTTTCATTTTTTTATATTTAATTTTTTATGATTTCCCCTAAATAACCTATGATAAATTTAGGATTAATTATGGCTAAATGTCAAGAAGAAAAATTTATTTCATTGAAATTCCTATACCCTCACCTAATTTTCAATGATAAAAATGGAAGTAATAAAGTTATACTGGCAGGAAATGAAATAAATTTTATTTTGTTACAATGAGCATTACATAATAGCCTTCAACAAGGGGCAAATCAATAGGGGCATAATCTACTCCATACCCTTTTCCCCACACTCTTATATATTTTATTTCATCAATATTAATTTCACCTAAGTCGCTGCTATCCATCAGTTTGTCGTTAACATATAAAGTAAAATTAGGTTTGGAGTTGTTATAAATATTATTTTTAAGACTGAACCTATCTTGAGACCAATCCTTATATAAAATACCAGGGCATAAATATTTTAAGGCTTTTTCTAGATCTTTACCTCCAGCTTTTTTTAAGGCAGCCTGATCAATTGTAAATAATGAGCGTTCAAGGTCAAAACTTTTTTTGCCGGTAATGCTTACTTCGGGCATCTTTATGGGTTTAAATTTTAGCTTAATATTTAATTCAATCGCTTCATTTTTTTTAATGTACAATTTGCGTTTTATAGCACCATAATTAATACAACTAAAAATTATTGTATAAGAATAATTAGAAGGCAATTCTAATTGGAAATAGCCTAAACTATCGGTAGTAGTGCCTTTGTGTGTTCCTTTAATACTTACATTAACATCATATATTGGTCTCTGTGAACCGGCATCTTTAACCCAGCCTTTCACTTTGCTAAGATTTTGAGCCATAGTATAAATGGAAATAAGCATAACAAAGCCAAACGATAAAAATAATTTGGATTTCATATCTATACATTAGCTATTTATTAAAATCCAAGTTAGCCGGTTCTTTTTTTTCCTGAAATTGGTTCATTATCCCGGTAGTCGGAACTTTTTTACTAACGGTTTCGAATTTTAAACCGCTTGCCCACATCTCTCCCGCACCGTTTAACATTATACCAATATTAATTAAATTACTTCCGGATGGTACGTCCAAAACCACATCGTATTTTTTCCACTTAGTTGTTCCGGTAATCGGGCGATTACCCATATTATCAAAAGCAAGCATCTTCGGAGGATTTCCTTTGCTATCCATTCTCATCCATAGGCCTGCCATGTTTTTAACATCATTTGTTCTTATATAACCCGATAGTTCTACTCTTTTATTCAAATATTTTTCCGCAGAGAAACTTTGCATTAAAGTGCTGAAACCATTTATATTCTTCTTAAGAGATTTTATATAAATTGCATTATCGCCGTTATCTCCCGCTTTCTTTTCAATCCCTATTTGATAACTATTACGTGTTGAAACTGTCCCGGCTTTAAACCATCCTTTGGGAATATTATCTCTGCTTACTAAATAGACAAAGCCTGTTATCATAATAATCAAAACAGTAAGTAAGCCTGCCGTA
>JBJKSH010000092.1:0-20680 GCA_046704255.1 Ignavibacteriaceae bacterium | reverse complement strand
TATCCCCGGATGATATCTACCAACTGCTCGAACTTACCAGACCTCAAATAAAGTCTACGATGAGTTCACGCGATAAACAACTTGGACTCACAAAATCCGTTTACTCAAAAAGTAATAAAGTTATTGAAAAATCTTTAGCACGGCAAAAGCAGCTTACACGTGAAGAAATAAAAACCGAAATTGAAAAAGCAGGCATCGATACAGGCAGCAACAGGTTATCTCATCTTTTATTCCGGGCAGAGCTGGAAGAAATTATCTGCAGCAGTAAAGTAATCGGCAATAAACAAACCTATGCCCTGCTTTCCGAAAAAGTACCGGATAAAAAAGTTTTTATTAAAGAAGAAGCATTAGCACTTCTTGCAAAAAAATATTTTATAAGTCATTCACCGGCAAATTTAAAAGATTTCACCTGGTGGTCCGGTTTATCCGTTACAGATGCAAAAACCGGATTAGAATCTATCAAAGCCGGTTTATCTTGCGAAAAAATAGGTTCCGAAACTTACTGGTTCCATAATCATTCTAATAATACAATCCGGCAAAACAATTCAATTTTTTTATTACCGGCATTTGATGAATTCATTATCAGTTACAGAGATAGAACCGCCTCTTTGCCGGCAGGGCTAAATAAAAATACGATTTCTTCAAACGGGATTTTTTGGCCGGTAGTAGTAATAAACGGCAGAGTAACCGGTATGTGGAAAAGGAAAATAATAAAGGATAAGGTTCAAATGGAATTTGAATTATTCGCCGGCATAAATTCGAATCAAAAAAAATTGATAGAAAAATCGGCCCTCAGATTCGGAAGCTTTTTAGAGAAGAAGGCCGTCTTCATTTTCAAAACAAAATAATTATTGGCTGCATCCCCTCAAATCAATTTTCCATTCGTCAATAACTTTGTCTCCTTCGGTAACATAGTATTTATCGAACAAATTAACCGTAGGATCGCAATGAGAAGTTACCAGTTCCAGCACAGTATCTAAAAGCGGTGTATTTCTATTTTCAGAGCTAATAATTTTTCCGTACTCATCACCAAACCAATCGTATTTCATGTCGGCAAACTCCGGAGTAATAATTTTAGGAACAGCACCGTCGCTGTACATAGATTTTAAACCTGCATCCACAGTAACAAAGCCCTTTTGATTTGTACTTATAACAGTAGTTAACAACCGTAATGCAGGCTTAAATGTAACAAACCCGCTGCTGTCCTCCGAAGAATCTACTGCCAGATATTCCGCATCCATAAATAGATAAGAACCAACCTGATGTTCTGTAACTTCCGGCATGCTGCTATCAATTTCAAAAGTTCCCGTACCCGATGCACTAAAGATATTGCAGCTATCCGCTTTCGATTTTAACTCATTAAATACCGGAATTATTTCTTCCAAACTTTTTTGTGAGGAATCCCTCCTTTCACTATAAGAAGCTATATGCTGCAAATGCCCTGCATAAGCTTGAATACCGCACAACCTTAAGTTTTTTTTAGAAAGAATATATTCACCCATCCGCAGCGCATCCGAAGGATTAACGCCTGTCCTTTTTAATCCGGCATCAATATCCAGAAGTACATCAACCGATAAATTTTTCTGCTGCAATAAATTATTTAAAATATCAATCGTAACCCGGTTATCTACGGTTATCATTAATGAGGGACATACGGAAAGAATTTCTACAATTTTATTTATTTTTCTCTCTGCGGCAAAAGGGCCTGTTAAAAGTATTCCTTTTACTCCGGCTTTTGCAAGCAATTCCGCTTCCGATATTTTAGCGGCGCATACGCCTATTGCTCCATACTCAATTTGCTTTTTTGCAAGAGTTGTACACTTGTGTGTTTTTGCATGGGGACGAAGCTTTTTACCTTTACTTTCGGCAAGCGTTTGCATTTTACGAAGGTTTTGCTCAAGAATATCCTTATCAATAATTAGACAAGGAGTTTCGAGATCGAATTTATTCTCAATTTTCATTTTGTTTTTCATAATAAATGTTGGCTGCCTTATTAATTTCGTGATATTAAGTTACTAATTTCACGAATTACACTAACTATTCAAAATACAATGAGTGATAATTTGAAAAATGATAAATTATAAAATTAATGCCTGTTCCTAATTAAGGGTCATTTTGTTTTTCTCAAACACATTTCTAAATAAAATAATTTGTTGAAGGATTAAAGAAGTAACCTGGGAATGGGAAATGTATAACTTTTCTGCTGTAGTAATTCCAAAAGAAATTTTAATGTACAAAAAGTTTTTATTTGAATGGGGTAAAACGACGACAACGGTTGAATTTAATTTTAAAGAATTAAGCGACGGCAGTACATTTGTAACTGTTTCGGAGTGCGGTTTTAATAAATCCGGTGATGAATTATTAGCGGCAATTAAAGACTCAACCGGCGGTTTTACAACCGTATTGAACGGACTTAAAGCATACCTGGAGTTCGGAATAAATTTAAATCTTATAGCGGATAAATTTCCAAAAGAGGTAACACAGCACGGGAATTAATTTATATGAAAGAACCGGAACAAGAAAAATATAACGAACTGGCATATTATACTCTTTCTCTTAGAGATTCGTCTTTTATTCATCAGTATATTGTTGATGCATTCACAGCGCAAAATGCGGATGAACAAACCAAGCCTATTGCAATTACATTTGCACTCGTCGGTTTATATCTTTGTGTTGAAAAAAATTTCACGGGTAAACAGGTACAGCAGGTTCATGTGAAACTTGCTAAGAATAAAAGACAATGGCCGGTTTTCCAATTACCGGGAAAAAGGGGTAAGATTAATATTTCGGATGTTCTTAAAGCATCCCCGGGGCAGGAACGTAACGAAATGATAAGGAAGTGGTGTGTTTCTGTTTGGACTGCATTCCGGTCAAGTCGCAAAGACATTTTAAGTATTCTTAATAATTATAATGAGCTTAAGCATATTTAAATAAGAAAAATATAAGTATTATAAACCGAACGATTTTTCAAATGAAATCATTAAAAAAATAAACCGGGAAGAGTAAGTGAAAGACGAATTAAAAACGTCAAGTATTCGAATCCTGATGAAACAGGAAATATGATGGCCGGGGAACAGAGATGTTTCCGGGAGGCAATGAGAAATATTAGAAAATCAGTTGTGTATATTATGAAACTATAAGAAAGAATTTAAAGACATGAATACGAATAGTATATTTTCCAAAGTATTAATAAATACAAAAAAGGGACAACTTAACATTGCATTTTTATTGTTAAGATTAACTTTAGGCATAATTTTATTTGTTGTTGGTTCAGGAAAAGTATTAGGCTGGTTCGGCGGATTTGGTTTAACAACAACAATTCATTTTTATGTTACCAGGATGGGAATAGCATTACCGTTTGCTTACCTTAGCTGCTTCACGGAATTTATAGGAGGCATTCTTCTTACAATCGGATTGTTTACAAGACCGGCAGCATTTGCAGTTATGATTAATATGGCGGTCGCTACAATTTCAATGCTGCCTCACGGATTTATAGGACCTGGCCATGCTTCTTATCCGTTTGTTTTTTTAATTATAGATATTGTAATACTTATAGCAGGCCCGATGCTTTACAGTTTTGATGCCGTTATAATTAAGAAAAAATCCTAAACGAAAACATGATTGATTGGAGTTTAATTTAAATAACTCATTCTACACAATACCCGTGAATAATGGAGTGGTGTAATTGAATAATTATATTTGTTCAGTTATTTAAATACTTAAGGGTTAGCTTTGCTTAAAGTGATTTAAACAAGTCCGCTTAAAAATTTTTCGGCGGACATTACCCTTACGCCGTTTTTTATAAAATCAATATCTTTTTTCTTGACAACTTGAAAAGCAAAAGGAATTTTTAATCTTTCCCTAAAATAAAAAAGATTTGGAGAAGGTTGTGTCTCATTTAATTTAGCTTCAACCGCAAACCAGGGTTTTCCGTTTGAGCTAATTAAAAAGTCAACTTCTTTTTTATCTACATTCCGTAAATAGTTAAGCTTAATATTATATCCTTCATATTCCGTCATACAATCGGTAAATTTTAAAAGATGGGAAGCAATAATGTTTTCAAACTTTACGCTTTCATTTGCTATTTCAGACCAATCGATCAAATACAATTTAGGCTCCTTTTTAATTGAGCGAACTACTTTTGTATTATAAGGATATATTCTAAAATGATAATAAAATTGTTCAAGCACATCGAGCCAGTTGGTTATTGCTCTATGACTTACTTCCAGGTTTTGCCTGATTGCATTTAAGGACAATGGGCTTGCAACTTTTAAGGGAAGCATATCTCCTAATAATTTTACGTTGTTTATATCCTTAAGATTTTCAACATCTCTTATGTCTTCCCTAATTAATCTCTCAAGTTTTTCATTATGCCATCTCCTAAGCGATTTTTCGCTTTGTTTAAATAGAATTTCCGGGAATCCTCCGAATTTAAATAATTGTTCAAAGTTTTCGTTCAATTCATTAATGTTTTTGTAACTAAAAGTTAATTCATTTGACGGGTCAATATCATTTTTAATATTGCATAACTCGGCAAGAGAAAAAGGATGAAGTGTATAGTAATGATACCTGCCTTGAAGAGAATCGCCTCCTTTTTATAAATATTTAACCGTGCGCTTCCCGTGACAATAATTTTATATTTTTCTTTATATGAATCATAAATCCCTTTAATAAGAGTTTTCCATTTTCTGTATTTATGAATTTCATCGAAAATTATTAAAGCATTATCGCCGGGTAATTCCAGATTCATTAATTTCTTCCTATCCGGCGGATAATCCCAGTTATAGTAACTGTAATTTGTTAGCTGTTTAGTAATTATCTTTAGAGCAAGCGTTGTTTTGCCTACCTGTCTTGCTCCACCGACAAAAACCATTTTTTCATTTAAATCTTCAAGAATATTATCCGTTATATATCTTATCTTTTCCATACTATTCGCTATCTCCTTTAATTTTACCTTAAATAACAATACAAAGATTTTTGCTTTAAAGCAAAAATATTAGCGAACATTTTTGCTTATAGGCAAAAATGTTCGTTTAGATTATTTAGGATTATGTCCTATTTTTCCCAAATCATTAGGGATGATACATTCTTTCTATTTAAATTGAATATAAGTAAATTGTTTTATTCCAAGAAAATAAATTATAAATCCTGTAAGGAATTAAGTCCGTATTTCTATACATTTCTCTAATATTTAGGAGATAAATATGAATAATAAAAAAAGTACCGTAACGAATAAAAGCCGCAGAAATTTTTTAAAGAATACAATGCTCGGAAGCATTGCTGCGGTTGCACTTCCGTCTTTTGGTCTTTCGGGAAAAACATTTGCCTCTAATTTTAATAATGCAAAAATGCAGAAAGCAAAATTAGATGAAATTACAGTGGACGAATTAAGAGAGGGATTTAAATCCGGCAAGTACACTGTTCGATCAATAACCGAGGAGTACATCTCCCGTATTAAAGAAATTGATAAAAAAGGCCCGGCAATAAATAGTGTAATCGAATTAAATCCGGATGCATTGAAAATTGCAGACGAACTTGACAAAGAGTTAAAAGAAAAAGGTCCGCGCGGTCCTTTACATGGAATTCCTGTTCTAATAAAAGATAATATTGACACTGCCGATAGGATGGAAACTACTGCCGGTTCCCTTGCACTGTTAGGTTCAAAACCTGTAAAAGATTCGTTTCTTGTAAAGCAGCTAAGAGAAGCAGGAGTATTGATTCTTGGCAAAACAAATTTAAGCGAATGGGCTAATATGCGTTCGACTCATTCCACAAGCGGTTGGAGCGGACGGGGCGGTCTTACAAAAAATCCTTATGCCCTGGACAGAAATTGTTCCGGTTCAAGTTCCGGCTCAGGAGCAGCGGCTGCTTCTAACCTTTGTACAATTGCAATCGGAACCGAAACCGACGGCTCAGTTGTAAGTCCTTCTTCTATTTGCGGAATTGTTGGAATTAAACCTACAGTTGGATTGGTAAGCCGTGCGGGAATTATTCCAATTTCACAATCGCAGGATACTGCAGGACCTATGGCACGCACGGTAAAGGATGCGGCTATTTTACTCGGTGCTATGCAAGGCGCAGATAAGGAAGATGATGCAACTCTTGTAAAAGGAAGAAAAGCCTTTAAGGACTATACTAAATTTCTGGATCCGAACGGACTTAAAGGTGCAAGGATAGGAATTGTACGCAAATACTTCGGCTTTCTTCCGCAAGTTGACATTGTAATAAATAAGGCTTTAACTGTTTTGAAAGAACAAGGTGCAATACTTATAGATCCTGTTGATATTCCGGCTATTGGAAAGTTAGACAAAAATGAGAATACCGTACTTTTATATGAACTGAAAACTGATATGAAAAAGTATCTTAAACACCGCGGTCCAAATACAAAGATGCATACTCTTAAAGATCTTATTGAGTTCAATAAAAAACATGCAAAAGAAGAGATGCCGTATTTTGGACAAGAACTGTTTCTGGAGGCAGAAAAGAAGGGGCCGCTTACCGATAAAGAATATATAGATGCACACGAAAAGAACCACCTGCTTTCGCGCAAAGAAGGTATTGATGCAGTAATGGACAAGCATAATCTTGATGCGCTGGTTTCCCCTACCGATGGTCCTGCCTGGATGACAGACCTTGTGGACGGTGATCATTTTCTAGGCGGAAGCTCACAGCTAGCTGCAGTTGCAGGTTATCCTCATATTACCGTCCCGGCAGGATTCGATTTCGGATTGCCAATCGGTATTTCATTTTACGGCAGAGCATGGAGTGAAAATGTTCTTATAAAAATTGCTTATGCATACGAACAAGCTACTAAGGCACGAAGACAACCAAAGTTTCTTACTACCGTAGATTTGAAAGTATAGCATGCAATTAAACGATGCTGTTGAATTAATAAGATGCAGTTACATATTAAAAAATGAAATGCAAGTCTGGACAGATCTGGGATGCGGCAGCGGAACTTTTACCGAAGCACTTGCAAACTTGCTGGTTTCCGGAAGCTTAATTTACGCTGCAGATAAAAATAAACAGGCGTTAAAAATGATTCCGGATAGTTATAAAAATGTAAAGATTGAAAAACTTTATCTAGATTTTATGAAGGATGCATTTCCGGAAAATTTAAACGGGATACTTTTGGCTAATTCATTACATTATGTAAGGAACAAAAATTCTTTTATAAAAAGGAATGAAAATAATTTAAAGCCCAACGGTGTATTTCTAATTGTAGAATACGATACGAAAATTCCAAATCCCTGGGTTCCGTTTCCTATTAACTTTAATTCACTAAAAATTTTCTTTGAAAAAGCCGGCTATTCCTCAGTTGCTAAAATTAATGAACTTCCTTCCGTTTATAGAAGATCAAATATATATTCTGCATTAATACATAGATAATTTTTTTAATCTTTTTTAAAATATTTTTAAGAAGGTAAACAAATAAAATGGAAAAGGATTTGGAACTCGACTTGGAAAAGATTGAGAGACTAGGAAAGATCCGCGAAAAGGAAAACCTTAGATTCAGAACTTACTTTAAACAAAAAAACGATGAAAAGATAGATGAGATTGTCCATCAACTAAACCGGGAGATTTCGAATCAAATTGACTGCACTAAATGCGGTAACTGCTGCAAAAAATTAAAACCCGGAATAACCTTTAAAGATCTTGAAATCCTCTCACAAAAATTAAATATAACACCCCTGCAAATTAAAAATAATTATACCGAGACAGATGAAGGAGAACTGTTTTTTAAGAATCTTCCTTGTTCATTCCTTAAAGATAATAAATGCACGGTTTACGAAAAAAGACCGGAAGACTGTAAATCATTTCCGCATATTCATAAAAAGTATTTTACCTCAAGGATTTGGAGTGTAATAGATAATTATTCGATCTGTCCCATTGTTTTTAACGTTTTTGAAGAACTAAAAACCATATTACATTATAGATGATATATAAAAATCATCAACTTGCGCCTTCTCACTAAAAAAGTCATCAGGTTTTATTATTTAGGGCACATTAAAAACAGAGAGGTGAAGTTATGAAAAAATTATTTTTATTTGTGCTTATTGCAGGTTTGTGTTCTTTTACCTACCCGCAATCCGGTAAGATGCAATCACATAAAAAAATGGATACAATGACTAAAAGCGCCGTTAAGCTGCCTGCGGGCTGGAAGATGCGATTCGATAAAACTTTTGCCGGAGCTAAAGATGTAAAAGTTATTGAAGATATGGGAGTCTATCATTTTATATCCGACCCGATTGGAGCTGCCTTTTACTACAATCCTAAAAATGAAGAAAAGGGGCAGTTTGAAATCGAAGCAGACTTTACACAATTAAAACCATCGAAGCATCCGGAAGCTTACGGTGTTTTCTTAGCCGGTAAAAACCTTCAAAAACTAAACCAGTATTACCTTTATTTTCTTGTAAGGCAGGATGGAAAATATCTGATTAAAAAACGAATAGGAAACAATACCAAATTAGTAGTTGGCTGGACTGCCAATAAAAATGTTAAGGCGGAAAACAAAAAAGGAGAAACAATAAATAAGCTTTCGGTAACGGTAGGTAAGACCGATGTAGTTTTCGGAGCTAACGGGAAAAAAGTAGTTTCTCTCAGCAAAAAGGAATTAGGAAGCACAGATGGAATTGTCGGTCTTAGGATCAATCATAATCTTGATGTTACTACGCACGGCTTAACCATAAATAAATTATAACTTACTGCAAATAATAAAGATTTAAATTATCCTTAAATCATCACAAAATAATGGAGTAACGGAATGTTGGAATTTACGCCATTATTCCAATACTCGATTACTCCATTACTTGATTTCGGATAAGAAAATTTACTTATCATCTTCTATGAACTTTTGATTGTAACGCTCTATGCTATCACTAATAATTTTATGAGCAAATTCTTTTTCACGAAATTCATTTACCTGAACATGCTTATGTTCAAGCTTTTTATAATCTTCAAAAAATCTTTTTAACTCAACCATTGTATGCGGCGGCAGTTCAGATAAACTATTAATATAATTTACAGCCATATCTTTATTTGCAACTGAAATTATTTTTTCATCGTTTTCGTTATCGTCCACCATATGCATAATGCCAATTACTTTGGCAGTTATTAAACATAAAGGTTCAACTTCAACCGAAGATATAACAAGGATATCAAGCGGATCACCGTCATCGGCAATTGTCTGCGGAATGAAACCGTAATTAGCCGGGTAATGAACCGCAGAGAATAAAACTCTATCCAGCTTTAATAAACCGCTTTCCTTATCCAGCTCATATTTGGCTTTGCTTCCAACCGGTATTTCTATTATACTGTTAACAATTCCCGGCAATTCCGTACCCGGTTTAATTGCATGCCAAGGATTTCTGTTATAAATCGTTTTCATCCTTACTCCATATTTTTATAATATTCTTGTTGATTATTTGCTTGGGAAGATTAACCGGATGAATATTTGGATAATTTTCTCTGCCGTGAAATATAATAATTCTTTTGAACTAGAAAAAACCATTGTGATTTGATGTTATACAATCAATTTGTTATTCAACTTTTAGACATTATTACGGTATGCAAAAGTAATTGGCGCAATTGCCTGCAATGATTTCTTCCGTTTTATCTTTTATATAAAATATTTTCGGTTCGAATTCATCAGCAGCTATTTTTTTTAATTCGGGTATTAACCATTTGCACAATATTACCGAAGCATCTGAATATCTGCCTGAAAAACCGATTGCATCAACACCGTTCATAACACCAATTGCAGATCCGCAGTAAAGCAGAATTTTATATTTAAAAACCTCCGCTGCTTTTTTATATTTCTTTTCGTTTTTAAATAATTCGTTAATGGAAATATTCTTTCCCGCAATTGCATAAAGGCCGCTTTGCCTGGTTATAATTTCATTAATTATTTCCGCACCTAATTTTTTCTTTTCCTCAATCATAATTAAAATCCCGGGATCCAGTTCGCCGCAGGTTGTATCACCGGGAATTCCTTCTACAGGGGTTGCACCTCCTGAAATTATTACAGGTTTTCCATCATAAATTGCAGCTATATCCGGTGCAGGCTCCAGACAAATTGAAATAATTTTTCTAATGCTTTTATCGGTTTTCATTATTTTTTCTAAAATTGCTTTGTGAAATAATCCATGGTAGCTGAATCTTTTAATCTCCATGTCTAGTATTTTATTATCAACAGCATACAGTTGTTCGTAATAAGGTAAGGAAGAAAAGAATGCAGTTTCAAAAAACAAAGATATTTCAAGAAGCGGATTTGCATCTTTTAGACTTTTAATTAGTTCAATTATAACGGGCATATCCAGTGGAGACTGCGGAATTAGTTTCTCCAATTTATCAAGGATTAATTCATTATAAATTGCTGCATCTTTAAATTCGCTGCCTCCGCACAATACTCTTATTGCAGCGGATTCGGGCTTAAAATGATTGACCAGCCTAATAACTTCATTTGTCGAATTCAACGGACTTCTGAATTTTACTTTACCGCTTTCAAGTATTCTGTAGTTCTTATCTTCCGTATTAAGTTTGGAAAGTTTTGATAAACCACTCGACCAAATACCAAACACAAAATATTTTATAAAAATATTTTCAGGAATAAATACAATTAACTTTTTCATTAGCAGGTTCCTTAAATCAAACAAGATATTAAATAAATAACATAGTTGATCATTGAGCATTGCAAATTGGTACTTGAGAATTATTGTAAAATCTTTAATACTCGTAATACTCAATATTCAATAATCAATTTTCAATATTCATTTTTGTACCGGTTAAGGTATCTTTTGATTATTTAATTCATAATGCAACTTACCGGAAATTCTTTTCCAGCCATAAGCCGGTATGCACTTTTTGCAATGGATAACTCTTCGTTTGTCTTAATAACCAAAATGCGAATTTTGCTTCCGTGCAAAGAAACATCACTAGGCAAAGTATCAACTTTATTGTTTTTCGTTTTATCTATTTTTATACCGAAAAAATCCATGTCTTTACAAACGGCTTCCCGTACCGTCGGAACTGTTTCCCCGATAGTATCCGTAAATATTATTGCATCGGTTTTCCCAAGAAGTGTTAGGTAAGAACCCAAATACTTTTTAATTCTCCATAAATAAATTTCAAAAGTAATTTTAGATCTTTCATCATAGTCCATTGTCTTAATAATATCGCGAATATCTGAAGAAATACCGGACAACCCGAGTACACCGCTTTTTTTGTTTAATATCTTATCTACTTTTGAAAAGTTCCCTTCTTCGTAAGCAAGCATTTTTAATAATATCGCAGGATCGAGGTTTCCGCACCTCGTACTCATTACCAGCCCTTGCAGCGGCGAAAAACCCATAGAATTATCAATCGACTTTCCGTTTTTAATCGCACATAAACTGGCGCCGCCGCTGCCCAAATGGCAGCTAACCGCATTAAACTTTTCAACCCGGATGTTCAAATACTTTGCCGCTTCTTCCGAAACAAACCTGTGGCTTATTCCGTGGAAGCCGTATTTTTTTATTCCGAGCTCTTTGCAAAGTTCCTTAGGAAGAGAATAAGTATATGCATAATCCGGAATTGTTGAATGAAATGAAGTATCCAGAACAAGTGCCTGCTCAATACCGGGATAAACAACTTTACATATTTTAACAACTTCAATTATAGGAGGGTTATGTATGGGTGCAAGTTGTTTTAATTCATCCAGACAGTTAAAAGCAGATTCGTCAAGCAAGGAGTCATTTACTATTTCCGCTCCTCCCTTTACCAAACGATGAGCAAACATTTCCGGTTTTACATTACTCTTTTCCTCAATAATTTTCATTACTCCGGAAAATGCTTCCACATGACTTTTAATAGATTCAAAATAAACTTCTTCTTTGCCGCCGGTTTTAAATACTATTCTTGAGGGTTCGGAAGTTTTGGATGCAATCCTTTGTACTTCTCCGCCGAACAATTCTTTGCCGGAAGGCATTGATATCATTTTAAATTTTAATGAAGAACTTCCGCAGTTAAAAACAAGTATATTCATGGCGCATCTAATCTATTTCATTTTTAATATTTATGTAATCTGTAATTTTTAAACTTAAACTTGCTCTGTAGTTCAAGTCTAAGATTAGGTTCAAGAAGTTTTAAGAATACAAGAGTACCAGCCATTTATTAACACTTGTATTCCAAATTTATTTTTTAAAAATCCAAATCGGTTGTCCAGCCGAATACCGGTATTCCTACCAGGTTATGAATTATCGAAGCTGTTCCTAAAATACCTTCGACAATATTATTTATTTCCACATATTCACCGGGAGCGTGCACAACATGTTCATTCCCCGGTCCGTACCCTATAGTCGGAATTCCATACTTCTTAGTTAAAACGCTTCCCGCAGTTCCCATACCGATCCGCGGAAGCTGCCATTTGCCGGGTTCTGTTTTACATGATGCAGATGATAATGCCTGCCTTGCCCGGTCCATTAAAGGAGAAAAAGGACTGGTTTCCCATGCGCTGCTTAAGTACCTTACCTGAACGGTATCCCCGTTGCTTAGCTTTTGAATTTCTTCACGCAGTTTAACATCAAGATTAACAGGCAGTTTTTCTTTAACGTTTTGAAAGGTTAATTCTTTAATATTGTTTATTAAAGTAACGGTATCTTCATCTTTCAACATTCTTCTATTTAAAATAATCCGTGCATCGCTGTAATCATTATTAAATTCGGGCTGCCGAACACTCATAAAATCTCCGTTCCCGTTAATCTTGTTTGCCTTACTTGCATTAAAAAGACTTTGATAAACCGTATCGGCAGCATCTCTTAAGAAATTCGGATTAGGGGAGTCCATGCCGATTGAAAAATCAGCCCAACCGTCATGTCCGTAAAACAAGCCAAGGTTAGTCGGTTCTCCTAATACTGCATAATCAACATTTATTTTCATATCGGCCAATGTCTTGGAAATTAAATGTTGAATACCGAGACTCAGTCCGTTTTCTTCGGATACTGTTGCGGCTACAATAACATTTCCTCTTAACGGAATTAAAGCGCGGTGCACAAGCATGTGTGCGGCATAAATTTGCATAGCCAACCCGCTTTTGCAGTCGGAACTTCCAACGCCGTAAATTCTTCCGTTATTAATTTTACCGGAATATGGGTTGCCTTCCCATTCCGGAGAAGTTTCATCCGGCTGTACCGTATCCAAATGACTGTTCAATAACAAAGCCGGTTTAGATTCATAACCGTACAAAATACCAAACACATTTCCGAATTCATCTTTAATAACTTTGTCATATCCCAGTTCAAGCATTTTTTTCTCTACTAATTCAGCAGCATCTTTTTCATTTGAGCTTACGCTTGAAGTTTGCACAAGTTCGGAAGTAAAGGCTGCGGCTTTTTCCCTTAAATTTTCAGCATGTTCTTTTAAAAGTGTGTACATTTTATTTTCCTTTTTTAAGTTGAACTTTTTATACGGTTATATCCAAAAGACGTACCATCTAAATATTATTCATTATTTGATTATTTTGAGGTTGAAGTACATTGTTGAATGATTTATAGTTTTGTAATTTGCAATGTTTATTTTGCAAAATGCAATTAGATATGAAAGCAATAGATTTAAGATTAGAAGAAATATTAAATTTTTCGGAAGGCACGTTAACACTAAAAGGCCGTGAAGTTGTAATCCATAGCTTACATGCTTTTGCGTTATTTAGAAAGGATTTGTTAAACACTACCGAAATTGATCATGCAAGAAGTATACTTACAAGATTCGGCTACTTCCAGGGGCAGGCGGATGCTTCCGTTTTGATGAATAATTTTAAATGGGAAAGTAAAGTTGAATTAATAAAAGCCGGCTGCAAACTTCATTCATTGGAGGGAATTGCCAGAGATATTATTAACAAGCTCGAATACGATAAACTGTCCGGTAAATTTTACATGGAGCTAAGCTGGCACGATTCCAAAGAAGCCGAAGAACACCTTTTTACAATCGGCAAATCCGATCATCCCGTATGCTGGATACTATGCGGATACTTCAGCGGGTTTGTTTCATTAACTATTAATAAAGATGTTTATTTCGTAGAGCAATCCTGTAAAGCACAAGGCAATACAATTTGTCATGCTACCGGTAAAGATTTGCCATCTTGGGGTGAAGATATTACACAATACTTAACATATTTTAAAGTAAACGATATTAAAGCAAAGATTGATAAGCTGAACGATCAATTAAAACGAAAAGCTTACTTATTAAAAAAATATGAAAAGGAAATAGAGGCACTTCTTACAGTAACAAATCCTACTTTTGTAGAGATTCACAGCAAAGCATATAAGAGCATATTAAATGTCGCAAACAAGGTAGCGCCGTTCGATTCAACAATTTTAATTACAGGGGAAACCGGAGTAGGAAAAGAAGTGCTTGCAAAATATATTCATAAAATTTCCGCACGTTCAAAGGAAAAATTCATTGCTATAAACTGCGGCGCCTTACCGGAAACTCTTCTTGAAAGTGAGCTGTTCGGACACACCGCCGGCGCTTTTACAGGTGCAGCTAAAGAAAGAATAGGATTATTTGAAACCGCAAATAAAGGTACAATTTTTCTTGATGAAATAGGAGAAATAAGCCCTGCAATGCAGTTAAAAATATTACGCGTACTGCAGGAGCATGAAATATTGCGGATTGGTGAAAGTATTCCCCGCAAAGTGGATATAAGAATTATTGCAGCTACCAACAAGGATTTGAAACAACTAATTAAGGAAGAAAAATTTAGAGAAGACCTTTATTACCGTTTAAGCATAATGGAACTGAAAGTTCCGCCGCTGCGCGAACGTAAAGAAGATATACTTCCGTTAACAAGATTTTTTACAGAGCAGTTTTCAAAAAAATTAAAAATACCTAATCTGCATATTGATTCTTCATGCATAGAATATCTCCAGGAATATTCCTGGCCGGGCAACGTAAGAGAATTACAAAACATAATTGAAAGGGCGGCAATTCTATGCGGGGACGGTAAAATTCTGCCGCATCATTTACCTAACTCCATTTTAAATAAATCCAATGAACCATTCGATTCAATTTTAAAAGATAATGCGACTCTGGAACAAATAGAGCAGGCATATATAGAGCATATCTTAATTAAAACAAACGGTAACAAAACCAAAGCAGCCGAAATACTAGGTATAAATACTTCTACTCTCTGGAGAAAAATGAAGAAATTGTAAAATGTAAAGATAATCTGTAAGATGAATCAAATTTAATTTCAGCACAAATTTATTTAAAAAGCTAAAAAGTTCTTGACTTCTATAAAAAAAAACTTTATATATTAACCGCTGATATAAAAATATATGCGGTATTAAAACTTCCTGAATAAATCTCTTTCTAAAGAGATATCGATGAGTGAACATTTCTAATGCGGGGGATGCATTCTTAATCCTGTTTTTATGCTTAATATTTATTAGTTAATTATTTAACGGAGTACATTATGTCAATATCTAAAGTTGCATTTTTGGATTCCTATTCCCTTGAAAATAATGAAGGGATAATGGGCGCAATCCTGGTTACGGATGCAGATACCAAACCGCTGGAGTTTAGAGTTACGGCACCAATAAAACCGACAAACTTCCAGAGAACTTTGTACGGAAATGTTTTAATGGAACATATTCTTGTGGAATTAATTTCTGTTCCGCTTTTAACGGCAATAAACCAGGAAATCGATTTGGTGCTTGTACGGGATCCTCTTTTTCTGGGTACCAATAATAAGCAGGGGGTAAGAGTTATTAGAATATTCAACCACGACGGTACACCTGCCAAAGCAGGAACATCGGTTAAAGAAATTGCACAGGCTAACGGAAATGATTCTAAAATTTCCCTGGAAACTCTTAAAAAATTTGAAAACGAACTACCGGAAATTAAAGATAAGCTAATTTCAGTCCTGGAAAACAGAAATCTTTTGGAACCTTTTGAAAGACTACAGACGGCATGCGAGCAGGTTCATTTGCAAAAGACCGGTGAATAATGACGGTTACCGGAAAAATAAGATTAAAAGCCGCCCTTTATCTTTCATCTGTAGACGGTACAGAGAATTTTTTATGGGACAAATGGCTGCGTGAAGCTGTTACCGAAAGTAAAAAAATCAGTGAGCTTTATAGTGAACTGCTTAACACGGACAATATAATTTTAACTTTTGAAAATCCGGGAATTAACGAATTTACCTTCCGTATGGAAAAAGTTAAAACTTACAAATCTTCTATCAGGCATCTTTCCATAAAATCTAAAACCAACCGTATATTTTTCGGCATGGGTACTACATCGTCTTACATGGTTCCCTTTAAAATAACTACGGAACTTAAGCGAATATTTTCGGCGGAAGATGAATACCAGAAAGGTTCGATTTTATATAATATAGATGATGATAAACTAAATGAAATAGATAAACAATTAATCCCCTTATTACAAAACTATTCCGGAGTGCTTGATAAAAATTACTGGACCGGAAAATATAAAGACAAAGCTTTTACAAAATCTTATTTTACCGAATACAAAACAAAAACCGGAAAAATCGAATTCGGAATTAATATTCCGGAAAATTCCCTAATGAATTTCAGCTTAAGCGAACCGGAAGTTGAAGACCACCTTGCCAAATTAATTCCGAAAATTTATAACGTAGAACTTTTAACCATAATTGAAGGAAATTATTTACAGGGGAAATACTTTCAGACAAAAATAGACCTGCTTGACTTGCCTCCTAAAATTTACAAAGCTAAAGTTGTTGAACTACCCGGGCAGATTACTACACTTGAAGTACCCGGTTTAAGCGACTTGCATCTTCAATTTTACAGCACTAACTATTTTTCTCCTTTGGCCGATGAAGCCGTTAAGGAAAAAGAAATAAAAATTAACAGGTTGGATTTTAAGGTTAGCAAAAATAAGTTAAATCAATTTAAACAGTTCACAACTTCACTGAGAATCAAACCGCCGGCACTGGTTGATTCCGGTATAGACATTACCGATAAACTGCTTCAGCCGGAAATTAATTTAAGTGAAGAAGAAGAAAACGACCTGCTTAAAGATCTTTATCCGTTTCAAAAAGAAGGTGCAAAGTTCCTGGCAGAAAACAAAAATGCAATACTATCCGATGAGATGGGGCTTGGTAAAACCGTGCAGGCCGTTCTTGCAGTAAAGTATCTTTTTATTAGGAGAGAAATAAAATCCGTTCTTGTGCTTACAAATGATAATATATTGGAGGATAAAGTTACCGGAAGAACTTTCGACAGCAACGATAACTGGGCAGGTACATTCAATAAATTTGTACCGGATACAACTACCTACAAAATAAACCGGGATACTGAAAACCTAACCAAAGATTTAAATAAACCGGTACAGGTACATATATTTTCTTTCCCCCAATTGCTTAATTCCCTTACGGAAAATCTGCTTAATCTTAGCAAGATTAAAAACTTCGATTTGGTAATTCTTGATGATGCGGAAGCAGCGGTTAATAAAAAGGAAAGCTTTAAGAAATTCTTAAAAATTAAAAGCCCTAAATATTTTTGGACGCTGACAAACGAAACGCATTCTGACGAAGTTGCAAATATTTTTCCTGATTCCAAACCACCCGAATTTCTAGGCAGAAATAAAACAGAAGTACAAACTGTATTACCTTATTTTATAAGACAGGATATCTGGATCGATCTTGATGCAAGCCAGAAACCGGAATATAATCAACTGTATTTCCTGGCTCAAAGTCAGATATTCGATGCACTGCAGACGGGAAATCCTTTCCGTGTACAGGCTAAAGTATTTTCGCTGCTGCATCAGCTTAAACAGGTAACAAATTTTGCTTCAACCAAACCGGTAAGCAACAAAACCAAAATGCTTTTATTCCAGCTGTCTGCAATTAAAAAGAATAATAACCAGGTGATAGTATTTTCACAGTACGATAAATTCGGTACACAAAAGCTTACCGATTTGTTTTACCGTGAAAAAATAAAATTTACAGGTTTTAGCAGCGGCATGACTCTGGATGAAATGGAAAATGCGATTAAAAAATTCAGTACCGATAAATCAATCACGGTTTTTCTTGCCGGTACCCAACAAGCAGTTAAATACTCGCATCTACCTTATGCACCGTATATTATTTATTTTGACCAATGGTGGATACCTGTTTCCAACTGGCAGCTTGAAGAAAAAATTATTTCCGAAAACAGTAATAAACCTGCAATAAATATTTATAATTATCTTTCTAAAGAAACTATTGAAGTAAACCTGGTTCAAAAATTATCCGAAAAGAATTTGCTGGATAAAAACATAACGGGGACTTTAGGTGCTGATCCTTTTTCAAAATTAATAACGGAAAGCGAGTGGCTGGATATTTTTAATCTTCAGCATGATGAAAACCCTAATGTTCGTACTGCAGACGAGTCCTATCAAAAAGTTTATTCGCTTGAACCAAATAAAATAGTAGAAAAAGTAAAACTGCTGTTCGGCAGCCTTGGATATCAGAATGTAAATGCAAAAGAAATTGAAACAAATCGTAGCTATATTCTGGAGGGCCGCTTAATTAAAAAAGGAGCCGCAACGGATTTTACCGCACAGGTTATTACTTCAAACAACGGCATAAATACAAACTCAATTGAAAGTTTTGTAGATTCGGCTCATAATACCGGGAATAACGGCAAACTTTTTGTCGTCACCTTAAATCCTAATTATACGGATAATAAATTTTCCGGCGATAAAGTTACCATAATAAACGGTAAGTCACTTGGTAATTTTTTATCAATGTTTCAGCTAATTTAAAATTTCATTTGAGCAGCAACATTTTCTTTACGGCAATATAACTACCGGTATTAAGCCGATAAAAATATACACCGCTTGCAAGACTGCTGCCGTCAAAACTTACTTTATATTTTCCTCCGCTTTTGTAACCATTTACCAGTGTCTTCACGAGGTTTCCCAGGATATCGTATACCTTCAAGGTAACGTAGCTGTTTTCAGATAACTGATATTTGATAGATGTAGTAGGATTGAAAGGATTGGGATAATTCTGTTCCAATGCATAACTGTTTACGATTCCGGAATTTGAATTATTATTTACACTTGAAATTATTCCCCTTTCGGGAGTAGGAAGTTTTACGGAAGTGTAAACATGAAACTCACCTGGATTAAGCGGCAAATTTTCAGTAGTGCCGGTTATAAAAATACTATCGCCGCTAAAATAATCATACCAGTATCCTTTATTCGGAAAGCTTATGATTCCGTTGTGCTGAACCACATCAAAATTACCGATTATGGCTATGTTCATAGTAGAATCATAGATATTTATAGTTTTAATGTAACCTGATAAATTTGTGGAAAAATTATTGCTTTCGAATGCCGGGTACTCCGTTCTTAGTTTTATAAATGCAGCAGTAGTCTTAAACAGTTTTAAACGGTCGGGATTAGTATAATAATCCCATCTGATTGGTTTGTCGCCTAATCTTCCGTTATAATTTATCGAGTAATCGTAACCAAGTTCCTGGAACTGCCAGAGCATTTTAGGACCGGGAACGGTATAGAAAAACGCTTCGCATAATTTTATTCTATTCAACGCAGTGGATAAATCTTTTATATTATAGCTTCCGCTGGAATTTCCGTATTGAAGATTCTTGTACATTAATCTTTCTTCATCGTGGCTTTCCATATAACCTACTAAACCGGGGACATTCCATCCCCAGGACTTATAAGAAATGCCGGATAAGTCCCACGAAGGATTTGTTGCATATCCCATTGAAGCCTGTTCGTATTCGCTGCTCATATTATCCCAAACCATTAAACCGTAATTTGCTACCGAATCCTCTTCCCTGCCGTCAACGAATTCTTCAAGAATAACATAAGCTCCCGGTTTTACTTTCCAGATAGCATTTGCAATCCTTTTGTCGGTTTCAATCCTGGTTTGATCATAACTTTCCCAATTATTATAACCGTTGGGATTTTGTGTATATCCGCCTGCCAAATCGAATCGAAATCCGTCTACATTATAATTAGTAAGCCAAAATTTTGTAAATCGATTAACGTAATATTTTGTTTCAGGACTTGAATAATTAAAATCATTACCCACGTTAAACGGATGTGTAGCAACAGGATTTAACCAAGGATTATTTGCAGCCGGCCTGTTGTTTGTTGTATCCCAGTAAAGCCTTGCAAGTGGAGATGAATTAAAAATATCATTCATCGGCGCATCTAAAATTACGGCAAGCCCGTTTTGATGGGCTGCATCTATAAATTTTTTAAGATCGTTTTTTGTGCCGTAATATTTATCGGGAGCAAAATCAAAATCGGGATTATAGCCCCAGCTATCGTTGCCTTCAAATTCCATTATAGGCATAAGCTCGATTGCATTTACTCCAAGTCTTTTGAAATAACTAATTGTATCAGTCAAAGTATTATAATCATGTGTCGAGACGAAATCCCTTACCAGCAGTTCGTAAATAACAAGATTTGTTTTTGCAGGTCTTTTAAAAGTTGTATCCTGCCATTGATAAGGTGTTTGGCCGGTTTGTAAAACCGAAACTATTTCATTTGTCTTCCCGTTAGGGTAAGGTTTTAAATTCGGATAAGTAGAAAAGCTGATATATTGATCATTTGAAGGATCTAAAATTTTTTCTGCATACGGATCGGCAATGCGCATACTCCCATCTACAAGATATTGAAACGCATATTCCTGCCCCGGATTCAA
>JBJKSH010000091.1:0-36504 GCA_046704255.1 Ignavibacteriaceae bacterium | reverse complement strand
AAAGGAGGTGCCGCATCCGTTAAGTTTATCGATTCATCTTCATCGGCAATTGAATCTGCAAAACAAAATTGTTTGATGAACAACTTAAATAACAATACTGAATTTATAGTAAGCCAGGTATTCGATTATTTTGAAAAACTACTTTCTGAAAATCAATCGTTCGATATTGTAATGGTTGATCCGCCGGCTTTTGCAAAAAAGTTTAAAGACCTTCCCGCAGCAAAAAAAGGATATGAAAAGTTAAATAAAATTTCTTTACAGTTAATTAAAAAAGGCGGTTATCTTGTTTCTTCATCATGTTCGTATCATCTTGATAAAGAAGATTTTCTGCAGGTTATATCCAGGGCAGCAATTAAAGCAGGCAAAAAAATTCAACTGATTCATTTTAACCGTGCATCCTTCGATCATCCGCAGCTTCCGGCAATGAATGAAACTGCTTATTTAAAGTTTGCAGTGTTTAGAATGATATAAAAATTTCTTTCTCACTTGGAAAAAACACGCAACCTTTTTAAGTTTCAATGCGTCTAATCTTATTACTTTTCAGTAAGTAATCACATTTATTAATCATTAAATGAGGTTAAAAATTGGATATTTCCGCTTTAAATGAAAAAATTAAGCAAGAAAGTGCTTTTATAGATTTGCTTATGTCTGAAATAGGTAAAGTTATTGTTGGGCAAAAAGCTATGGTTGAAAGATTGATTGTTGGGCTGCTTGGCAACGGGCACATCCTTTTGGAAGGTGTTCCCGGGTTGGCTAAAACTCTTGCAATAAAATCCCTGTCTTCAACAATGAAAGCTAAGTTTCAAAGAATTCAATTTACTCCAGATTTGCTGCCCGCCGATTTAATCGGAACGATGATTTACAATCAAAAGGACGGAAACTTTTTTATACGTAAAGGCCCTATCTTTTCTAATTTTATTTTGGCAGATGAAATTAACCGTGCACCTGCAAAAGTGCAAAGTGCTTTGCTTGAGGCTATGCAGGAAAGGCAGGTTACAATAGGTGAAAAAACTTTTAAACTGGAAGAGCCGTTTCTGGTTCTTGCAACTCAAAATCCTATTGAGCAGGAAGGAACTTATCCGCTGCCGGAAGCACAGGTTGACAGGTTTATGCTTAAAGTTAAAATTACGTATCCTTCGCGCGATGAAGAAATAAAAATTATGCGGCAGAATGTAAATTCACTTGACGGAAATATACAGCAGGTAATTTCTCCTTCTGATATCCTTAAAGCAAGAGAACTTTTACACGATGTTTACGTTGACGAAAAAATCGAGAGGTATATACTTGATATTGTTTTTGCTACCCGATCGCCGATAGAATTTGGTCTGCCGAGGTTAGCGGATTTTATAAGTTACGGCGCTTCGCCAAGAGCAACTATAAACCTTGCACTCGGAGCAAAGGCTATGGCATTTATAAGAAGAAGAGGATACGTTATTCCGGAAGATGTAAGAGCAATTTGCCTTGATGTTTTACGCCATCGTATTGCTGTTACTTACGAAGCCGAAGCTGAGGAGATTACTACCGAAAATGTTATCCAGGAAATTTTAAATAAAATTGAAGTACCGTAAAGTTTTACCCATTCCTCCGATGGAATAAGAATGCCTTATCTTAAGGCCGCCCCGGTTTAATCGGGGCGGGGTATTATTAAAATTAATATATTTAATGCTGACTAAAGAACTTCTTAAGCAAGTAAGACAAATAGAAATTAAAACCAAAGGACTGGTTAACCAGGTCTTTTCCGGTGAGTACCATTCGGTATTTAAAGGAAGAGGAATGGAATTTTCCGAAGTTAGGGAATACCAGTTCGGAGATGATATACGTAATATTGACTGGAATGTTACAGCACGGTTCGGCCATCCTTATATCAAAATATTTGAAGAGGAAAGAGAACTAACCGTAATTTTAATGGTTGACTTAAGCGGCTCACTTATTTTTGGTTCGGTTGAAAAAACCAAACAGCAGGTAGCAGCGGAAATAAGTGCAATTCTTGCTTTTTCCGCAATGAAGAATAACGATAAAGTCGGTTTAATTTTATTTACCGATAAGATAGAAAAATTTGTTCCTCCGCGAAAAGGAAGGAAACATGTTTTGAGAATTATTAGGGAAGTTCTATCTTTTGAACCGGAAGGGAAATCTACAAATTTAAAATCCGCACTGGAGTATATGAATAACGCCATAAAAAAAAGAAGCATTGTGTTCTTGCTCTCGGACTTTATGGATTCCGGCTACGACAAAATATTAAGAGTTATCGGACGCAGGCATGATTTGATTGGCATTGTATTAAACGATAAAAGAGAAGATGAAATTCCCCGGATGGGCCTTGTTAAATTTACGGATGCCGAAACAGGTGCGGAAAAATGGCTGGACACCAGTGATAAAAGAATTCAGGAAAGATTTAAAGATATTAGACGGCAAAATAAAGCACTAAGAAAAACTTTGTTTATTTCCAGCAGGCTGGACAGTATTGAAATCCAAACCGGCGAAAATTATATTAAACCGCTTGTTCAATTTTTTAGACTTCGCGAAAGAAGATGGTAAAAAAATATTTATCTGCTTTATTAATTATTATTTCATTTACATTCAATGCTTTTGCACAGAGTGTTACCGCAACAGCTTCTTCAGATAAATCAAATTACCTGGTAGGCGATTATATTCATTTTAAAATAAGGATTGAATATAATAAAGGTACGTTTGTTTATCAGCCTGCATTAAAAGATACTCTTTCGAATTTAACTATGATAAAAAGGGAAGAGCCCGTAACAAAAGAAAAAGACGGTAAAGTAATAAAGACTTACAATTATATTTTATCCGGTTATGACTCCGTAGGCGTTACAATTCCACCGATTCCTATTCTTTATAAAAGTACAAATGATACTACTGTTAATACGGCATTTACAAACCCTGTAAACTTTACAATTCGAACGGTAAAGATTAACCCTAAAGCCGGGATTAAAGATGTTAAAAAGCCGATTAAAATTCCGCTTGATTGGCTTTGGATATTATTGTGGATAGTAATTGCATTAATAATTTTTGGAATTATTTATTATTTGTACTGGCGACATAAAAAGAAGAATGCAGGTGTTAAGCAGGTTCGAAAAGTTGTTGTTCTCCCTCCGCATGTAGTAGCGCTTAATTCTCTGCACGTGCTTGAAGAAAAGAAACTCTGGCAGCAGGGAAAAATTAAGGAATATCATTCGGAAATAACCGAAATAATCCGCAGGTATTTTGAAAAAAGATTTGAACTCCCAGCACTTGAATTAACTACATCGGAAGCGATGGTACTGCTGAATCAAAAAAATGAATCGGAGCCGATTAGGGAAATTACATATAACTTTTTAACCAATGCAGATTTAGTAAAGTTTGCAAAATTTTCGCCCGTCGGTTCTTTGAACGAAGAAATGTTAAAGCAGGCCTATGCAATTGTAAACAAAACAATTCGTTTGGCACCGGAAGAAAATAAGGCTGAGGTTAGTAATGTTCAATAATGTAACCTTTGCTTATCCCTGGGTATTGTATTTTCTGATTCTAATACCAATAATGATTTTTTGGTATTTAAAAAAAGGAAAAGCAAGCCAGCCGTCGATTACTTATTCTTCATTAAAAATATTCAATGATTTCCCCGTATCGTGGAAAGAAAGGTTAAGGCATCTTCCCGTTATTTTACGTTCACTTGCAATTGCATTTTTAATTGTTGCTCTTGCCAGGCCGCAGAGCTTTTCTTCAGGGCAAAACGTAACTACCGAAGGAATTGATATCGTAATGGCTCTTGATGTTTCCGGCAGTATGATTTCCGAGGATTTAAAACCCAACCGAGTCGGCGCAGCAAAAAAAGTTATAGAAAATTTTATAAATAGCAGGCCTAACGACAGAATTGGCCTTGTGGTTTTTGCCCGCCAGGCTTTTACACAATGCCCGTTAACCATAGACCACAGTGTCCTGATCAATTTACTTAAAAAAGTTGAACCCGATATGGGAGGCGCAATACCGGATGGTACCGCTATTGGCAATGGTCTAGCCGAAGCTGTTAATCGGCTGAAAGACGGCAAAGCTAAAAGCAAAGTTGTAATTTTATTAACAGACGGAATGAATAATGCCGGTGAAATAGATCCGCTTACGGCAGCCCAAATTGCCAAAACTTACGATGTAAGAGTTTATACAATTGGTGTCGGTACGGAAGGTGAAGCGCCTTACCCCGTTCAAACACCGTTCGGAATTCGCTACCAGATGATGCCTGTTCAAATTGATGAAGGTTTACTTAAACAAATAGCGAATATAACAGGAGGTGAATATTTTAGAGCAACCGATAACAGAACACTAAGAAATATTTACGATAAAATCGATAAACTGGAAAAAACAAAAATACAAGTAACCTCCTATCGTAACGCAGCAGAATTATTTTACGGCTGGATGGATGTAGGGCTTGTTCTTTTATTTTTAGAATTGTTATTCTCAAGAACTATTTTTAGAAAACTGCCGTGATTTTTTTAATTACAAGATTACATAATTGCACGATTACATAATTTAAATATTTTTAATAAAGTTAATTTGTACTTTGCAAGACATTGATAATTTATAATTTTGAATTTCTAATTTTTAATTGACTTATGTTTCGTTTTGCACATCCCGAATATTTGTACGGACTCTATTTGATCCCGGTATTGATTATTTTATACTGGTACCTAAGTAAAAACCGTAATAAGCTGCTTAATAACTTTGCAGATAAAAAACTGCATAAAATTATACTGCCTGCATTAAGTAAAGGCAAAGGACTTTTGCGGTTTGTAATAATTTTATTCGCAGTTCTATTTTTATTCATTGCTGCCGCAAACCCTCAAATTGGAACCAAAATTGAAAATGTAAAAGAAAGCGGTATTGATATTTATGTTTGCCTGGACGTTTCTTTAAGTATGCAGGCACAGGATATTAAACCCAGCAGACTGGAAAAAGCAAAATTTGAAATATCAAACCTTATACAGAAGCTGAGGGGAGATAGGATTGGACTTATTTTGTTTGCAGGCGAGGCGTTTGTTCAATTTCCGTTAACCTCTGATTATTCGGCCGCAAATTTATTCCTTTCTGCTGCAGGGGTTAACTCCGTACCGGAGCAGGGAACAGCCATTGCTTCAGCTATCAACCTTGCAACAAAATCTTTTGATTATTCGTCTAAAACCGAAAAAGTAATTGTAATGTTTACAGACGGCGAAGATCATCAGGGTGATATTCAGGGTGCTATAAGCAATGCAAAGGAACATGGAATTAAAATTTATACCATAGGGCTAGGTTCACCTGACGGTGCCCCTATTCCTGTTTATAACAGCCAGGGCCAGCAAGTCGGCTTTAAGAAAGACCAAAGCGGAAATATTGTTCTTACAAAGTTGGATGAATCTACTTTAAAAGATATTGCTTCGGAAACCGGCGGAGATTATTTTAGAGCTGCAAACGGCCGCGACGAACTTGATATTATTTACAAAAAATTGTCTTCGTTAAGGAAAACGGAATTCGGTGAAAAGAAAATCACTGATTACGCGGATAGATTTTATTATTTTCTAGCACCTGCAATATTATTATTATTGCTGGAGTTTTTTATTAGCGAAAGGAAATCACCTTTGTTCAGCAAACTTACGGAAAAGTTCGGGCCGGCTTACAGAGCCGGAAAATCCGATTGAATTAAGTTACATTATTCTTAAACTTTCAGCAGGAGGCTGATCTTTTCCAAAGGCGGTACCCGAATATTAGGCAAACCTTTGGCCGAAATCTTGAGCTTTGTTCTATACTTAGCCGTAGAATGAAAGATTATTTATTTTTTATGAGCATATTAAAATTCAAATATAGTTTTTTATTATTTTTATTTACCTGTATACTTTTAGGTAAAGGTGTACTTTTTGCTCAAAGCACAAGATCATCGGTTAACAGAGGTGTTGATCTGTATAACAATAAAAAGTTTGTGGATTCCGAAGTTGAATTTAAAAAGGGACTTGAAAAATCCCCCAAAAATTTTCAGGCTAATTTTAATCTCGGAGATTCGTATTATAAAGAAGGAAAATATGAAGATGCGCTGCGGTCTTATGCTGCTGCATTATCCAGGACAAAAAGCCCTATTTTAAAATCGAAAGTATATCATAATATCGGCAATGCACTTCTTAAATCTAAAAAGATAAAACAGAGTATTGGTGCGTATGCGGATGCATTAAAATTAAACCCGACAGATAATTCCACAAAGTATAATTTGTCGTATGCACTATCGTTGCTGAAACATCAAAATAAAAATCAAAAACAGCAGAACAAAAACGATAAGAATAATAAAAATAATAAGAACAATAAAAACAATCAGAATAAAGAGAATCAAAAAAATCAGAATAATAAAAACCAGAATAAAAAGAATCAGCAAAATAAGCAGCAGGATCAAAACAATAAAAATCAGAATAAGCAAAATCAATCCAATCAGCAGCAAATGAAACCGCCGCAGGATAAAATAACAAAGGCACAGGCGCAGGCTATTTTGAATGCATTAAATAACGATGAAAAAGCTTTGCAGTTGAAATTAAGAAAAATGAAAGGTCATCCGATTAAGATTGAAAAAGATTGGTAAAAAGGATTGAATGATTTATGATTGAAAGATTTATGATTGAAAGATTGATGATTGAAAGATTGATGATTGAAGGATTGATGATTGAAAGATTGATGATTGAAGGATTAAAAAATCCCGGTATTGCGGATGTAAAAAGTATTTTGATTAAGTACCATATTTATCGAAGGATAGTTATTAAAGTATATGGCTAAGAGAATTTTTAATTTAATAGGATTATTGTTGGTTGTATTAATGTTTTTACCATCTGCGGTTTATCCTCAGACATTTACTGCAACGGTAAACAATACAACCGTCGGTTTGAACGATCAATTTCAGGTTTCGTTTACCTTTTCCGGCCAAAGTATTAACGGAGTAAAAAATTTCTCTCCGCCTTCGTTTAATAATTTTATGGTTTTATCCGGGCCCAACCAATCGACTAGCATGCAGATAATAAACGGCGCAGCTTCCGGTTCGGTTTCTTATTCTTACTATTTGCAGCCAAGGAAGATGGGAAAGTTTAGTATAGGAAGTGCTTCCGTAAATTATAATGGAAAAAACTATACTACGCAGCCGTTGGAAATAACTGTTGTAAAAGGTTCTCCAAAACCTTCACCCAAAGCACAGAATAACAACGGAGGCAGCCCTGTTATTTCTTCCAATGAAATAGGTGATAATCTTTTTATCCTTGCAACGGCAGACAGGCGCACGGCATACCTTGGTCAGCAGGTTACGGTAACTTATAAACTTTATACCCGGTTAAGTATAGCATCCGAAATGCAGGTTTCAAAGCTCCCTTCTTATGAAGGATTTTGGTCTGAAGAAATAAATGTACCGAATAATATTACCTTTACAACAGAAATGTATAAGGGAAAGCAATACCGTGTTGGAGTTTTAAAGAAGGCAGCTTTGTTTCCATCTCAATTAGGAGAGCTTTCCGTAACCCCTCTGGAACTGCAAATCCCTGTTCAAATTAGAAGCAGCAGCAGAAGAAGAAGCGGAAATATTTTTGATGACTTTTTTAATGATCCGTTTTTTAATAATTATCAAACTGTAAATTATACTGCCAAATCAAATACTATTCATCTGAATGTAATTCCGCTTCCTTCAAATAACGTCCCGGCATCATTTAACGGTGCTGTAGGAAACTTTACGATGGATACAAAAGTTAGTACTACAAGTACAAAAACCAACGAACCGATCTCATTAAAGATAGATTTAAAAGGCCAGGGAAATATTCAATTGTTGAGTGTACCGGAAATAAACCTGCCGCCCGGTTTCGATAAATATCAGCCTAAAACAAGTGAAAACATAAACAGGAACGGAACAATTTCCGGCTCTAAGAATATTGAATACTTAATAGTACCCAGAACTGCAGGTAAAAAAGTAATTCCTCCCGTTAAGTTTTCATATTTTGACCCCGCTAAAAAATCTTATGTTACTTTAACATCACCAACATACACAATAAACGTTGCCCAGGGTTCTGGGCAGGGCGGAGGTTCGGTTGCAGGGTATACTAAATAAGAAATAAAATTGCTTGGTCAGGATATAAATTATATTAAAACCACAAGCGGCGGTCTGGAAAAACAAAGCGGCGTATTAATCTTTAGATTCGGGTTTATTGCAGCTGCAGCACTTCCGCTTTTATTACTGGGCGGTTTGGTTACATGGAAAAGACGTACCGATAAACTGGCGGGAAACATTCAACTGCTTCGTTACCAGCGTGCACAAAAAGTTGCAAAGGCCAGGTTTAAAACAGCAAAGACTTTAATGGAAAGCAATGACCAAAATTCTTTTTACACGGAAATATCAATGGCAATTTTCGGATATCTGGAAGATAAACTTCGCATCCCGACATCGGAAATTTCTCTTGAACGTGCAATTGATGAATTACAAAAAAATAATATAGACGGCAGCCTGATAAATACATTAAAAGACTGCACCGAAAAATGTGAATTTGCAAGGTTTGCTCCCGGCGCTGACGGCGCCTCTGCTATGCAGGACATGTACAACGAACTTACCAAAGTTATAATAGGCCTGGAAAAATCTTTATCGGTGAAAAAGTATGCTTAAGGTTTTAAAAAATACTATTAAGTTAATTCATGCAAATCTAATACCTGGAGAAATGGAATATTGGAATAATGGGGCAAATTTAAATATTCCATCACTCCATTACTCCATTATTCCGGAGAATTGGAAAACTTCTTTTATTAATTGTTTAAGGGGAAAACATATTTTCTTTCTGGTTTTATTTTTATTTGCATTCAATACTGCGGCATTCGGTTCCCAGGCAGAAGATTTGATGAAGCAGGGAAATAATTTTTACCAGCAGAAAAAATATGAGCAGGCAATAGAGACATACAGAAAAATAATTAAAATGGGTTACCAGGGTGTTCCTCTTTATTATAATCTTGGCAACGCTTACTACCGCGAAGGCAAAATAGGGTACGCTATTTTATATTATGAAAAAGCACACAGGCTGGCCCCCGGTGATAACGATGTAAATCATAACCTGGCAATTGCAAATACAAAAACTATAGACAAAATAAATACCCTGCCTGCATTTTTCCTGTTTCAATGGTGGGAAAGCCTGCTTGCAGTGTTTTCCCTAACCGGCTGGACCTGGCTTGCGTATGCATTTTATATTTTACTTCTTGCATCAATAGGATTTTACTTCTTTGCTAAAAAATCCGGGCTTCAAAGATTTTCCTTTATGGCAGGAATTACATCCTTAATTTTATTAATCATTACCGCATCTCTTCTTATAATTAATTTGAATAGGACACTTCATGTAAAGCACGCTATAATTGTGGAACCTACGGCAACTGTAAAACTTTCACCAGATCCTTCCGGCAACGATGCTTTTATTATTCACGAAGGTTTAAAGGTAATAGAAGAAAACCATGTAGACAACTGGGTTGAAATAAAACTGCAGGACGGAAAAGTAGGCTGGCTTCCCGATAAAGACTTAAGAACCATTTAATTTTCCAATTTCACTAAAAATCTTTAAATTTAATACCAATAACTATAATCGCATGTACAACTGCTTAATTATGGATTCGAAAAGATACAACAATATTAAACTTACAGTAAGCATAATTAAAGGTGTAGTTACTTTTATACTTGTACTTTTGTTTGTTACTTCCGGTTTAAGTACGGGTTTGCTTAATTATTTAAAAGGAACTGTATCCGGCAGCTATCTTGTTTTTCTTTTATTTGTTTTCATATCCGGCTTTGTATTAAGTGTTTTGTTTTTTCCCGTTTCATTTTATACGGATTTTTACCTGGAGCATAAATATAATTTATCAAATCAAACTTTTTTAAAATGGATTTGGGAAGATTTAAAAGGGCTGCTTGTCTCACTGCCGATTCTTATTCCGGTTTTAATAATATTTTTTTATATCCTTAATAAGTTTGAATATTTATGGTGGCTTCCTTTTGCTGTAATATTATTTATTATTTCGGTTGTGCTTGCCAGGATTGTACCGGTCTTTATTCTTCCGCTATTTTATAAAATTACTCCCATTGAAGAAAATGAATTGAAAGAAAGAATCCGGGCTCATGCTAAAGAAGCGGGAATTTTTGTTGAGAATGTTTATAAATTTAATATGAGCAAGAATACGAAAAAAGCAAACGCCGCTTTCACCGGTATCGGAAAATCCAAACGTATTTTATTGGGAGATACATTACTAGAAAATTATACTTCCGATGAAATTGAAACAGTAATTTGCCACGAGCTCGGACATTATAAAAGAAAGCATATAATAAAGAATATTTTCATCGGTACCGCATTCAGTTTTTTAACCTTGTTTTTAATTGCATTGTTTTATCAAGGCTCAATCTATTGGTTCGGATTCAATTCCGTTAAGAATATTGCTGCTTTGCCTTTGCTTGCACTCTGGGGGATGATAATCGGAATAATACTTACTCCCGTTACAAATATAATTTCCCGCAAATTTGAATATGAGGCGGATGAATATGCAATACAATCCACCGGAAAGAAAGATGCGTTTGTATCTACGCTGAATAAACTTACGGAACAAAATCTTGGAGATAAAGAACCGCATCCTTTTATAGAATGGTTTTTCTACAGCCATCCTTCTATTAAAAAAAGAGTTGCCGCAATAAACAAATTTTATGCAGCCAACTTTAAAGGAAATTCTAACTTAGAAGGGGAAATAAATTTTGAAGGTAATTAAGTGCTGTCTTATATAAAACTTTTTTTTATTGTTGTATATACAACCATCCTTTCCATATTTGCGCTGATTGCCGGTTTAGTAGATCGCAGTTTTACGCTTTATTTTATTATCAGCAAAATATTTTCAAAAGGAATTCTGTTAATCGGCGGAGTTAAATTAAAAATAACCGGTTTTGAAAACTTTAATAGAAAAGGTACTTATGTTTTTGTTTCGAACCACAGCAGCCAGTTCGATATACCGGCTCTGCAATTCGGCATACCGCAAAAATTCAGTATAGTTTATAAAAAAGAATTAGGAAAAATTCCACTATTCGGCTGGCAGATGAGCATTGGCCCTTATATTATGATTGACCGGCAAAATATGGAAAGTGCTTTAAAGAGTATTGAACATGCAAAGAAAATGATGACCGGTAAAAATATTTCCGTTTTACTTTTTGCGGAAGGAACACGGAGCAAAACTGGCGAGGTTCAGCCTTTTAAAAGAGGTGCATTTTATCTCGCATCCAGAGTTGGCTTTCCTATTGTACCTGTAACCGTAAGCGGAACTGAAAAAATTCTGCCCAAGGGAAAATTAAAAATTAAAAGCGGCACAATAAATATTCATTTTGATAAACCTATTCCCACGGAAAACGTACATTCCCGCACGGATGAACTTGAACTTATGGAAAAAGTAAGAGATATTGTAATTCAAAATATCAGGAAAGGAGGATGATATGCCTGTTACCGTAAAAGATGTTGAACATATAGCCGAACTGGCTCATTTAAAATTTAATAAGGATGAATTAAATAATTTTACCAAACAGATGAATGAAATTTTATCTTATGTAGAAAAGTTAAATGAACTTGAAACGGAAAATGTTGAGCCGCTTTCTCACCCGGTTGAAAGTTATAATGTTTTTAGAAAAGATGAAGTTAAACAGTCCGTCTCAACGGAGGAAGCATTGAAGAATGCACCGAAAAAAGACGAACAGTTTTTTAGAGTTCCGAAAGTAATTAACAATGGGTGATCAAAAGAATTTTAATTTATTGGCTTTGAATAGAATGGTTGCATTTTCTTGAACCTGACCTGAATGTTTTAATTTTTAATTTCTAATTTTTAATTGTTTTTATGATCGTAGGAATAATACCTGCACGTTTTGCATCTACAAGATTAATGGGCAAGCCTTTGGCAGACATCGGCGGCAAGCCCATGATTCAGCATACCTATGAAAGCTCGTTAAAATCCAAACTTCTTAATGAGGTAATAGCAGCAGTTGATGATGAAAAAGTTGCGGAAGTTGTTAGAGGTTTTGGCGGTAAGGCCGTTATTACACCGAAGGATATTTCAACAGGTTCCGATAGAATTGCTTACGCTGCGGAAAAACTAACCAAGGCAAAAATAATCGTTAACATTCAAGGCGATGAGCCTTTTATAAGCGGAGAAATGATAGACCAGGCAATTGAACCTTTATTGTTTGATACTTCGGTTGAAGTCTCTACGCTGGCAAAAAGAATAGTTTCCGTTAGCGAGCTTAAGTCGCCTTCTGTTACTAAGGTTGTTTTCGATTATAATAATTATGCAATGTATTTCTCCCGCTCCCCGATTCCTTATGTACGTGATGCGCAGTCTAATCTTGAAAGAGTTAAAAAAGGTGAAATTTATAAACATGTGGGCTTATATGTTTATAGATTAAAAACCCTGCTTAAATTTACTAAACTGCCTCAAACAGATCTGGAAGTAACTGAAAAGCTGGAACAGTTAAGGCTGCTTGAAAACGGGTTTAAGATTAAAGTTGTGGTAACTGAATTTGATAACCTTGCTGTTGACACCCCTGAAGATCTTGAAAGGGCAAGAACATATTATTCGAACTTAATTAAAGAAAGCAAAAAGACAAAATGATTATTCCCGGAAAAATTAGCCTTGCAAACATTCCTACTCCTGTTGAAACATTCAAATTCCAAGGGAAGAAATTTTTAATTAAAAGGGATGACTTAACCGGAATGGAACTATCCGGCAACAAAGTAAGAAAGCTTGAGTATTTAATTTACCAGGCAAAAAAAGAAAATGCCGGCTTAATATTTACCGACGGCGGAGATCAGTCCAACCATGCACGTGCTACTGTAATTGCCGCTGCAAAAGCCGGTATAAAAACCAAATTGTTTTTATGGGGGAAAGACAAAAAAACGGCGGAGGGGAATCTTTTTCTAGATAAAATATTCGGTGCGGATATTTCTTTCTTAACAAGAAAAGATTATTCAAATGTAAATAATATTATGTTTGATGAAAGAGCAAAGCTGGTTAAAAGAGGAATAAAAGTTTATGTAATTCCGGAAGGCGGCTCAACCACACTGGGCATTTGGGGTTACCTCTCTTTTGTATCCGAGCTTCAAAAACAGGTTGATTTAAACAAACTTTCCGGTATTACAGTTGCTGCGGGTTCCGGTGGAACTGCTGCAGGTCTTTTGGCCGGCCTGGCATTACTAAAAAGCAATATAAAAGTTTATGCGGTTAACGTACTTTATCCGAAGGATGTAATTAAGAAAAAAATTCTACAGCTTGCTGAAGGGTGCCGCCTGGATTATAAACTTCATTGTGAAGTGGACGAAAATAATCTGGAAATATTGGATGGATATTCAACGGAAGGATATAAAAATATAACCGGAGATAAAATATCTTTAATAAAAAACTTTGCTTTATCATCGGGAATTCTTCTGGACCCTGCATATACCGGAAAAGCTTTTAAGGCATACTACGATAATTTCTTAATAAAAAATAAGGGAATTAAAAATCTTTTTCTTCATACCGGCGGCTTGTACGGTATTTTCGGTAAACGGGAAAAATATCTTAAGTCTTAATTTCTATTTCGGCAGTAAAACATAAAACGTAGAGCCTTTACCCGGTTCGGATTTAACCCATATATTACCGTTGTGTTTTTCCACTATTTTTTTTGCAATAGCCAGCCCTACACCGCTGCCCTTGTTATTGTTCTGGTCGTCTAATTTTTCAAACAACCTGAAAATTTTTTCGTGAAATTGCGGGGCAATTCCTATTCCGTTATCTTCAATCTTAAAAATTCTGGATGTGTTATCTTCGGCTGTAGAAATATTTATAACCGGTTTTTTATTCCCGCAAAACTTAATTGAATTTTCGATAATGTTCTGAAATAATTGTGTCATCAGCACAAAGTTTCCTTTTACTACAGGAAGTTTCGGGTAATTAATTTCTGCATTATTATCTTCAATTAAATAATGCAAATTAAATAAGACCTGTTGTATAATTGAATTGCAGTCTACTTTCATGCCTGTAATTGCATAATTGTCTATGCGTGAATACCTTATAAGACCCCCCGCAATAGATTTAACCTGCATTGCACCATTAACTAGTTCAGTTATAATATAATCTCCTTCGGAATTTAACTTGTCTTTAATTTTTTTTTCTAACATTTGGGAGTAACCGATTATCTTTGCCAAAGGTTCCTGCATTTGATGGGTAATAATATTTACAAATTTTTCCAATTCGTTATTGGAAATAATCAAATCGTTTAATGTTTTTCTTTGGGAAATTTCGGCATGCATTAAATCGGAAATATCCGTAATAGTAATAAAGCAGGATTTGCCGTTTAAAGATTTTTTGCCTTCAATATTAACAAAAAGCTGTTTTTTAGAATCCGGTATTAATTCTATTTGGCATCTGATTACGGAATTTTTATGAAATATATCAAATAGAAAATTGTTAAACTGGCTGTACGAATTTTCCGGTATTAAGTTTCTTAAATTCAATTTTTCATTAACCAGGCGGCTGCGATCTGTGTTGCACATTTTAGCAAAAGTTAAATTTACCTCTATTATTGTGCCTTCCGGGTTAAGAGTTAAATACCCCGACGGAGAAAAATCATAAAGCATTACGTATTTATCAAGTGCTTCTTCAAGCTTTTGCCTGGTAAAACTTAATTCTTCATTCTGAAGCTTAAGCTCCTCGGTATAAACTCTTAGTTCATGGTAAAGTTTAGTAATGTCGGATTCCGAAAACTCCCTTTTTAATTTGTCCTCTTTTACATACCTTAAATTATTTTCTGCTTTTTGCCGTAAGAGCGGCAGGTTAAGAAAATTATCTTTCTTACTTGGCATAGAAAACCTCCTTTATTTAACATAGTTACCTGTTTATATCACCGCGTCTCAAAAATCATTTTAATGAATGATTTATTACATTAAAATAGTTTCTCTTAAATGGTATCTTTATAAAATCTTGGATTAGGATTTCCTTAGCGGACACTCAAGGAAGATACTTTTTATAAATTAAATTTTCAAATATTATTTTGCAGTGGGTGAGTCAACTCACCATGCACGGTTGTTTTATGGGTAAATTATTTACGTAAATTTGCTAGTGACAAATACCGGTAAAACCGAAATTAATAAGTTGCCTGCTAAAAGTTAATCGTAAATTGATGTAAAGGATTAAACGTTTGTCAACTTTTCTAATTTGAAAAGAATTTTCTAAATGAATGCCTGCAAGTTGGTTGCTTTGCGAATTGCAGAATGAAAAAGTTTTTACCTTCATTCTGTTTTATAATTGCCAAACTCGTGTATTAGCATTATTTTTGAACTATGAATTGTATTTTTTGCGATATTATAAGCAGGCACGAATCTGCCGAAATTCTTTTTGAGAACGAGAAGATAATTTCATTTCTGGATATAAGGCCTGTTAACTACGGCCATGCATTAGTTATTCCAAAGGTTCATTACGAAAATTTTCTTGCTGTTCCCCGGGATGACCTTTGCAAGCTAACGGAAGCTGCACAGTTAATTTCCAATGCTATTGTTAAAAGTTTAAAGCCCGACGGATTTAATATTGTAGTTAATAACGGAACTGCTGCAGGCCAGTCGGTTTTTCACTTTCACTTTCATATAATTCCAAGATTTCATAAGGACGATTTTAAGTTTAGGCCTTTAATAAAAAAATACGGCGACGGAATAATGCATGAATATGCTGATAAAATTCGTCTCTCGGTAAAATAGTAAAGGGTTAGTTTTATGGAAAATAAAATAAGAGTTTTAATTGCAAAAGCAGGCCTGGACGGCCATGACAGGGGCGCAAAAGTTATTGCTGCTGCTCTTAGAGATGCCGGTATGGAAATTATTTATACCGGCCTTAGGCAAACCCCGGAAATGATTGTTGAAGCGGCAATACAGGAAGATGTGGATGTAATAGGTATTAGTATTCTTTCCGGTGCACACATGACTATCCTGCCCAAGATACTTAATCTTATGGAAGACAGGGGATTAAACGATGTACTTTTAACCGGAGGCGGTATTATTCCAGAAGAAGATATAGAAAAACTTAAACAAATGGGCGTTGGGGAATTGTTTACACCGGGTGCCCCTACAACTGCAATTGCAGATTATATAAAGCAGTGGTGCAAAGAACACCCAAGAACAAATTAATATATTATTGACTTTAAACCGATTATTAACGAACTTAATTCAAGAAGTAATTAAAATGAAGGGAGTTGATTATTCGTAAAGCTAAATACTTTAGAATTACCGTATTTAAAGATTCATTAATAATATTCTTATTTCAGAAGAAAATCATTCCTCCAAATAGCTCAACTCTTCAATTATAACTTATATAAGATGAGGACAATTTTTATTTTGAAACTGCTAAAGTTTGGATTTTAACTCTTAATTTTTTTAAAATGAAAACAATTAAAAACAAAACCCCGGGTTTGGATAAGAACAAACAGCCTATTAATTCACACAACAAAAAAAATAATAACCGGCAAAATGATTCTGTTGAAAAAATAAATAATGCCGGTAAATTGTGGCAGGTTACTTTCGATTCGATCCCGGATATGATTTCTATTCAAGATAAAAATTTTAATTTTATAAATGTTAACAAGGCATTTGAAAAAACTTTTAATATTAACAGGGAGGAATTAAAAGGTAAAAAATGTTATGAAGTTGTTCACCATAGCCTGTGCCCGGTTAGCAATTGCCCGCTGGCGCATACAATTAAAGATAATGAACAGCATACGGAAATTATTAATGAACCGCGGCTGAATGCATACCTGGAGGTTACAACCTCACCTTTCTTTGATGAAAACGGAAATTTATTTGGTGCCGTTCATGTTGCCAGGGATATTACCGGCCGGATAAAAACGGAAGAAAAACTTAGAGCAAACGAAGAAAATCTTAAAAAACATGTAGATGAAAAAATTGAGGAGATAAAAAAATCCAGCGCTTACAACAGAAGCCTTTTGGAAGCTAGTATTGATCCGCTTGTTGCAATAGGGCAGGATGGAAAAATAACGGATGTTAACAAAGCTACGGAAATTGTAACTCAACTTACCCGCAAAGAATTAATTGGTACAAACTTTTCCAGTTATTTTACGGAACCGGAAAAAGCAGAAGAAGGCTACAGAAAAGTTTTTGCCGATGGGTTTGTAAAGGATTATCCGCTTACAATCCGCAGCAAATCCGGTGAAACAATTGATGTATTATATCATGCCTCTGTCTACCGCGATTCGTCCGGTAAAGTTCAGGGTGTTTTTGCTGCCGCCAGGGATATAACGGAAAGAAAAAAAGCCGATGAATTAATTCGACTTGCAAACGCCTACAACCGGAACCTCCTGGAGGTAAGCCTTGATCCGCTTGTAACAATAAATGCCGGTGGAAAAATCTCGGATGCAAACAAAGCTGCGGAGTTGGCAACCGGTGTTTCCAGGGAAGAATTAATCGGCAGCAGTTTTTCAAGTTATTTTACCGAACCGGAAAAAGCCAGGGAAGGTTACCAAAAAGCCCTGTCGGAAGGCTATGTTGTTGATTATCCGTTAACAATACTTAATAAATCGGGCGGAACTATTGACGTAATTTACAATGCATCTGTTTTTAGAAACGATGCAGGTGAAATCCAGGGAGTGTTTGCTGCAGCCAGGGATGTAACGGAACTTCGCAAAGCCGAAGAACGTACTAAAAATTATATGAAGGAACTGGAGCGTTCCAACAAGGAGCTTGAACAATTTGCTTATGTGGCTTCCCACGATTTGCAGGAGCCGCTAAGAATGGTTTCCAGCTACACGCAGCTTCTTGAACAAAGATATAAAGATAAGATGGATTCCGATGCCGTAGATTTTATTAATTTTGCCGTGGACGGTGCAAATAGAATGCAGATTCTTATCAATAGCCTTTTAGCATATTCCCGTGTAGGGAGAAAAATGGGTGCCTTTGCTATAGTTGACTCTCACTCCTTAATCGGAAAAGCTTTGTTTAATCTAAACCCTATTATTGAAAAAAGCAGTGCTGTTATTACCTGCGAGGACTTACCGGAAATTTACGGAGATGAAACACAGCTTATTCAATTGTTCCAGAATCTTATAGGAAATGCAATTAAATTTTGTGGTGAGAAAAGGCCGCTGATACACATATCTGTCAAAGATAATTTTTTCGAATATGTTTTTATCGTAAACGACAACGGTATAGGAATTGAGCCTCAATACTTCGAAAGAATCTTTGTGATTTTTCAAAGACTTCACTCACGTTCCGAATACGAAGGTACCGGAATTGGGTTGGCTATTTGCAAAAAAATTGCAGAAAACCATAACGGAAAAATCTGGGTTGAATCCGAACCCGGTAAAGGATCTACTTTTTATATTTCCATACCTAAACAAGAACCTGGTATATGAAAAATATTATATTAACTTATAAATGAAAGGGAATTTATATGAACGGCCAAACCAAACCTGTTAATATTCTTCTTGTAGAAGATAACCCGGGTGACATTAGGCTGACACAGGAAGCGCTGAAGGACAGTAAGATAATGAATGAATTGCATATTGTTCAAGACGGTGCGGAAGCTGTTAAGTATTTGAAAAAAGAAGCTGAGTATTCAATTGAAAAGCAGCCGGATTTAATTTTGTTGGATCTTAATCTCCCAAAGAAAAACGGTAAGGAAGTGCTTGCCGAAATAAAAGCCGACGATAAGCTTAGGCATATTCCTGTTGTTATTTTAACAGTATCAAGAGCCGAAGAAGATATTTTAAAGTCTTATGATCTTCATGCAAATTGTTATATAACAAAGCCCATAAATTTTGATCAATTTATGAAAGTTGTAAAATCCATAGAAGAATTTTGGTTTACAATAGTTAAACTTCCAAAAGGAGAAGAATAAAATACAAGGAAGAAAGTCTATGATTTTTCAAGAAATAAATTTGCTTATTGTTGAAGACAATGCGGGCGATGCACGGCTGATAGAAGAAAAGTTGAAATATTCAAGCCTTGCAAAGTTCAACTTTATGAACAGCTCGACAAAAGCAGCGGCTTTTGAAATTCTTAGAACTTTTCATGCCGATATTATTCTCCTTGATCTAAATCTTCCCGACAGCTTCGGTCTTAACACTTTTAATGATTTCAACAAAAGCTTTCCGGCTATTCCGATTGTAGTTCTTACCGGCAGCGATAACCTGGAGATTGGCCAGGAAGCAGCAAAGAACGGCGCACAGGATTTTCTTGTTAAAGCAAGCTTTTCGGATATTATTTTGGAAAGAGTTTTATACTTTAGCATTGAGCGGTATAAAAACAAAAAGCAGATTATTGAGGAAAGAAAACGTTTTTACGATGTGCTGGAAATGCTGCCGGCGTACGTTGTACTGCTTACTAAGGATTATTATGTACGGCATTCAAACCAATTGTTTAAAAAACTATACGGAAATGATGAAGGGAAAAAATGTTTTGAATTTGTTGCAGGAAGAAATGTGCCGTGCGATGGCTGTGCTGCATTCAAAGTATTTAAAACCAAGACTCCTTTGGAACGGGAAATAAAGGAAGCGAATGATAAATATTATTACGTTTATGATTATCCGTTTATTGATGTGGACGGAAGCGAACTGATTCTTGAAATGGGTGTGGATATTACAGGGCAAAAGCTTGCAGAAAATGAATTTAAAAAACTAAACGAGGAACTTGAAAAGCGGGTTCAGAGAAGAACAATGGAACTTGAACTTGCCAACAAAGAACTTGAAGCATTCAGCTATTCGGTTTCTCACGACCTGCGCGCTTACCTTGCAATTATGCAAAGCCTTGTAAAAAAAATTCCTGAAAATTTAAACGGCAACTTAAACGATGCCGCTAAAGATCATCTAAATAGATTGGCATCGGTAATCAGCCGAATGTCCGAATTGCTTAAGGAGATACTTAAACTTTCCAGAATTTCCCGCGAAGAACTCGACCTGGAAACTTTGAGCCTTGATAAAATGGCGGATGAAATAATATCCATTTTCAAATCGGAAGACCCGGAAAGAGATGTTGAAATTTTTATTGAACCGGAAATAAATATTTATGCCGACAATAAATTGTTAAAAATAGCAATGGAAAATCTTTTAAATAATGCATGGAAGTTTACACGCTATAAAAGTAATGCTAAAATAAAAGTGGGAATGATTAAAAAGAACGGCGAGTCTGTTTATTATGTAGAAGACAACGGTGCAGGCTTTAATATGAGATATTATGAAAAATTGTTTAATCCTTTTCAACGCTTTCACGATAGTAAAGTATTTGAAGGCAGCGGAATCGGCTTAGCTACGGTAAAAAGAATAATAAACAAACATGGGGGTAAAATATGGGCAGAGTCCGAACAATTTAAAGGCACTACTTTTTTCTTTACTGTTCCATGAGTAATAAATGTAGTTTATTCATACACCATTCTTAAAATGATAATTTAGTAATCATCATATCCTTCATATTATCAATTTTTATCAGGCACATTTATTGAAATAATAGTACGGTAATTTATTTATTACCGGAAGCACTATATGCGATATTGTTTCTTTATACTATTAATTGTTAGTGTAACAATTAATTTGTTTTCCCAACAGCCCGGCAATTATTTGCCTGAAGGAGGCTATCTTAATAGCTTATCAGTACAAGTTGGGGAGGTTTTACAATTCCATATTTCTTCTGCTAGTCCGGTTTATCAGATAAAAATTTACAAGCTGGGATTAACACATAAACTTGTTTATACCTCACCCGAAATTACCGGGGGAGAACTTCCCGTACAGGATAGTTCTTATACAAAAGGCTGTAACTGGCCTGTAAGCTTTTCACTCTTAATAGATGATAACTGGCAGCCGGGAGTTTATTCAGCCCAATTTCCGGTTACTTCCGGTAACGGAGAAATTATATTTTCCGTAAAAACTAAAAACCCGGGCTCATTTTCCAAAGTTCTTGTTATTATGAGTACCAATACTATGGAGGCTTATAATAATTACGGCGGAAAAAGTCTTTACGATTATAATTCAACAAATTCTGCACGTTCAACCGGAGTTTCGTTTAACAGGCCTTACACTGCTGAAGCGCAGTGGGATTATTACGCCTGGCAAAACCACCTTGTTAACTGGCTGGAACAAAATAATATATCTGCGGAATTCGCCTGCGATGTTGATATAGAAAAACACCCGGATTTATTAAGCAATTATAGTGTAGTAATTTTTGTCGGTCACGAAGAATATTGGTCTCTACCGGAGAGAAATGCTGTTCAAAGTTATGCAGATAACGGCGGAAGAGTTATGTTCCTTTCCGGCAATACATGCTGGTGGCAGGTAAGATTTGAGAATGACTACCATACAATGGTTTGTTATAAAAACAGTTCGCTGGATCCTTTAACAGGCGTTGAAGATTCTTTAGTAACTGTAAATTGGTATAACTATCCCGTATCGAATCCCGAAAACACTCTTACCGGAGTAAGTTACAGGTTTGGCGGATATGTAAATTTTCAGAACCATCTTACTGAACAAGACGGCTATGGCGGTTTAACAGCTTTTAATACTCAAAGTTGGATTTATAAAGGAACCGGCTTGCATGACGGAGATATTTTCGGGCAAAGTTCAACAATTGCCGGGTATGAAACGGATGGAACACGATTTGACTGGCAAAACGGCGAACCTGTTTCGCTTGGACAGGGCGGTACTCCTGCCAGCTTTACAATACTTGGCATTTCCAAAGCTTATAATCCGGATTTCCCTTACGATAACCACACAGTAATGGGAATTCATTATACAAAAAATAACGGTGCCGTTTTTACAGCATCTACAACGGATTGGGTTGTTGGACTCGACTCCGACCAAGCAGTACAAAGAATAACGCTAAATATTTTAAAAACATTTTTGGCAAAAGATTACCCGCCGGAAATAATAAGCTGGTCGCCTAATATTGTTTCCGCCAGGAATATAAATAATGAAGATGTTTATGTAAGCAGCAGAGATTCGATTGTTCTTGTAAATAGCAGTATTGAATTTAAAGTTTCTGCAAACGATCCTTTTAACGAACAGCCGGGATATTTCTGGACTGTAAACGGAAATGTCGAATCGACTGAAAGTTCATTTACTTATTATAAAAATGATTCTTACCTGCCCGTAAAAATTACTGCTAATGTTTATAACAATAAGGATACTTCTTCAATAACCTGGACTCTTTATCCTGAAAACAATTCTTCACTTTATTCTGTAAACGGTTCGGTTAATTATGCTAATCAAATTAATACTCCGATGGACAGCGTTAAAGTTATGTTAATAGATAAAACAAACGGGCAAATAATTTCAGCTTATACAAACAAAGACGGAAGTTTTACTTTAAATAATATTCAAAACGGCAATTATTTTTTAACGGCTTCTTCATCAAAGCCTTTTGAAAGAAGTGCCGTAAATTCTACAGATGCGCTTTTAACTGCAAGATATTTTCTAGGATTGGTTAACCTTGATAAATACCAGCTTCTTGCAGCAGATGTAACCGGAAACGGAATTGTAAACAGCACTGATGCTCTAAGCATTGTACGCAGGTTTGCCGGCATATCAAGTTTTTTTACAAGAAGTGATTGGCTGTTCGATACTCTTAATGTCTCCATTTCCAATTCATCTTTGCCGGATGAAAAATTAAAATGTATTGCAGCAGGGGATGTAAATTCTTCGTATTCAAATTCATCAAATAATAATACGGCAGATATAATGTTAAAGAAAAGTCCGGTTAGAAAAAGTTCATTCTATACGGAAAGGAAAAAATATTGACCGTTATGTATAATCTTAAAAATAAACATACATGCGGCATAATCTTAATCTGATACAAAAACAGCATTTTGATATTTCCAAACTGTTTGATTTTACAAGCATTTAAGCATTTAAAAGTGGCATATTAGTTGAAAAACCAAAGTAAGAAAATTTGCGAGGATATCTATGAAAAGAATTTTATTATCGGTAAGTATTTTGTTAATACTTGCAGGCTACACTCAAGCACAACAAATAAAAATCATTTTGCCGGACACTACATTAACTCAAAATAATGTAACGGTAAGAATTCCGGTTATTGTTAAGTATTTTGATAATATTGGTGCTGTAAGCCTGGTTATAAATTATGATCCGAATGTATTAACATTTACAGGTACGGACAGCGATCCGTCCCACGGAACATTTTTAACTCCGACTGCTTCAAACGGGCATTTGGTTATTAGCTGGTACGATACCAAACCATTAAGCATAGGAAACAGTGAACTTACAATGCTGCACTTTACTTATCTACAGGGTACAAGCAGTCTGGACTTCCAGACTTCAAGCTGTGAAATTGCAGATAGTGCGGCAAACCCGATTAGCGTAACTTATGTTAACGGAAAAGTATCCGGTCCTTCAAGCTCGCTGGTAAGTTTAGGAGGTACCGTCTGGTTAGATTCCGATAACGACGGTTTATTAAACAACAGTGAAAAAGGCTTGCAATGGGTTACTGTTAATCTTTTTAAGGGCAACGGAACCTGGGTCGGCTGGACTTTGACCGATTCACTTGGCAAATATGTCTTTAATAATTTAAATGCAGGAAGTTATTATACCGAATTTTCTTTAATTGACGGAAACAATATTTATAAGTTTACCAAAAAGGATGTCGGCACAGATTTATCTATAAATTCTAGAGTAAGCCAGTTAAATGATTCCACCGGTATATCGGATACGGTTAATCTTTCCGGCAGTAATTGTATGAATTTAAATGCAGGTGTTGTATTAAAGTCCGGAACTCCTTCCAACAACACGGCGGAAATTGACGGATATGTTTGGGAATCATCCGATCCGAACAACGGTATAATGCAAACGGGTGCACCGGGAATTGGAAATGTAAAAGTGAAACTGCTGGAAAATAATTCTGCCATAGATTCTATATATACTAATTCATCCGGTTATTATGCTTTTGCAAATTTATCTGGCGGAAATTATAAGGTACAATTTGTCCTTCTGACAAATTATATTTTTGTGGCAAGCCATCAAGGCTCAGATGCTTCAAAATATTCCGATCCGGATCCGGTTACAGGCATTACGGAAAATCATTGGCTGTCTACAGGAGAAACCCTTGTTATTAATGCCGGAATGTATAAATCTTGTTCATGTTCGGAACCCAACCTTTGGATTACAAAAGATGACGGAAGAATTTTAGCACCTGATTCGGGAAATACAACAACATATAAAATTGTATATGGAAATAATGGTGCCGGTAATTTATACAATGCTGCGGTAGTAGATACATTGCCTGCGGGAATGTCTTACGTTTCGTGTACAAAGGGATATGAAACTTCAAACGGAAGCGGGATCGTTGTTTATAATATTGGTACACTTAATTCAAATTCCAGCGGTGAATTGGATCTTACCGTAAGAGTAACAGAAGGTGAATCTCAGTACCTTAATGTTGCTTATTTAAAAGGCAAAGATTCAAATTCCAGAACAATGTCTGTTTATGCATCCGATCTTGATGTTAAAGACAGTACAAGCAACTGCGACCACAGCGGAGTGGAATCCAGAGGCGATATGGCGGAGTTCCTTTTGCAGCGCCTTCTTAAAATTCAATATGGAATGACGACACCTATCCTTTTAAATAAAGGTGCAAAGGCAATCTCTTCCTTATATAGTTTGCAGGATTTAATTCCTCAAAACGGGCCTTACAGTTCCAAGGCAGTAAGCGCCACGCCGTTTGATATTTTGGGAATTTCCAATGCCGTTTCCAGCTATGCAGTAAATTACGATGTAGCTAGCGGTTCCAAAGACGTAAGGGTTGCAGGAATTTTTTCAACAGTAACTGCCGCACCTTCAATTTATGATCACCTTAAAGCTGTTTGCGATAGGCTTGCCGGTTATGATGTTGATGATATCAATTTAATTAATATTAACGGATATCAATTCTACGGCGCTAAGCTGGTAAAGAAAAGCCAGGGAGTTACGGACTATGCAATATCCTTCAGTGTTTATGAAACTCCGGCCGGATATAAAGTTCAAAACAAATGGACATACGAAGAATACCAGGCTCCGCAAGGTGCATCCAGTGTTTATAATTTCCAGGTATGGGCTAATTCGTACACTGCCGCTTCTCAGCTTGTGCAAGGTATTATTGCCAAGTTCCAGACTCATGCAACGGTTTCCTATATGAATACAAACCAGTATTCACCTGATGTATTTATTAAAGCGGCTTACTATACGCATAACGGTGAAATTCATCTTATAATAAACAACAATACTAAAACTGCAAAACAAGTTAGCATTAGTACAGCTTTTAGGATTTCACAAGGAGACAACTCATTAACCAATTCTTCTTCCTATACAATAAACCCGGGTATAAACGATGTTACGGTTAATTCCGGAATTATATCTGATGCGAATTTGTACATGAGTCAGCAAAGCGGTTTTAATGACGAAGTTTATGTAAGCGGCGGCGCATATACTTATATCAACGGGCCAAATTCTACAGTAACCACATTTAAGACCAGCGGTTACCCGCAGGAATTAAGATCAAACTTTCCCGATGGTTCACTGGTGCTTTCGGGCGGTGCGTATGCAAGCGGCCAGCTAAACGATTGGGCTTCTGTTGTTCGTTCGTTAAATGCAGAAGGCGCGCCGTACGATTTAAGTAATTACGGAAGCTTAAGATTTACAGCAAGCGGCAATTGTGCTGTCGAAGTAATATTTAATCTGACTAATACCCAAAACTATAATTACTTTATGTATAAAATAAACCTAAGCAGCCAAAGTAAAGAATACAACATAAACTTTGACCAGCTAAAATTGTTATACGGCGGCAGCCAAGCGTTTGATCCTAAGCTTGTAGAGGATATCGGCTTTATCGTAAATACCACCGATAATTCCGGATTAAGTAATTTCAATTTGGAGGTAAAGAATATTGCATTTATAGGCAACGACTTAAGCAATGTTAATACTTCCAATTCGGTGCCTAAAGAATTCGCATTAGATCAAAATTATCCTAATCCGTTTAATCCTTCTACTATAATAGAATACAGCGTACCAAGACAGGAAAAATTAACGCTTACAGTTTATAACCTTCTCGGGCAAAAGGTTGCAACATTATTAAATACACAAGTATCTCCCGGTGTTCATTCAATTACTTTTGATGCAAGCAAATTGTCCAGCGGAATATACTTCTACCAATTGACCGGTAATAATGTTAACATAACAAAGAAAATGATCCTGACAAAATAAAAGTAAATCTCCCCGCTCCTTCCCTCATAGAGGCAATGCCCAAGGGAAGGTATAAGGGAGGGGTGCAAACATTGAATTTACATAAATAGCAAATGGTGTTATTGTTAATAAGGTACAATAAATTATTAACTTACTCGTAGCTTCATAAACCATAAACCTCCGGGTAATAATAAACCCGGAGGTTTTTTATTGAAAAATTTTCTTGACATTAAAAATCAATAGAAATATATTTTAGGTATGAAAAAAGGGTCTTTAATAAAATATTTGGTTTTGTTCGTTTTTGTAGCTACTGCATTTGCGGGAGCGTACGTTGACTATTTTCATGCAACACCGGATGGTGATAACGTTGTTCTTGAATGGAAAACTTCCGAAGAAACAAATGTTAAGGATTTTGTAATTCAAAAAAGAACTCCACAGCAGTCTAACTTTTTTGATATTGCAACCGTTCAGCCGAACCCGACTCATTTATACCGGTATGTGGATAAATCGGCATACAAGACGAATGATGTTATTTATATTTATCAGCTTAAAATAGTTGATAACGACGGAAGTTCTACAACTATTTCCAATACACCGTCTGTTTCATTAAATATTTCCGGCGTAAGAGAAACCTGGGGCAGCATTAAGGCTATGTTCAGGTAGTTTCCTTCCTTCTTAATTATCTTCCGTTTATTTGTCCTCTGAATATTTTATGTTTTAAAATTATTTGAATATTATAAATATTTAATTCATTGTATATTGTATTCTGAATATTCTTATTTCTATTTTGAACAAAAGTAAATGATTAAATACTTTTCTCCGTTATATATACTATTTTTTTTATCCTTAATTTTTTTAGCAGGCTGTTCTTCCTCAAGATACACCGCAAAGAAGTATAATTATAAACCCTCTAAAAGCATTCCTGTTAGAGCTTTATTATTTGAAGGGAAAAGGAAATTATTTTATAAAGTTGAAAGTACCGTCATTCTGCTTAATGAAAATAAACCTGCCGCATTAATAAAAGAAGGAAACAAATTAATGTTTTCTGCAGATGGTAATCTGCTAACTCTTAATATTTCCGGAAAAATTTTTAATGGTAAATATTTTGAATTAAAACCGCAAAACAAAGATGAGTTTGTATTTTATAATGGGAAAAAATATTACGGATTTTTAAAATTTACTTCTGATGGTGAAAATATAAATGTAATAAACAAAGTATCGCTGGACGATTATTTGAAAGGAGTAGTACCGGCAGAAATGCCTGCCGGAAATAACAGCTACTTCCAGGCATTAAAAGCTTTTGCAATTTGTGCCCGCACTTATGCTTTAATGAAGTTGAATGAAGATCAATCATATTATGATGTTTATATAGATACAAGGGATCAGGTTTATGGCGGAGCTGATGTTGAAACGGAATTATCCGATAAAGCAATAGATGAGACAAGAAATTTAATCCTTACATACGACGGAAAACCTGCAAAAGTTTTTTATCATGCCTGCTGCGGAGGTCATACTGCCAATGCAAAAAACGTATTTGGCATTAATAATGCCCCCTACCTGGAGGGTGTACAGGACGGCGATCCGCCTAATTGTTCTATTGCGCCGAATTTTAGCTGGGAAGAATATTACCCGGCAGGTGTCTTTGTGGATAGACTCCGTGATGCAGGATTAATTTCATCTAAAGATTACAAGCTGAAAAGTATTAATGTTGAAAGCCGCTTTAAATCCGGCAGAGTTGATGTTTTATCAATTAAACTGTCTTCGGCAAATAATGATATTAAAACCGTAAAACTAACCGGCAATGAAATAAGAACAGTTATTAGAACCGCAGATAATTCGGCAATATTAAAAAGTACGCTATTTAAAATCCATGTTGAAAACAACGGGGATGTTGTAATAAACGGAAGAGGAAACGGTCATGGAGTGGGGCTTTGTCAATGGGGAGCAATACATCAATCAACGGAGGGGAAAAATTATAAACAAATTCTATCTTTCTACTTTCCGGGCACTGTTATAAAGGAGTTAAAATGATTAAAACACCGCTTCAAATTTATTTAGCATCAAAATCGCCGAGAAGGAAAAAACTACTAAAACAGTTAAATTTAAAATTCAAAGTAATAAATCATGTTATTGATGAGAGTAAACATGACGGAGAAACGCCTGTAAAACTGGTTAAAAGGCTTTCTATAAATAAACTTGAAAAAGTAAAAAATTCAGTTGAACAAGGAATAATAATTACCGCAGATACAATTGTGGTATTAAACGGTAAGGTAATCGGTAAACCGGCAAACCGGGAGGATGCTAAGAAAATTCTTAAAAGATTAAGCGGAAAAACACATATTGTTTATACGGGCTTTTCAATTTTTAATACGGAGAGTAATAAAATAATAACCGATTACGAAAAAACTTTTGTAACTTTTAGGGCTTTAAATTCAAAAGAAATTTCTGACTATGTTTTAACAGGCAGCCCGATGGATAAAGCCGGTGCATACGGTATTCAGGATGACTTTGGGGCAGTTTTTGTAAAAAAGATAAACGGTTGTTATTATAATGTTGTAGGTCTTCCTTTAACAAAAGTATATCAATCTTTATTAAGGATTATTTAATTGCTTAAAAAATTAAAAAGAAATGTTTTGATTTCGCTAAGTGCTGCCGCATTGCTGTATTTAGGCTTTACAATTTATGCGAATATAGACAACGTACTTTCTGCTTTTGAAAAATTCAACTGGTTGATTTTTCCGGTACTGCTGCTGCTTTCCATGGGCAATTATATCTTTAGATTTTTAAAATGGGATTATTATTTAAGCGTTCTTAAAGTAAAGATAAAAAAAGTGGATTCGCTTTCGATTTTTATGTCCGGGCTGCTTATGAGTGTTACTCCCGGCAAAATGGGGGAGTTATTAAAATCTTATCTTGTTAAGGAAGTTACCGGAACAGTAATGAGTAAAACCTTCCCCGTAATTTTTGTGGAAAGAATTACGGATTTCTTGTCCTTAATTTTAATAACATTAATCGGGGCATATATTTTTAATTTCGGGAGAGAAATAATAATTGGTGTTGGTATATTTTATCTGCTTCTTTTAATAATTATAAGTAATCGCAGAATAGCGCTGGCTGTTATCGGGCTTTTGGAAAAAATAAAGTTCTTAAAAAAGTATATGGAAAGTATTCATAATGCTTACGAAAGCTCTTACCTTATGCTTCGGCCGTGGCCGCTTTTATATACCACCATAATCAGCATTATATCATGGTCTTTTGAATGCTGGGGATATCATTTAATCCTTATCAATTTTAATATAGAAGTTAGCTTTTTGTGGGCAGCATTCAGTTACGGATTTGCGACTATTGTTGGGGCTATAACAATGCTGCCGGGCGGGCTTGGCGTTACAGAAGGTTCACTTACATTTATGCTTGTTAAGAATAACTTTCCAAAAGATGTTGCTGTGGCATCTACATTTATTGTACGAGTTGTTACGCTTTGGTTTGCTTTACTTGTTGGAATATTAAGCGTATCCATATACCAGAACCGTTTTGGTAAAATTACTATGGAAAGTATTTCGAATTAGCAGTTAAGTGTGTCCACAATTAATTTGGTTAAATTATCGAATATTTTATTTATCTTTGCATCATTCAATTTCTTGATTTTCAGATATGTGCTTGTTATTTTAAAATTTTGAATTATACCTAAACAAAGGAGAAAATCATGGCAGAAAGTAATGTAGGAAAAGGTTTGTTGGTAGGATTTCTTGCAGGCGGAATTGTCGGAGCAGTTCTTGCTTTGTTGTATGCTCCAAAAAGCGGAAAAGAACTCAGAGACGATATAAAAGTTAAAACAGACAATTACCTGGATGAAGCCGACAAATACATTGCAGATGCAAAAGTAAGGGCAAAAGACTTAATTAATGAAGGAAAGAGAAAATCGGAAAAATTAATTAGCGATGCCAAAGTTAAATCCGACGAATTACTGCGGGATGCCGAAAAAATATTTAATGATGCCAAAGCCAAAGTTGCAGAATCGGCAGCCAGCGGAAAAGAATCTCTTGGTACGGAAACCGGCAGGCTTAAAGATGCAGTTAAAGCAGGAGTCGAAGCTTATAAAAGTTCTAAAAATGCTTAAGCATAAAATAATATAATAATATGAATTTAGTACCGGTATTTACTATCATTCTTCTTGCAGCTGCTTCGGCGCTTTGCATTGCATTAATTGTTTACCTTAGCAGGATTTCTCGGTCTATAAAAAATATTGAGGCGGAAGTGAGGGATTTGTCATCGGACATAAAGCCTTTACTTTCATCCACAACAGAATTAAGTGATAAGTTAAACCGCATTTCGGAAGAAGCCGGAAAGCAGCTTAATACTACAAAAAATATTGTAGCAAAAGTTGATGATAGAATAGATACTATTCTTTTACTGGAAGAAAAATTTAGGAGAATTTTTGAGGGGTCTATTCTGGACTTTCTTAAAAACATCTCTGCTATAGCCAGCGGTGTTAATGCTTTTTGGAATGCCTACAAGAAAAAATAAAAAATATAAAACAAAATAAATATCTCACCCTGAATTTAAGGAGGAATATCCCTTGAAAGAATATAATGCTGAATCAGTAAGAAATATCTCGTTAATTGGCCATGGAGGAAGCGGTAAAACTTCTTTAACGGAACTTTTACTTTTTACAGCCGGTGAAATAAACAGAATCGGCACCATAGCCGAGGGTAATACAATATCCGACTATACTTCTAATGAAATTGAAAAACAAATTTCTATATCCCAATCTTTTATTCATTTTGATTGGAATAATATAAAAGTGAATTTGCTTGATACACCGGGATATTCGGATTTTCTGGGTGATGTAAAATCTGCTTTGCGTGTAAGTGATACTGCAGTTATTGTTTTAAAATCTGCCGAAGGAGTTGAAGTAGGTACTGAAAATACTGTCCGTTTTGCAAATGAATATAACCTGCCGCTTGCTGTTTTAATAAACAAGGTAGATAATGAACATTCGAATTTTGAAGGCACTGTTAAGCAGACAAAGGACAGGCTGTCTGCAAATGCAATTGTTGTAACGTTTCCCGTTCAGGAAGGACTTAATTTTTCCGGCGTTGTAGATGTCGTTAGTATGAAAGTATATGAATACGGTGAACCCGGTTCGAAAAAAGTTGATGTTAAAGATATACCTGCCGATCTGAAAAAAACCGCTGAAGATTATAGAACGGAATTAATTGAAAAAGTTGCGGAAACTTCCGAGGAATTAATGAACAAATATTTTGAAGAAGGTACGCTTTCCGCCGAAGACCTGGATGCAGGAATAAAATTGGGTTTACTAAACAGAAATTTTACCCCGGTATTTGCATTGTCTGCTTCCAAAGGTGTCGGCATAAATAATTTTCTGGATTTTACGGCAAAATATTTTCCATCTCCGGCAGACCACGGCGGAGAGGAATTATTACTTAAAGGGAATGATAGTAAAGTCCTTGTTAAACCGGATCCCAACGGTGAACCGGTTTTATTTGTATTTAAAACAATTTCGGAACAGCATGTAGGCGAACTATCTTTGTTCAAAGTTTTTTCCGGTACTGCCGTGGCGGGGTTGGACCTTGTAAATCAAACTAATGACAAAACCGAAAGGTTAAGCCAGCTATCCGTATTAAACGGACGCAATAGAACAGATGTAACTAAAATATTAGCCGGTGATATTGGCGCTGTTGTTAAACTTAAAGATACCCACACAAATAATACTCTATCTTCAAAAAATCTTTCCGTTATTGTAAAGCCGATAGACTTTCCGGCTCCAGTTATTAACAGTGCTATTATTCCTAAAGCAAAAGGAGACGAAGATAAAATTGCAACGGGCCTGCACACTTTACACGAAGAAGACCCGTCATTTAGCGTTAAGTTTGATCCTGAAATTTCTCAAACAATTATTTCCGGGCAGGGAGAGCTTCAATTAAGCCTGGCTGTTAAAAGATTAAAAGAAAGATACGGCGTTGATGTTGATATGGTTGAGCCGAGAGTACCATACAGGGAAACCATTAAAGGCAGGGTTGAAGATTCCGAATATAAACATAAAAAACAATCGGGCGGAAGAGGGCAATACGGCCATGTTCACTTTAAACTTGAGCCTTTGCCCAGAGGTAAAGGTTTTGAATTTGTTGATGCTATTGTAGGCGGGGTTGTGCCCGGAAGATTTATACCTGCTGTTGAAAAAGGGATTGTTGAAACTATGCAGAAAGGAGTTATTTCCGGCAACCAGGTTGTAGATGTAAGAGTGACGCTCTTCGACGGAACATATCATACTGTAGATTCAGACGAAATGTCCTTTAAACTTGCTGCCTCCCAATGTTTTAGGAAAGGCATGCAGGAAGCTAAACCCTGTCTGCTTGAGCCAATCTATGAAATAGAAGTTACGGTTCCCGAAGAATTTATGGGTGACGTAATGGGAGATATTTCCAGTAAACGAGGGAAAATTTTAGGGATGGACTCCAACGGGCATTTCCAGGTTATTAAAGCCCAGGTTCCTTTAGCCGAGCTTTATAAATATTCTTCAACGCTTAGAAGCTTAACCTCCGGCCGGGGTGGGCATATAAGAAAGTTTTCACATTACGAAGAAGTACCTAAAGAAGTTGAGCAAAAAATTATTGATGAATATAATAAATCCAGGGAAGAAGGGAATTAATATGGTATTGGGAATAACGGTATAATTTATAGAGGTGAAATGGAAAAGCTCTGGTCACCATGGCGATCGCAATATATAGATTCAATAAAAAAAAATGATAAGACGGAAGGCTGTGTCTTTTGTGATATTGCAAAGCAAAATATAAATGATCCGGAAAGCCTGCTTGTTGAGAAAGGCGAATTAACATTTACCGTACTTAATTTATATCCGTACAACAACGGGCATTTAATGATAGTTCCTTACAGGCATACGAGTAACTTTTCTTCTTTAACTGCAAAGGAAAGCCTGGAAGTTATGCAGAAACTTCAACTGGCAATTAACGCTTTGGAAACTGATTTTAATCCGGAGGGATTTAACATCGGAGCGAATTTAGGTAGAGTAAGCGGTGCGGGAATTCATGAACATATTCATTTCCATATTGTACCAAGGTGGAACGGCGATACTAATTTTATGCCGGTACTTGGCAGAGTAAAAGTTATTTCGCAGGATTTACTTGCAACAAAAAAAAGCTTACTTGATTATTATTCATCTTTAAAAAAGTAATTGATGTTATTTTAAAATTTTACCGTGCTCAATTCTTAATTAAAGTTTTTTGATAGGGGATAATTACCGGTTATTAAGTTAGATATTGTCTTTATAATTTCCCGGGAAGTTAATTATGGAAAAAATCCGGATAATTATTTTTTTATTAATTCTTGTCTTAGCTGCAGCGTCTTGCAGTAATAAAAAAAGCAAGTCAATTGTTTTGGTGGAAAGGAATGGGTTGCTATTTCAAATAGACAGCCTAAAGCCTTATACCGGGGAAGAAATTGCGAAAGTAAACGATAAAACTATAATTTACGATGTTGTTAAAGGTATGAAAAACGGAAATTTTAAAATACTTTACGGCAACAATCATCTTCTAATGGCCGGTAGAATGATAAACAATAAGAACGAGGGATTATGGAAATATTATTATCCCGGTTCTCAGCTTGAGAGTGAAGGGAATTTTGACAATGATTTACCGGAAGGTAAATGGTTATGGTTTTATAAAGACGGCGGGATTAGAGAAATAGGTTTTTATTCCACTGGTAAAAAAGACAGCACATGGCTTTTGTACGATAAAGCCGGTAATATTATTAAGAGATTTTATTTTAATAACGGTGTTGAAAAGAAAAAGTAATTTATGTTTAATATTAGAGGCCCGGTTATGAAAGTTAGGTTTGTAATCCTTTCATCGGTTCTTATACTGTCCGCAGTTTTAGCCGGTTGTTCTTCTACTAAAACAACTATAAAAAAAGTAGAATTAAAAGAGAAAGCCAAAGAATTAAAAATACCTGTTATTATTAAAAATAATGAATTTGAGGAAAGAGAGTTAGTTAAACTTCAGCAAATAAAAGAAATTGATAAAATTTTGTTTGCATATTCGGGCAATGATAAACTTATTGGAGGGCATAAAACATCGGAGGTAAAATATAATAAAGACGGATTTTTGACGGAAACTATTTTTTATAATAACGATGGAAAAGCAAGTCAAATATATAAATATACATATAACGCAAACGGGGTACGAACTAAAACCATAATGTATGATCCCGACGGCACTCCTGATAACTCATTTTCCTACCAATATAACAGATATGGAAATAAGACCGAAGCAATTAGATATAATATGAGCAAGGTAATTCAAAATTATTACCTGTACGAATATGACGCCTACGGCAATCTGATTAATGATTTGTGGTTCAATAAGGACAGTACTCTTGAATATAAAATTGTTAACCTGTATAACAATATCGGTAAAAAAATTGAATCATCAACTTATGACGGCAACGGCAACCTATTAAATAAATTTGAATACAAATATGATAAACACGGAAATGTAGTTGAAGAAATTAAATTTGATAATAAAGGAAATAAGCTCGGAATAATTCAATATGTCTATAAATATTTTTGAGAGATTGCATTACCCAAATAAGTTGACTTAATAAATATTTTGATCTAATTTAGAAGAAATATAAGCGACAAAATAAATTTAATTGCTGTATTGTTAAAAAATTTTCCCGGTTCTAATCCGGGAAGGGGCATATATGAATTCTAAAAAGGATTCTCTTTTAGTTCTTATAATATTCATCCCTTTATCATTTTGCTTCAATACATACGCACAAAAGGGAGCCAAATTAATAAAAGCATATCTTATTATTACTAATAATTCTCAAATACTAAAAAGCGATAGCTCATTTAAAGCCAAACTTATTTCGGAAGTTAAAGTTGAACTAAAAAAGAAAAATTATATGCTTGTATCTAACAGTGAAATGGAAGAAGCAGGCAAACCTCATTTATATATCTATGTAAATATATCTAATAAGTTAAATATTAGCGGAGTAACAACAGGAGTAAATGATTTTGTTATTAGAGTGCCGCTGCCGGATAAAACCTTGGCATTTTCAGATAAAGATGAACTTATAAAGAAAATAATCCTTTATATAAAAAAATATATATAACGCGATTATTTTTCTAATTTATAGGAAAGGAAAAATGGAAGTAAAAATTACTGCACGAACAGATATTTATATAAGAATTTTGTCCGGTGTTTTAGAAGCATAATTGTAGGCTTTCTATTCTTTCATGAAAAGATATTTAATTTTCATAATGTCGCTTTTGCCTTTATTACCTACGGAATATACGGATCAATATTTCTCAGCTTGATTCCTAAACTTGATCGTAAAAAGCAAATATTATTATTTGCAGCAGTTATTTTTTTAAATATAATTATATTGGGTAAGCCATATTACTTTTCATTAATATTGAGAGATTTTGTTTTAATATTAGCCGTCTTTTTATCCATAAAAGCATACATACTTTTTCTAGATAAGAATAAAAATTTCCATTTGTTCGTAAGAACATTCGCTTTACCGGTAATTTATGTCCTTTTCAATACTGCCGGGATAATACTTCTATTTTTATTAAGCCTGATTATAGAAGGGGATAACATTTACTATTTGCCCAGAGTAATATTAATTAATGCCGAGTTAGCCGTTCTTGTTGGTATCGGATTAGGAATGGGTTTTGACTTATGGGCATTTATTAATATGAGAACATTTAAAATGAAATTACATAACTAGCCGCAAATCTAAATTTGCTTGTTTAAAGTAAAAGAAGATCTTATTTGCATTATTGTATTTTTTTTGAAGTATATTAGAAATAATGTTTTAATTATATTAAACGGGGTATCGATGAAAACTAATCTAAAATTTTACTTGTTTGAAATTATTATTTTAAGTCAAGTAATATTTCAAGGTGTGGTAAATAGTCAAAGTATATCTTCTTTTAAGAGTAATCTAGTGCAGGAAAAATTTCAAGATCAATCTTTAAGTCCAGGCAATGTATACACAAGTAAAAATATTGGTTCTTACCTGGCTGAATTTGGAATGGGTACACTAATGGGAGGACTGGCTGCACTTCCTGCCGGAGTCATCGGTGCTTACATTGATAAATCGGGAAACCATGGAGAATTTACCGGCTTTGCAGGTTTTTTAATTGGTATAAGTGCAGGATACATTTTAGGTACAGCTCTGGGAGTACATATAGTTGAAAAGAGTTTTTACAATCCTAGAGCAGAACTTTGGGA
>JBJKSH010000090.1:0-11035 GCA_046704255.1 Ignavibacteriaceae bacterium | reverse complement strand
GTATTAAGCTATTCGTCCTAAAATCTTGCGCAAAATGGACAAGAAATCGTTTAGCGTCAATCGGTAACTCACGAAGTGACTGCCATGCAGGAAGCCCGTATCGTAAGGTGACGTTCGTTAAACGACAGTGCAAAGACGAAAGACCTAACCGAAAAACGAAACGGGCATCCTACGTAGTAGTCCCTTTGGGAGTAACCGTAACCGGATACCTATTTTTTCCGGCTTGTCCGGCTTATGCTATTCGTTATTTTATTTTGCTTATAATGAACAAGTAATTGAAAGTTGAGACGGGTGCATTTAAACCTTTAAAGAACTAATTTTAGTCTGCAGAAAATAAGAGTGAAATAAAATAATGAAATCCGGCTTTTGTCTTCCCATCATTTTGGGAGAAACTTTTTTTAATTTAAATAATCCGGTAATTTATACATAGGTTTATTATGGAAGTAAAATATATCGAACATATCGGGATAGCTGTAAAAAATTTGAAAGAATCGATTAAGTTTTACGAAGAAGTTTTAGGATTGAAATGTTATTCAATTGAAGAGGTAAAGGATCAGAAAGTAAAGACCGCATTTTTTAAAATAGGCGAATCAAAAATTGAATTGCTGGAATCAACCGAAGCGGGCGGGCCAATCGGCAGGTTCATAGAGAAAAAAGGTGAAGGGATTCATCACATTGCTTACGCTGTTAAGGATATAAATAAATCATTAACCGAAGCAGAAGAAAAAAATATTGTATTAATTGATAAGCGGCCTAGAAAAGGTGCAGAAGGATTGGACATTGCCTTTCTGCATCCCAAATCTACTTTTGGCGTTTTAACCGAATTATGCTCAAAACCCGAATAAACCGGAAAGCAAAATAAAATATTTATGAAGTGGAAGGAATTTTTAAAAAAGCCCGGCCTTAAGCTGGAGTTTATTTTTACTCTTGTCATACTTGCGGCTACCTTATTTTCGTTAACTCATTTTTTAGATTACGTACAAACCAGGCCCGGAGTAGTTCTGCCGGATCCCGTTTTGGCTTTATTTAAGCCTGTAAACTTAACCTGGCTAATATTCGGATTGATATACTTTTCTATAATTCTTAGTATTATAATACTTGCCAAAAAACCGGATAGATTAATGTTTGCGTTGCAGGTGTATATATTATTCATACTGGTTAGAATTGCGGCAATGTATCTTGTTCCCGTTAATCCTCCGCAGCAAATGATCCGGCTTGATGATCCTTTTGTGCAATTTTTCGGAACGGGCAAAATTCTTACAAAAGACCTTTTCTTTTCCGGGCACACAGCAACCATATTCCTGCTTTTTTTAGTTATAGATAACAAAACATTAAAAATTATTTTTTTAATTTTCACTGTTATTGTCGGGGCGGCTTTACTGCTGCAGCATGTACATTATTCAATTGATGTCTTTTCCGCACCGTTTTTTACTTATGTTTGCTATAAGGTGGTGTTGACATTTAAAGAAAGATTTAGAACTTTCCGTAAACAAAATTTACTTAACAAACCTGCTTAATTTATTATGTTAGACCAACGCGATATAAACATTAACGAACTTGCAGCCGGAGTTTCCAAAGTATTCGAGTTGCAGGGTATAAATTCTGTAATTAAAAAAGAAAACTGTACAACAATGGATGAATTTAAGAAATACCTGTCCCAAAAACTTACGGACTTGCTGGATAGCGATTTCGACCATTTAATAAATACACTGTACAGAATAGACATTGATGAAGAAAAATTAATGAAAATATTTTCCGCAGACAATAAGGAATTTATCCCGGATTCCCTTGCACAGCTAATTATAGAAAGACAAATTCAAAAAATTTATTGGCGGAATAAATATAAGCACGGAGATATTTAATTTATTCCGTTTTCCAACTAACAAGATTAATTCCCGGAAAAATAAACATGAAAAAAATACTGCTGATTTTTATTATAATTATTACTTCAATTTCTTATTGCTACCCGCAAAGCCGTTATAAAATTATGCGGGATATAAATAAGTATAAAAAATCCAAAATTCTTAAACACGCCGAGTGGAGTATTTATGCCGAATTTGTTAAAAGCAAAAGAGTTATTGTTTCATACCACAGCCGGGAAAGCCTGGCGCCTGCATCAAATCTTAAATTATTTACTACTTCTACTGCCTTAAATATTTTGGGTGATAATTATAGATTTAAAACCAGGTTGTATTACAGCGGAAATATTACCGGCAGCGGCGTATTAAATGGAAATATTTATATTAAAGGAGGCGGAGATCCTACTTTAGGTTCAAGTGTTGTTGCGGGTTCCCTGCCGCTGGATAGTTTAATGCAGACATGGACAAGCGCAGTTGAAAAACTCGGCATTAAAAAAATTAACGGAAGTATTATTGCAGATGCTACTTTATTTGATGATCAACGTGTGCCGGATTATTGGATCTGGGAAGACATCGGAAATTATTACGGTGCCGGCTCTAGTGCGCTTACAATAAATGATAACCTATACTATCTGTATTTTCATCCCTCTGCCACACCCGGTAATCCGGCCGAAGTTATTTCCATGCAGCCGGAAATACCCGGACTAAAATTTATAAACCATATAACAACAGGTACCAAAGGTTCCGGGGATAACGGTTATATTTATTCCGATCCTAACCAGTTTACAGCTACTTTAAGAGGCACCGTTCCGGCAGGTCAACCGGAATTTTCCATCAAAGGCTCAATACCCGATCCGCCTTTATTTGCTGCACAATATTTTAAAAAGTACCTGCAGAACAATGAAATTATTATCACCGGAATTGCATCTGTTTTACAAAAGCCGGTTAAATATGATGAGGCAAAACTGATAACTGCAACAGTTTCTCCGCCTTTAAAGGATATTGTTTACATGACAAATAAGAAAAGTATTAATCTTTATACAGAACAACTTTTAAAAACAATTGCTGTAAAAGAAAAAGGTAAAGGCAGCGAAGAGGCAGGAATAGAGGTTATAAAATCTTACCTTGATTCCGTTGGAATACCAACCGGCGGAATGCAGATTTTCGACGGCTGCGGGCTTTCCAGGACAGATATGATTACTACCCGCATGATGGTAAAATTATTAATTTATATGACCAAACAAAAAGTTTTCGATGCATTTTATAATTCGCTGGCAGTTGCCGGAAAAGCAGATGATCCCGGTTACTTTTCTAATTTTGGAACCGGTACTTTACTTGAAAATAATGCCAGGATTAAATCCGGTTTAATTACCGGCGTTAGAAGTTTTTCGGGATATCTTAAAAATAGAAGAGGCAGCCTGATTGCTTACAGTATGATAGCAAATAATTTTTCCGGAACTTACAAACAAATAGACGAAATACATAAGCAGATTCTTCTAGATTTAGCACGCTTAAGATAGTTGAAAATTACCCAACTAATAACTAAGTTCAAATGCAGTAATGTTGATTTTGAGCCGGGAAAACCGGGCTAACAATCATGGAGCTTAAAAATGGCACTTTTCAAAAACAAAGAACTTGAACAGCTTAGGTCCGAAAACGAAGAGCTTAAAACCAAATTCCATTTTATGTATGAAAAAGAGGAGAATGCAAAAAAGCTGGAAGAAGTTTTAAAAAGGCTCCGCTCGGATGTCTTTCAGTTAAACGAAAAAAAAGCAACTGTTGCAAACGAAATAGAAAATATTCAGCAGGAGGAAGCACAAAAAAAAGAACATTTGGAAGATCTTAACCAAAAGATTGTAAATTTAAAAGAAATGAAGGATGATCTTCAAAGCACCGTACTGTCTTATTCAAATCAAATTCAGGAAATAGAAGAAACAATTAAAAGACAGAATGAAGAAAAACAAAATAAGCTGCAAGAAGAAGAAAAGCAGGCTGAAGAACTGCGCGATAATTTGCTCGAACAAAAAACCGGGCTTGAATATGATATAGAAGCTGCAAAACAAAAAATCGAGGAGCTAAACCAGGAAGAAAATTCTTTAAGTGACAGAATTAATTTAAGGAATAATGAAATAAACCACATACAGGAACAGGGTATTGAACTTATTGAAAAACAGGAACAGCTAATTAACAAGCTTAAAGAGTATGAAAGTAAAATTCCGGAACTGGAAAATGAAAGAGCAAATCTTATCCGGGAAATTGAACAAAAGAAAGCGGAAATCTCCGGTTATTCTGATAAATTAATTAGCCTTAAAAAGGATTATTCTGCGCTTAAGTCCGGGTTTGAGATGCTTAAAGAAAATAAGCAAAACCTGGAAGAAAAAATTGAAGAGCTTACGGGCGAAGAGAAAACCGGGAACGAACATCTAAAAGTACTTCAAGCCGAACACAAAAACCTGGAAGAAAAAAAGAACCGGCTTTATAAAGAAAACGAACAACTCCTGGTGCAGCGTCAAAAAGAAACCGGTGAGTATAAGCTGAAGATTGAACGGGAGATTAACGAAAAAAGACAAAAAATGGAAAGTGAATCGGAAGAAATAAAGATACGGCTTAATAATGAAATTAATGAAATAAAACTCAGGTGGGAAAAAGAATCCGAACAAAAGAAACAGCAAATTGAAGAAGACCTTGGCAGGAGAAAGAAAGAACTTGAAATACAAATTGAAGAGGGCAGCCGCCGCCTGGAAACAATGGAACAAATGTTTAACAAACTAGCGGAGGATACCGGCTTTAAGGAAAAAGAACTGTACGCAATAGACCAGACACTCAGCATCAAATCCGGCAGGCTTACAAAACTAAACCTGGAACTTTTGAACATTGAAAAGAAAACAGGAGAATATAAAGAACAAGCCGAAAGATACGAAAGCCTGAAAGAGGAGCTTCATCAAAAATATAACAATGAAAAAGAAACGGTAAATAATTTGAACGAACAATATCTTAAACTTAAAGAAATTGTTCCTTTACTTGAGAAAAGGAAAACCGAAATAGGGCAAAGTAATGCCGAGCTTGAAAAAAGATTTATGGATATGTTTCAGAAATTCAACCGGGAGCTTAACGAAATAAACAACAAAAGAAATGTCCTTGAACAAATAATAATTAAAAAAGAAAAGGACATTGAAGAGAAAGATCAGCTTTTATTTGAAAAAATTGCCGCACTGGAAGAAAGCGAAAGAGTATTGAATACAAGGCAGATAGAACAGGAGTCATTTGAAAATTCAATACACAAGCTAAGCGAACAAAAAGAAGCCCTGCAAAAAGAACTTGTTCAAATGGATGACTTAATTGCGGAACATAAAGCTTTTAATAAAGAAATAAAAATAGAAACAGACCTCTTGATAAAAAAGAGATCTGTTGTTGAACAAAGCCTGCAGGAACTTTTACGAATGATGAGCGATAATTTTGTTAAGGCCGAAACTCGAAAATTGAAAATGTCCGATGAATTTAAACAACATGAAGAAAATCTGCTTGAGTACCGTGAGAAAATTAATAACTCAATTAAAGAATTAAACGAAACACAGGAGGCAATTAATACAGCCAAGCTCGAGCACGAAGAATATAAGAGTAATATAAACAGGCTGCTTTCCATGAAAAAAAGGCTTCAGGAAGAAATTGTAAAGCAGCAAGCCGCACTTCAGAAGTTTCAAAAAATAAGAGAAAAAATTAAAATTGAACAGGCTGCTGTTAATAACCAGCAGGTTGGCGGGCCTTATATGGGGGATAGGGTAGGTCCTTCCGTTAATAATAACGACGACAATAGCTCTGCCAAAAAGGCCCAAATTTTTAAATTATAATCTATTTTACGCATCGGCACAAATTAGCAAACAAATATTTATTCCGGACAAGGTTTCAAAAACTACCCATTAATGTGTGCAAAAATTAAGGGACTATATGATTCTTTGCCTTTACTAATTAAATTGTAAATTAAAATTTTGCTATCTACAATAATGGAATAAAAGGTGATGTATAATTTTTACGGTAACTACATTCGGTCTTCAAAATTATTTATCGTTTTATTTATTTGTTTAATATTTACCGGGGGAAGTTTTGCCAAATATTCTGCAGGAAACGTATCTAAACAGCTTACGCACCCGGCATGGAGTTTTAATAAAACCATTTACGAAGTGAATCTTAGGCAATTCTCAAAAAGCGGAACATTTAAAGGATTTGAAAAACGATTGCCGGCACTTAAGAAAATGGGCGTGGGTATTTTGTGGTTTATGCCTATAAATCCTATCGGTAAAAAAAACAGAAAGGGAAAGCTTGGCAGTTATTATTCCGTTCAAAATTATCTTGAGGTTAATCCTGAGTTCGGAACTATAGACGATTTTAAAAATCTGGTTAAAGAAGTTCATAAATTAGGAATGTATGTTATACTCGATTGGGTTGCAGACCATACATCATGGGATAATGTATGGACTAAAGAACACCCGGATTTTTATAAACGGGATTCTGCCGGGAACTTTGTTCCGCCGGTAAAAGATTGGACGGACGTTATTGCACTTAATTACGGTAACAAAAAATTATGGAAGTACATGACAAACGCAATGGAATTTTGGGTTAAACAATGCGATGTAGACGGCTTTAGGTGCGATGTTGCGGATATGGTTCCAACACCGTTTTGGAATCAGGTTAGAGTTAAGCTTGATAAAATTAAACCCGTGTTTATGCTGGCCGAAGCAGAAAAACCTGATTTGCAGGCTAATGCCTTCGATATGACCTACTCCTGGAAGTTATATTCTTTAATGAACGACATTGCCAAAGGAAAGAAGAATGCAGAAGACATGATAAATTATTTTAAATGGGATGACAATGAATTTGGTCAAAATGATTTTAGAATGCGTTTTACTACAAACCACGATGAGAATAGCTGGAACGGAACTGTGTTTGAACGGCTCGGGAAGGCAGTTCCGGCTTTTGCCGCATTTACATTTGCAATTAAAGGAATGCCGCTTATCTACAGCGGGCAGGAGGCGGGCTTAAATAAAAGATTACAATTCTTTTCAAGAGATCCCATCGATTGGAAGCTTTCTCCGCTTAGGGAACTTTATACAAAACTTGTGCATCTTAAATTAAATAACAAAGCATTACGCTGCGGTACCGAAGGCGGTAAAATGATAATGGTATCGTCATCAAATAAGAAAGCCGTGTTCTCTTTTATAAGAGAAAAAGATGACGACAAAGTTTTTGCGGTTTTCAACTTTTCTCCCAAACCGGTAAATGTTACACTAAGTTCAAGCTTAATGAAAGGAGATTATAGTAATTTATTTTCAGGCAAAAAAATTTCTTTTTCAGACTCGGATAACTTTAAACTTAAGCCGTGGAGTTACAGGCTATATGTGAAGGGGAAATAGAAATTTTAATTCGATTTAATTAAATTACTCCAGTAAAGCGTCTTAAATTATTTTACAGACTTAAGCCACGAATTACACTAATTGCACAAAGTAAGTTATAATTATTTTCCAGACAATTAGTGAATTTAGTGGCTATATTGCTTTATAAAAAATAGGCATTCAACTTAGTTAAAATTTATCGCCGATAATTATGTCTATTCAGCTTAAAAATATTTCCAAACACTTCGGATTAACCACGGCACTGCAGGATATAAACCTTACTTTTGAACAAGGCAGAACTACGGTTTTAATTGGGCCAAGCGGCTGCGGCAAATCTACTCTAATAAGAATTATAACCGGATTAATTAAATGCGATGCGGGTGATGTTTTTATAAATGATAAAAAGTTAAGTCTTTCTAATCTTTATTTGGTTAGAAGGAGATTAGGTTATGTAATCCAGGACGGCGGATTGTTCCCGCATCTTTCTGCAAGAGATAATGTGATGCTTCTTGCAAAATATCTTGAGTGGGAAAAACCTAAAATTGAAAATAGGATACTGGAATTATGTGATCTTACAAATTTTCCTAACGATGGATTAAAAAGATTTCCTGCGGAATTATCCGGCGGGCAAAAGCAGCGTGTCAGCCTTATGCGTGCATTAATGCTTAACCCGGAAATTCTTTTACTCGATGAACCTCTCGGTGCACTTGATCCTCTTATAAGATACGAACTTCAGAACGACTTAAAAAATATATTCAGCAGCTTAAAAAAGACTGTCGTTCTTGTTACTCATGATATGAGTGAAGCAGCTTTTTTCGGTGACAGCATTGTATTAATGAGAAACGGAAAAATCGTTCAGGTTGGAAAGGCAAAAGAATTAGTTGAAACCCCCAAAGAACCTTTTGTAACAAAGTTTATTAATGCACAGCGAAGCTTTCTGTATAAGTAGAAAGAATTTGTTTTGAAAAATATATTGCCATCTATATTAATTATTTTAATTTTATTTAACGCAATAATAACAGCGCAGGAAAATAAATCCGTCATTAAAGTCGGCTCTAAAAAGTTTACCGAATCCGTAATCTTAGGAGAGATAGTTACACAACTGGGTAGGCTGAAAGACCCGGACATAATTCACCTTAGAGAAATCGGCGGCACACGTGTAGTTTGGAATGCTTTGTTAAAGGGAGATATTGATATTTATCCCGAATACACCGGCACAATCAAAGAAGAAATTTTTGCCGGCAAAAAGCCTACGTATAAATCAATGGTAGATTCTCTAAATAAATTGCACATAAAGATTAGCAAATCATTAGGCTTTAACGATACTTACGCATTAGGAATGAAAGAAAGCCTTGCGAAGAAATTAATTATTAAAACTATCTCGGATTTAAAAAACCATCCTTCCCTTAAGTTCGGATTCAGCAATGAATTTATGGATAGGAAAGACGGATGGCCGGGACTTCGTGCCGCTTATAATTTACCTCAAAAGCATGTTAACGGATTAGACCACGACCTTGCTTACCGCGGAATTGAAGACGGTTCAATTAATGTTATAGATTTGTATTCCACCGATGCGCAAATAGAGTATTATCATTTAAGAGTATTAAAAGATAACCTTCACTACTTCCCGGAATACAAGGCTGTTTTGCTGTACAGGGCTTCTCTTAAAAAGGAAGACCCGGAAGTATTAAAATCAATCCTTCGGCTGGAAGGAAGAATTTCGAATTCAGAAATGATTAAAATGAATGCCGAAGCAATAATATATAAAATCCCCGAACAGGAAATAGCATCAAAATTTATTAAACAAAATTTTAATGAAAAAACAGAATTTAAAAAAAATACAATGTGGAGCAGGCTTCTTTACAACACCAAAGAACATCTTTTTATGGTGCTGGTTTCTCTTTTTGCAGCAATAATAATTTCAATACCTTTAGGAATAATTGCACATCGGCGAAGTCAACTTGGAAAAGTTATTTTAAGTATTGTAGGAATAATTCAAACAATACCCTCTCTTGCTTTACTAGTTTTTATGATACCATTGCTCGGCATCGGTTCCTGGCCTGCAATAGTAGCATTGTTTCTTTACAGCTTACTTCCTATTGTAAGGAATACATTTTCCGGGTTGGAGGACATTTCGTTAAATATACGTGAGTCTGCCGAGGTACTTGGCCTGCCGCCTTTTGCACGGTTAAGATTAGTTGAACTTCCTCTCGCTTCGCGATCAATTCTTTCGGGTATAAAAACATCCGCAGTAATTAATGTAGGAACCGCTACCCTAGGCGCATTGATTGGTGCAGGCGGATACGGCCAGCCGATTTTAACAGGCATAAGATTAGATGATGTTTCCTTAATACTTCAAGGTGCGGTGCCCGCAGCGCTGCTGGCACTTTTAGTTCAATGGTTCTTCGATTTAACGGAACTATTTATTGTACCGAAAGGATTAAGATTGAAATAAAATTTAATATGCTAAACTTATAAAAACTTCATGCGATTATTGTAGGGAGAATTAAAATTTTTTTATTACTTCTTTTAAGCACGGATGCTTAATTACTCAATATTCGGAACACAAGGAGGTTTTTATATGGCGTTCTCAATAAATACCAATCTCGGTGCACTTCAGGCATACTTAGCATTAGAAAACATAAATGCAAAAACTCAACAGGCGCAGCTTCGTTTATCTACAGGTAAAAAGATAAACAGTGTTGCAGACGATACTTCCGGTTATAGAGTCGGAAAACAACTAGAGGCTCAAACCATAGTACAAAATTCGCAGCTAAATAACATTACTTCCGCAAAGAATTATCTTGCAACAGCAGAAGCATCATTGAACCAGATAAACGATCTTTTAACACAAATTTCCGCAAAACATGCCGATGCGGAAGACCCTACTAAAAACAAAGCGTCTATTGCTAAAGATATAAATTCTTTGGCAACCGAAATAGATACCATACTAAAAAACACAAATTTCAACGGAAAGAATTTATTGGCACAATCGGACGGCAGCGCTTTAACAAGCAACGATGTATTTGATGTCGGCGGTACAATGACTATGGACTTTGCGAGTAATAGTTATCTTAACGTAAGCGCTTTAGAAACAGCACTAAACGGAGGAACCGTAACCGTACCGGACCAGGGAGTAATGGAATATGATGGGTCTTTAACAGTTAATGCTTCTTCCGCATATACTTTACCTCAGGGGACATCTAAACTTACTGCAACTTTTGCCGATGGAAGTTCAACACAGCTAGATGTCTCTACTACCGGAGCATCAACAATTGGTGATGTAATAAATAATCTTACATCTGCTATCAATTCGGCTAATCCGGGATATACTATTAATTGGATAGGACCACCATCTTCTGAGGGTGCTCAGGTATGGTCTACAGGTTCATATATTACCAGTCTTAAAACAACTAGCGGATCTGATATAGCTAGCTTACTCGGTATAACAAGAAATTCAACACCAACGACTACAACCGTAGGAGGTTTATTGGACAGCAACGCAGATACGGCTATTGCAACAGCCGGAAATCTTACCTCCGTATCAAACAATGTAAAATCCGCCCTGGGAAGAATAGGCACTCTATCGCAGGTACTGGATGTTAAGACTGACGTCCTTACATCTGAAATTACAAACAATACTGCTTCGGTATCCAGGCTTTTTGATGCGGATACTGCATCGGAGCAATTAAAAGTTACAAAAGGCACAATCCAGGAACAGGTAGGTACTTCAATGTTATCCCAGTTAAATTCCGCCCCGCAGCAATTGCTTGCTTTGTTCCATTAACG
>JBJKSH010000089.1:0-2593 GCA_046704255.1 Ignavibacteriaceae bacterium | reverse complement strand
ATTGCTTATAAAAATTACAACTATAACGGAGTAAAAAATGGCAATTTTAAAAGAAATTAACAGCGCAGTACTAAGCGGTAAGTTAGGCGATTTTATTGTTAGAAATTATGAGGGTCGTATTATTTTGAGTAAGCGCCCTTCAAAATATAATATCAACCGGGGGCCTAAAGCCAAAGAAGGCAGAGATAAATTCGGTGTAACTGCTCATCTTTCCAAATCAATTGCTTCATTACCTGCTCTTAAGGCTATATGGAAAACAGTTAAAGGATCCGATAGAACGGTATTTCATACTATCTGCAAATATAATTTTGATAAATCTTCCGCTTCCGGGCCTACTTTAAATAATATTATTACCCCGAACGGTTTCCTGCTGCCGGATATTGGTGCTGCGGTTGACGCCGGGAAAATAACTGCTTCATTCTCTGCCTTAAATACTTTACATATAATTAAACCGGAAGAAGTTGGTCTTTCCGTCAACGCCTTGGTTTGTTTTAACGATTCGATAAATCCGGATGAAGTGCCTTACCGTATTATAGCATGTGATAAAGATATTGAGAACTATAAATTTGACCGGGCAGGCGAAGTCTTTATTGATTTCGACGAAAAGCAGAAGCTCATTGCGGCTAAGTATAACGGGTGTATTTTATATATTGGTGCCGCTACAAAGGATGCGGGGGGAAATGTGGTAAGGTATTCACGTACTTTTTCGAAAAAGATTTACGTCAAAAAACAATAAACAAAAAGGGAAGAAACAATTTATCCGTATTAGTATGCCCCGTTTAATTTACTTAAATTAATATTTCTTAAGGTTTAAAAATGTAAGTATAAGTATACCCGTCTATCCAGCCAATAATTCCTCCCGTTACAAAGCCAATTATAGGACCTAAAATAAAACCTGTTTGTACATTCTGTTCGACTGCGCCCTCGGAATATGAACCTGACATTGGCCCGCTGTATTTTGGAGGATTTATTACAGAAACAATAAATCCGGCAAATGGACCAAATGCAGCGCCAAACACCGTACCGAAAACTAATCTGCCGGGAACCCCTAGTAAATGATCTATATAACTAATCTTCTTTATTCTGTTAATTGGTACCGGATTGTAGTATCTATCTTTTAATACATAAAATTCTATTAAAGAGCTTGGCAGTGTTTTTATTTCTGCAGCTTTTAGTTCTTTGCCGTTGTTTAATATAATTTTATAAACCGGTTGCAGGTAATTTATAGAATTATAATTTTCTATTTCTTTTATTTCATCACTTTGAAGTCTTACTTTTTCCTTTTTTACAGAGGTCACCTGGAAGAGCGTATCATTAGAAATTAAAGTGCTTCCTGATGTTGTAAAAGAACTGTCGTTGTTCATTGTAACTTTTACCTTTTTGTCCATTGCAAAGTTGTTAAAATCTTTATAAAATTTTTGTTTGGATGGAAAATCTTTAATTGTATAAATATATGAGCAGCCTGTTAAAAAGACTACCAAACCAAACAAAAGTAAATAAATATTTATCGTTTTATTCAAATCGAAACTCCTTACGGATTAAATATGTAACTATAATTAAATCCTATCAACCATCCGACTGCTCCACCTATAAGGGTTATTACAGGTGTTCCTATAACTAAGCCGCCGCCACCGCTCCAAAAATTTGTACTTAAATTACTGCCACCCGGCAGGTTTAATGTAATAATTCCAAATGCTGCACCGATAACAAATCCCACAGGTACACCGGGAATTAATCCGAGCCAATTAATTTTGTAATTTACTTTTTTAACCTTACTTAGCGGAATTTGCTCTTTAGTAGTAATTACTTTTGTTACCGGAATATTTATAGAAGAATCCGGTAAATAAGTTATTCTTTTTTCATGAAATTCTCTGCCGTCTTTTAGATTTATTACAATTGTATGATTCTTTTCGGCATCATAAAAGTCATTAACGCTTTTTATATCACTTAAAGGTATCCTTTCTATTTCTGTCTTTTCAGATTTATTAATTATGATAAGGCTGTCGTTTGAAATTCTTGTACCTTCCTTAGTAACAAATGAACTGTCGTTACTCAAGATAACTTTTACATTTCTATTCTTTGCAAAATTGTTAAAGTCATCATAAAATTTTTGCTTGGAAGTGTAATCTTTCAGCGTATAGGTTGATGAGCAGCCTGCTAAAAAAATTACCAAACCAAACAAAAGTAAATAAATAGCTTTTAATTTATTCAAATCGAAACTCCTTACGGATTAAAAATATAAGTGTAATTATATCCCACAAGCCAGCCTAAAATTGCACCTGTAATTGTGCCTATACCTAATCCTACTACTGTACTGCCCGGTAAACCGTTGATCAGGTTCGAGTTATTAGTTGTATAAAAATCTAATGTACCTGAAATTACTCCAATAAACATTCCGTAGGATATACCCGAAATAATACCTTCCGAGTGATTTTCATAGCTGATTTTTTTTATTTTACTTACAGGTATTATCGCTTTTTTAAAATAAAGAATTCTTGTCTTCACAAATCTAATTTTGCCTTTTGACTGTAAAATATTCCTGGCTCTTATCTTACGTCCGTTTTTTAATAAAATATTTACAGTTTTGTTACCG
>JBJKSH010000088.1:0-3856 GCA_046704255.1 Ignavibacteriaceae bacterium | reverse complement strand
CGCATCTGAAATGTGAATTCTGCGGGAAGTCCTTTATCAATCCGGTTATTAAGAAACTTTTAGTTCCATAATTGTAATTATTTTTACTATCCTTATTATCTGATTCATAATTGTTTAAATATTCCGCACTTAAAGATCTTTCAACAATTAAAGTTTTACCAACAGGATTTTCGCTGCCGAAATATTTTTTAGCAGCCGACTCCGTTATAACCATTGTGTGAGGTCTTATAAGTGCAGTTCCGGGATTCCCTTCAATAAATTGCAGAGTAAAAACTTTAAAGAATGACGAATCAACCCCGTAAATATTCCACTCGTTAAACACTTTATTTTTATATCTAAAACGGTACTGCCCAAAGTAACCTATTCTTGTATAAGCAACCGTTTCCGGCAGTTGATTAAGAAGTGTTGGTCCTAACGGACCGGGTGTTTTGGAATTAGTACTTTCGACACCGTTTATATTCTGTCTTACAAGTATACGGTATATCTGATTATAATTTTTATTGAATTTATCATAGCTCAATTCATCAAGAATAAATAGTGCCGCAGCTAAAAAGCAGGTAATCCCCACAGCCAGGCCTGCAATATTAATAAAAGAATAAACTTTATCTTTTTTAATATTCCTTAAAGCAATCTGTAAATAATTTTTTAACATAACCTATACCCTTTTAAATTCCCGTTTTATATCCTCAGTGTCTCTTTGTCTCCGTGGTAAAAAAACATATACCACAGAGGCACAAGACACAGAGTTTAACTATTCATACCTTAAACTTTTTACCGGGTTTGCAGTCGCAGCTTTAATTGCATTCGAGCTGACAGTCAATAATGAAATTACTAGTGCCGCAGCACCTGAAAAAATAAAAATCCATAAAGTTAGCGTTGTTTTATAAGCAAAGTTCTGTAGCCATTTATTCATAATGAAATATGCCAGTGGCCAGGCAATTACGTTTGCAATCAAAACCCATTTAATAAATTGCCTTGATAAAAGAATGATTACTTCCGGTACCGAAGCACCAAGAACTTTTCTTATACCGATCTCTTTAGTTCTCTGTTCGGTTATAAAGGCTGCAAGCCCTAATAGACCCAGACATGCAATAAATATTGCAAGTATTGAAAAAACCGCGGCAATCCTGCTTGTTCTTATATCGGCTCTGTAAAGATGCTGAAGGTTTTGATTGAGAAAGTTATAATCGAATGCTTCATTGCCCGCATATTTCTTCCATGTGTTTTCAAGGAATTGAATTGTCTCTTGGTCATTACCTGGAGCGATGCGAACGGCTACAAACCTACCGAAGCCGCCGTTGTGGAATAATTGGATAATCAGAGGTCTAACTTTCTCTCTAAGCGACTGGTAATTAAAATCATCTGTAACTCCTATTATCTCATATTTTTGAACTGTGCTGTTTAATCCAGGCATGTTTATAATAATTTTTCCCACAGGATTTTTTAGTTGAAATGCCCGCACTGCTGCTTCATTAAGAACAACGGCGGAAGAATCCGAAGGATGTTCCTTTGAGAAGAATCGTCCCTGCTCCATTTTAATCTGATAAGTTTTTGTAAAGTTGAAATCAGTTGAAATCGTTCTTATGTCTTGAGCATCATTTACTGAGGCTTCTTCAGGTTTAAATACGTTATCCCCGTTTTGATTTCCCGGAATATCTGTGGAATTTGAAACGCTGACTACAGCCGGATTGCTAAGCAGCTCGTGCTTAAAAGATTCTATTTGAGCACCAATATCGTCCGTCCTATTTATAATAACGACTTGTTCCTTATCGAATCCGAGATTCTTATTCTGAATATATTTTAACTGGCTGTATATAACGAAGGTACTGATGAAAAGGATAATGGAGACTGTAAACTGTGTTATTACAAGTACGCTCCTCAATACAGATTTTCTGTTTCCTCTCTTGCTTTCCGTTTTTAGTACATGTGCGGGCAAAAACGAGGAGAGATAGAAAGCCGGATAGCTGCCGGCAATTATTCCAACTACTATTGAGAATAAAATTAACAAGGGAATTGAATAAAGGTTATCCAGTACACCAAGCTTTAAATGCTTCCCGGAAATATCATTAAAAAGAGGAAGCAGCAATTCAACCATTACTACTGCAAGAAAGACGGAAATAAGACTTATAATTGTGGATTCGGATATAAACTGCATTATTAAGCTGCTTCTGTTTGAGCCGAGCGTTTTGCGTATCCCGACTTCCTTTGATCTTCTTTCCGATCTTGCCGTCGAAAGATTCATAAAGTTAATGCAAGCGACAAGCAGAATTATGACTGCTATTGCAGAAAAGACATATACGTACATGATATCGCTGTTCGGCTCGAGCTCATAATCAAGATGAGAATAAAGATGTATTGATGTTAGAGGCTGCAGATAGAATCCCACTTTGTTACCTCTCGACTCGAACTGATCGAACGTTAATCCCGTTGCTGATTTAATTTGATTCCCAATATAACCCCTCAAGTCGGCGTTCATTTTCTTCTCGAATTCAGATGGGTTTGTTCCTTTGCTAAGTAAAGCGTAGGTGTAGTAATTGTTGCTGAGCCATGTTTGGTTGCGGCTGTCGGGTAAAGTTGTAAGCGAACCGAGAAAATCAAATTGAAAATGCGAATTATCAGGGAAACCATCAACAACGCCGGTAATAACGTAATCATTTTTCCGATCCATGTTTAAGGTTTTGCCCATGGCATCTTTGCTGCCGAAATATTTCTCCGCCATAGCCTTTGTAATCACAACCGTGTTAGGCTGTGTAAGAGCTGTATTCGGATTGCCTTCCAGAAAATGTACCGTAAAGACATTAAAGAAAGTGGAATCAGCCCAAAGGAATCTTTCTTCACTAAAGGCTTTGTCTTTGTACCTCAGCACGGGAAAGCCGAGCTTGGCAATTCTTGTTGCCGATATTACTTCGGGAAAATCTCTTAACAATGCTGGCTCGAGAGGGGCGGAACTTACCGCAAGGTTCACATCCTTTCCGTTAAAAAAGGCGTGAAAATGTATACGGTAAATTTGGTCGGCGCGCTTATTGAACCTGTCGTAGCTTAGCTCATTCCTTATAAAAAGAAATATAGCAATGCAGCAAGCAACACCAATTGCAAGCCCAAAGATGTTTATAAGTGAGAAGCTCTTATATTTTCTAAGATTTCTTAACGCAACAAATAAATAATTTTTTAACATAAATTTTCTCCAATAACTTCAGCATTGCGCAAAGGGTTAATCGCATATAGTTTCTCTTAGCACTATGCTCTTGGTTCTACGCGTTCTCAATCCACCCGTCTTTCAACTTTATAATCCTGTTTCCATACTCAGCATTCGTTTCCGAATGAGTAACCTGAATAATTGTTGTTCCTTGCTCGTTTAGTTTTTTCAATATGTCCATAATTTCTTTACCTTGTTCCGAATGAAGGTTTCCGGTCGGTTCATCGGCAAGAATAAGTTTCGGTTCGGCGATTATTGCTCTTGCAACCGCAACAAGCTGCTGCTGCCCGCCTGAGAGCTGGTTTGGAAACAAATCTTTTTTTGCGACCATTTTAAACTTGTCGAGTGTTTCCGCAACTCTTCCTTTTCTTTCGTTTGATTTTACTTTTTGATAAAGTAAAGGTGTCTCCAGGTTTTCGTAAACTGTTAATTCATCAATTAAATGATACTGCTGAAAAACAAATCCTATATATAGTTTATGAAGCTCGGAAAGTTTTCTTTCGCTCATAGTATGTACGGGTTCATCATAAAAATAATATTCACCTTCCGATGGTGTATCAAGCATCCCTATAATATTTAGCAAAGTCGTTTTGCCTGCTCCTGATGGCCCCATAACAGAGACGAACTCACCTTCTTCAATCTCAAGGTTGATGTTACGCA
>JBJKSH010000087.1:0-16621 GCA_046704255.1 Ignavibacteriaceae bacterium | reverse complement strand
TTTATTATTTGTTGGTTTTGTAATCAACTACTTATTGAAAAAGTGTTTTGCATTGAATAGATTGAATATCCAAATTCTAAATATTCAATAATCGAATTGAAATTTTTTTATGATCGAATTTAAATTTATAGCGGAAAAACTAAACGGGCAGGCAATAAGCGGTTCGCTTTCGGCTGCTACTGTTTCCGAAGGTAAAAGAAAAATATACCGCCTTGCGGAAAAGAACCAGCTTAAAGTAAAGCATATCGATAAAAAGTCTACGTACCTTTACCGTGTAAGGCGCAGCAGAGGTGAGAAGCCTATTAGAGGTGAGCAGAAGGCTTTTACAAAAAGAGAAGTTGAAGATGCGCTTTCCAGGCTTGGCTACGAAGTACTTTCCGTTAATAAAAAATTATTGGATTTTCAATTTCCTCCGCCTACAAACGAAATAGTTACGTTTGTAAAAATAAGCGCCGAGCTGCTGGAACAAAAACTACCCTACAGCGAAATTCTTACTCTGCTTATTAACGATACACAAAACAAAACTTTAAAAGATACTTTAAAAGAAATAAACAACGATCTTAAGAAAGGTGCAGACAGCGAAGTAACCTTTCTTAAGTACCAGTCTGTGTTTGGCAAGTTTACCGCATATATGCTTGGCCTTGCTTCCAAAAGCGGCAACATGACTGAAATTTATAAAGCAACGGCAAAGTTTTTGGAACGAAGGCAGGAGTTTAAGAAAAACCTTAGAAGCGCATTAATTACACCCATGGTAACACTTCTTGTTTTGTTTGCGGCATGTTTGTTTTACGTAGGATATATTTTCCCTCAAACAGCTTTACTGTTTGTCAGGTTTAAAATTCCGCTGCCGCCAATGACTGCTTTCACTTTAAAAATGAGTGATTTTTTAGGCGCAAATGTTGTAATGGTTACTCTGGTTTGCATTGTACCCCCTATACTTTTTTGGTGGTATTCAAAAACCAAAAAAGGTGCTTATGTGATAAACAAGTACATGCTCAAAATACCGGTTATAGGCCCTTTAATTCACAAGACGGTAATAGAAGTTTACTGCCGTGTGTTTTATACGCTGTACAGCGGCTCGGCAGAAAGCATTGAGCCTATTAGAATCGCATCCGAAGCCACAGGCAACAAATATTTTGAAGACAGGATAAAATCCGTAGCAATTCCTTTAATGATAAAAAAAGGTATTGGTATAACGGATGCCTTTGCTGCAACAGGAGTGTTTACGGAAACCGCTTTATCCAGGCTGCATTCCGGTGAAGAAACAGGTACGATAAAGAATACATCTCTTCAGCTTGCAAATTATTACGAAAGTGAAACCGTTTACAGGCTTAAAAACTTTATAGAGCTTGTGCAGGTTTTTATTGCTATGATTATTATGGTTGTAATGATTTTGCTGACATTGGTTTCCGCAGAAACGGCAACTATTCATCCTAAAATTCCGGGTGAATCATACAATAATAAATCCGGGCAGCAAACAACGGAAAGACTGGCATCAATTTATAAAAATAGTTTTCCCGAATTTGTTAATAGTAATTGCGGAAATGATTATATTTCATAAGAAATGAATTAAAAAATTACAAACAGCTAAGACAAATGATAGCGGGACAAAAAAACATTATCAAATAGATTTGTAAATACTTATATAAAATTTAACCCCATCAATACTCCCCTCTCCTTACTAAGGAGAGGGGGCGGGGGGTGAGGTTATGATTATGATAAATTACGAGATAACATGATTGAGAACAACCTGGAAATGACCGACAAGATCGGTTACCTGTTATTTAAAAAGGGTATAATAGATGCGGCAATGCTTGAAAAGGCTCTCTTTGCTAAAGCCAACGATAAGAGCAAAATAAAGAGAAACTTAGCCCAAATTCTAGTCCAGGATTTTAAGTACGACCACGATACTATTTTTAGGGAAGTAGCTATTCTTTATGCATTTAGAGAACTGGAAATAAATCCGGAAGAAATGCCTAAAGAAAGAATAGATGTAATTAAACAAATGATAAACGGAACCGGCGACCAGCTTAAGGGGCAAATGCTTGAGCATAAAGTAATTCCGTTTATGTATGATGAAAGAATAAAAGATAAATTAATTTTAGCAGCTATAGACCCAACCGACAGGAACATCCCCAAGATTGCTTTCGGCTTAAACGCTAAAAAGTACGAAGTTATCTATATACGCAAAAAAGATTATGAAAAATTAATTCATATAATTCTTCCGCCGGAAAATGTTTACTTAAAAATGATGGAAGAAGCAGAGCCGGAAATTCAAATTGATAAAGATGAAAATGCACTTGACGAAGAAGCTCTTGATGCGGAAATAAATAAAAGCGCTTTAATAAATCTTGTTGAAGGCGCTCTTGTAGAAGGTGTTAGAATGGGCGCAAGTGATGTTCATTTCATCCCGAGATCGGGTAACAAAACAGAAATTCTAATGCGTGTCGACGGTAATCTTCAACAGTGGCATATACAGGATAGTACGCTGCCGGAAGCTGTTATAGCGGTCGTTAAGGATCGTTCAAAAGGCATGGACAGGTTTGAACGCGAACGGGCGCAGGATGGTTTTATTCAAAGGGAAATTGACAATCATATTATACGGTTTCGTGTTTCCGTACTTCCCATGGTGGGAACGGAATTAAAAAATAAGTTTGAAAGTGTTGTTATTAGAATTCTGGATGACAGGAAGGTTATAAAGGACCTGGATACACTGGGATTAACGGGTTATGCCAAGGATTCTTTTCAAAGGGCTATCAGTCAGCCGCAGGGAATGGTAATATTAACCGGCCCTACCGGCAGCGGTAAAAGTACAACATTGGTTGCAGCACTCTACCAGGTTATAGATCCCACCGTTAATGTTCTAACCGTAGAAGACCCTGTTGAGTATGTTATAGAAGGCGCCCGCCAGTTAAAAATCGGTTATAAAATGAACTTTGAACAAGCAATCCGATCAATTTTAAGGCACGACCCGGATATAGTGCTTGTAGGAGAAATGAGAGATAAAGAAACTGCCGAGATTGCAATTAAGCTTGCAAACACAGGTCACTTAACATTTTCAACGCTTCATACAAACGATGCGGCTAGTGCCGTGGCCAGGCTTTATAAAATGGGGATTGAACCTTTCTTAATTGCTTATGCAATTAATATTATTGTCGCCCAAAGATTAATTAGAAGGTTATGCCCGGACTGTAAAAAAAGAGTAGTAAACTTTGACGAGCATGTTATGAAAGCTGCCGGGTTGAATATTGCCGAATGGAGAAATCATAAAATTTATGAACCGAAAGGATGCGAAAAATGCAACCAAAGCGGTTATAAAGGGCGTATTGCAATTCATGAAGCTTTATACCTGACTAAAGAAATAAGGCAAATTATCGTACGTTCCGGTGTTGAAGTTGATGAAGAGAAGATTAGGGAACAAGCAAAAAAAGACGGAACCTTAAGCCTAAGGGAAGCAGGCTTTGAAAAAGTGAAGCTGGGTTTAAGCTCTATTGAAGAGGTAATAGCTTCTACATCCGAAGAATAAAAAAGGATATTTAATGCTGGTTTTTACGGAAGCAAAAAATACTTTAAATAAATTTGTAAAGATTATTCCCCCCTATTATGCGGGACCAGACCGCATAAGCTTTTTACTTGAAAATATAGAGCAGCTTAAACCGGAAGAAAAAATGGCTCTACGAGATATGGTAAATAAATTTCTTACCAGTATGGTAGAAAGAGATTCTTCCGATATTGAAATTGGAGGCCACGGCAACGGAGGTTATGTTTGGTTAAGAACGTTTGGCAAAAAAGAAAGAGTAAAGGAATTTCCCCAGTTTACGGAAGATGAATCGGCTGTTCTTATTATTAATTTGTTAAATGAAAACCAAAGAAAATACCTGGAAATAAATAAGAACCTGGATTTTAGTTATACATTCCTTTATGAAAGAAAAAACGTATTCGTAAGGTTTAGAGCAGATGCTTACTTTGACCTGGATACTCTTGCATTAAACATGAGAGCTATTAATGCAAACATAAGGGAATTGAACAGCCTTGGTTTTCATCCGAATGTAGTTAAAACACTAAGCCATAATTATATAAAGTTCGGATTAACTCTGGTTACGGGTATAACCGGTTCCGGTAAATCTACAACTCTCGACGCCATAATTGATGAACACAATAAAATAGACCCCGCCCATATTGTTATTATTGCTTCCCCAATTGAATATGTTCATACTTCCAACATCTCCATTATAAAGCACAGAGAAGTAGGGCGGGATGTCTTAACATTTAAAGACGGAGTTATACAATCTTTAAGGCAGGACCCGGATATAATAGTGATTGGAGAAATGAGAGACCCGGATACAATTTTAGCTGCACTGGAAGTAACGGATACCGGCCACAAAGTGTTTTCAACACTCCATACTTCTTCAGCCGTAGAATCTATAGACAGAATTGTAGCCGAGATGAACCCTTATGAACAGGAACGTGTAAGAAACAGGCTTGCGGATGTTCTTGTAGCGGTTATTTCTCAAAAACTTGTTCCAAGTTTGGACGGTAAGCGCGTTCTTGCCAAGGAAGTTTTAATTGTAACTCCAAGTGTTAAAGCAGCTATTAAAAATAATAATACCAGTGAAATTTATATGATGATTAACCAGGGCTCTCAAAGCGGTATGATAACACTTGAGCAGGACCTTAAGCGGCTGTATGTAAGCAAAAAAATATCACTTGAAAATGCCATTGCATACGCAAATAATAAAACAAGAATTAAGCAAATATTATCGGCAGTTTAATGAAAAATATTATTTTTACATACTGCGAAGGTAACGACACTAAGATTGCCGTTGTTTCAAAGGACAAAGATAAAGTTAAGGTATTAAAGGCAGACACTTTTGAAGTTGTACAGCCGGCAATCGATATGGAAGATTCAATTACCGGGTTAAAAATTGAAGGCGACGATTTATCTTTTGTAGACCAGGCAGGCAGTACTTCGGCAACAGAAAGAAAAGCCGCTCTTTCAAGCGTAAGCTTAATGAGCGAATCGTTGAAGGAATATAACCTTAAAAAAAGCTTTTTCGTGCCGGCACTTTCGGAGCCTGCAATTTACTACCACCTTTTTGAAGGTTCTAAGGTCTCCAGATCTTCCAGAATTACCCAGGAAATTATAGATGATATCCAGGAGTCGAAAAATGTTTCAATTGATAAAGAAAACCTGGGATACGTAGAGCTTTCGGATAAATCTTTACTTGCGGTTTTTTTAAGCGGCGAAGTTTCGTGCATAAAATTAATTAATTCCCTTGCCAGGTTTAACGGGAAAAGGTATTATAAAATTCCATCCGTTAAAAGTGCGGAGATATCTTTGGCATATTATATAGCCAAAAGAAAAAAATTCTTTCCGGATGATCAATCGCTTATTGTTTATATAGGTAAAGAATACAGCAAATTAATTTTTCTGCAGGGAAGAAAACTTAAACATATCGGTTCTACTCTGGATATCGGCACGCTTAACCTGCATACATACGATGTTTATTTTTCCAAGATATTGCTTGAGATGGAAAACGGCGGAATAACTTCGCTTGATAATATTATAGTTTGCGGCGAAGATGATTCCGAAAATCTTATACTTTCGTTTTACGGCACATTCCCCGAAGCAAATGTTTCCAGGCTGGAATTTGACGACCTGGATTTAAGTTTATTGAAACAGGATACAAAAGAAAAGTTTTCCGCCTTTAGTATTCCTGCTGCAGTTGCCGTTGATTACTTTGACGACCAGGAAGAAATACATAAAGGCATTAACCTTTTGCCAAGGTATGTTAAGGAAGAACAAAAAGTATTTCAATTTGCATGGCACGGGTTTGCAATGCTTCCGCTATTGTTCCTGGCGGCTTTTTATATTACGCAGAACATTTTGTCTAACAACAGCCAGATAAATAAGCTGGGTGCAAAGATTGCCGAGCAGAACATGCTTGTTAGAGAAAACCAAACAACACTTAATAAAATCAACGCACTACAGACAAAGATAAACAGTTTTTCGCGTACAAAAGCTATTTTGGATTCTGCTTCCGTTGGGACAGGCGTATGGTCAAAATCCTTGCAGAACCTTTCGGACTTTTTTTCGCGCAATAAGGATGTTTGGCTTACCAGTTTAAGCAATGATGCCGGTAATATTACATTAAACGGATATGCACTTAACAGGCGCGTCCTTACTTCGCTTGCTTACTCTATAAATTCGGCAGAACTTAAAAGTATTAATTTTGAAGCACTTAGAGATAAAAATGCTTATAAATTTAATTTAATTTTTAATATACTCAACTATCAAAAAAGTATAAATTGAACAGAAAAACAAAAAACACTCTCGCCTTATTCGGCTTACTTTTGCTTATTCTTATCGGCGGCGGAATTTATATTTTTATTGTACAGCGCGGTAAGTTGAATAATGACAAAAGCAAGCTGGCTAAATTACAGTCGTACCATTATAATTCCGGAAAGCTTACGGCTCAATATCAAAATTTATTAAAGAAGGTTTCCGTGGTGGATTCCGTTCTGGCATCAAGAAAATTTAATATACCACAGAATTTATCTTCTATAAGCTTCTTTAATTTTGTTAACAATGTAAGTGCCGGGTTTAGTGAAGACACTAAAATAAATATTGATTTCCTGCAAAAGCAAAAGGATAAAGAATTCTATTTTTATTCTTACAGTTTAAAAGGCAGCGGCAATTATAATGATGTTTATAAACTTATTTATGCTATTGAACAAAGCAAGGAACTTAAAAAAGTTAAAAATGTCTCGCTTTCAAATTACATAACCACAGACAAAGACGGCTTCCCCAAATTTTTGGTAAACTTTACCGTACTTGTAGACGTATACTTTTCTACCGATAACAGATTTACTACGACCAGGTTTGTGGAAAACAACTTAAATGCAAATTCATTGTACGATATTTTCTACCCGCTGATTCGAAACCAAATTCCTCCTAATGTTAATAACCTGCTTGATGTTCAAGGCGCAAAGCTATTGGCTCTAATTCCCGAAGGCGCATTTATGGCAGACAGCAAAGGCAACACTTATTTACTTTGGGAGGGCCAGCAGGTGTACCTTGGTTACCTTACCAAAATAGATTACGAACATAATACCGTAAGCTTTATTTTGAATAAAGGAGGTATAATAGAAAATGTTACTCTTAGCCTAGAAAAAAACGGTATGAATAAGAAAAAATAATAGAGAGAATTCAAATGAAAAAAATTATTTATACAACAATTTTATTTCTAACAGTATCGACTCTAGTATTCTCTCAAGAATATTTGGAAAAAACTTTAAGCGATTACCAGAACCCGAATGAACTTGTAACGCTTTCTTCCACGCTTCCTTTTAACCAGGCAATAAATTTAATTAGCAAGGTTAGCCAAAAAATTACCGGAAGAAAAGTAGTATCCACTGTTAGCATCGATACTGCCATAGGAATTGAAATTAAAAACATGAATTACATGAAAGCACTTACCGTACTTGCCAGAATGAACGGCTTGGTGTATAGTGAAAAACCAGATGTAATAATTGTTCATGGCCTTAATTCCCCGGATCAGCAAAAAGCAAGCGATAGCTTTGTACCTATAAATACCAGGGAAGTAAAAATTTCCGCTGTGTTTTTTGAAGTTGATGTTAGTAAGGAAAGACAAATGGGATTAAACTGGCAGACTCTTTTCCAAAGGCAGGGCTTAAACATAGGCGGAATATTAACCGGCGTTTCCCCGGATACATCTACAACTACTCCTGATTTTAACATAAATGCAAGTTCAAATTTTACCTCCGGTCAATATTTTGGCCAGGCAACTGCAGTTTTTAAATTTTTCGAAAATCATAATGCAGGACAGATTATCTCCGCACCTAATGTTACTGTGCTGGATGGAACAAACGCCAGGCTGCAAGACGGGCAGGATATTGCTTACAACCAGAGAGATTTTTCAGGCAATATAATTCAGAAGTTTTATTCAATAGGTTCAATAGTTACCGTTACACCGCATATACTAAGGCAAGACGGCATTAATTATATTCTTCTTCAAATTCATGTGGAAAGGAGTTCATTCGTACCGGATCCTACCAATACTATTATTAATAAAACATCTGCAGATACTAGGGTAACATTGCTAAACGGAGAAGAAACTGTTATCGGCGGAATGTTCTTTAATCAAACTACCAAAGTTCGCAGGGGTATTCCTTTTTTGAAGGACCTGCCCTGGTGGTTCTTCGGGCTGCGCTATATCTTCGGTTATACGGATAACCTGGTTAACAAGAAGGAATTGGTTATTTTAATTAAGGCAACGCTTGTGCCTACTTTACAGCAGCGCGTTGCTATTCCGTTTTCCAAAACTCCTTTAAAAGATGAATTGGAACTGCAGAGGGATCAACTTAAAAAATACGAAACAAATAGTTCTTCAAACAACGATCAATAGGTAAAAAGATGGAATCTATATTAATTGTGGATGATGATATTAACCTCTGTACCGTTTTAAAAGAAGAATTATCGGAAGTAGGTTATGAAGCGGAATTTGTTAACAACGGGGACTCTGCTTTCGAATTCCTGAGTAACAAGCATGCCGACCTGCTGCTGCTGGACTTAAAAATGCCGGGGAAAAACGGGTTCGATGTTCTTAGGGAGCTTCATGAAAAAATGATTGCCGTTAAGGTTATTGTACTTACAGCTTATGCGGATGTTAAAAGCGCTATAGATTCTGCAAAGCTTGGTGCAACGGATTTTATTAGCAAGCCGTATGATTTTGATGAGTTATTAATAACGATTAGAAAAGTGTTACAAAGAGACAGCTAAACTATGAAAATAAGTTTTAGGATCTTAATTATTAATTTTGCAATTGTTGCGTTAATATTGGGCAGCTCTGCTATTGCCTATTATTCGATAATGTACAATGTGCTTTCTTCCCAGCAGTCAAAATATCTTTTTAATTCTACCAATCAGTTCATTCTTTCACTTAACGGAACAATACAGGATACCCAGGATGAATTTCACCTTCTTGCGGGTACCGGGCTGGATAAGTTGATTAACAGCAATCCCCTAAAGACAAAGAATATTGATTTTATACTTGAGACACCGAATGATACTACCGGTTTAATTATTAAAAAAGCCGGTAAAGAGGATGTACATTTTACAAAATCCGTACAAACAATAAAAGGTTTTGAAGAAAATAATCCCTTTGCAGTGGTTAACAGTGAAGTTGTCGGCGGCAAAAAATATTTTTACGGAAAAATTTTATCGAATAAGTTTTTAGATAACCTTTCGAAAAAAATAAATGCCAATGTTGCTTTAATATGGAAAGGCTCCACTGCGGAAATTTCAGATGAAGCCGTAAACCAAAAATTCTTTTACAGCCTGAATGAAATTTATAATAATATATCTTCCAAGAATAATTTTTATATTTATTCTCTTAAGTCGGAATCTGCCGATTTAATTGCTACCATTTATAAACCTTCTTCAAATTATTTTCCTAAAGCTGATTTCCAATATCTTATATTTACAAATTTAAACCAGGCAAATGATTTAAGAACAAGCATAAAGAATTTGCTTATTGTTATCGGCTTTGCCGGTGTTGCTTTGTCGCTTATATTAACACTTTTGTTTACCGACAAATTAAGGAAACAAATAAAGCAGCTTAGCCTGGCAACAAAATTTACTAAGGAAGGAAATTTTCAGAATAAAATAAAAGTACAAAGTAAGGACGAAATAGGGCAGCTTGCAGGTGCATTTAATTCAATGCTGGATGAGCTGCAGAAAAATGAAAATGCAAAAAATGAGTATTCCGAATTTATAACGCTTATTAACCGCAACCCTACTTTGGCGGAAATTTCCGAGGCAGCCCTTAAAAAAATAATTTTTACATGCGGGTTTACAATAGGAGTTCTTTACACGGTTGAAGACGATAAATTAAAACCGGCAAGCTCGTACGGGCTAAGTAAAGATTACGAACTGAACCTTAAGCCGGATAACTATGATGCCGTAGTTAAGAACCGCGAAACCATCGAAATAAATTCCGGCGAAAATTTGCCCGTTGTTTCTACGGGTTTAATTTCCATTCAAATTAAAAATTTAATTATTATTCCTGTTATTTATAATAACAAAACCGTTGCGGTATTGGAACTGGGCTCGATTAACAAACCGGATGAAGAATCGAAAGAATATTTATTCAAAATAAAAGAGCAGCTTGCGATTGGAATTACCAATGCAATTGCCTTAACAAGATTGGAAGACCTTGTTTCCGAACTGAAAAAATTAAACGATGATTATCAAAGCCAGAATATTCAAATTAGAAAACAGAACGAAACTCTGCTTGAACTGCATGCCCAGTTAAAAGAAAAGGCGGCGGAACTGGAAGTACAAAAAGAAAAAGCGGAAGAAGCAACAAGATTAAAATCTCACTTCCTGGCAAGTATGTCTCACGAGCTCCGTACGCCGATGAATTCAATTCTTGGTTTAACGGAATTAATACTTGAAGATAAAACATTACACGGCAAAAACAGGGAAAGAATAGAGGTTGTTCTAAAAAGCGGGAAGCGCTTAATGAATCTTATTAACGATATTCTTGACCTCTCCAAAATTGAAGCCGGTAAAATGGAAATTCATGAAGAAGATGTTCACCTTGATGAATTACTTAAAGAAGTTGAAAATTCCATTATTCCCCTTGTGCAGCAGAAAGGTATTAGATTTAATTTAAACAGGAAGATTAGCACCAACATAATTATAAATACCGACAGGGGAAAAATTACTCAGGTGCTAATAAACCTGCTTGGCAACGCGGTTAAATTTACGGAAAGCGGCTTTATTGAATTAAGAATTTCATCCCTGGAAAACAGGATGCTGCAATTTGACGTTGTTGATAGCGGCATTGGAATTTCCGATCAGGATCAGAAAGTTATTTTTGAAGAGTTCAGGCAGATAGACGGAACAACTACCAGAAAATATAACGGCACAGGGCTTGGGCTGGCTATTTGTAAAAAGATTGCGGACCTGCTTAACGGAAGTTTAAGCGTTAAAAGCGAGCCGGGTAAAGGCTCTACGTTTACTTTTACAATTCCGTTAACTTTTGTTAAAATAAATAAAGCCGAACCGAATATTAATATAAATCTTCAGGCTTTAATTCAAAACAGGAAAAACCCGGTCCTGGTTATTGATGATGACTCGGAGATTAGGTATACAATAGGCCAATACCTTACATCCAAAGGCTATGAAGTTGCGTTTGCTTCTTCCGGCAGCGAAGGTATTGAACTTGCACGGCAAATACAGCCGTTTGCTATTACATTGGATGTTATGATGCCGGGAAAGGACGGCTGGACCATACTTAAAGAATTAAAAGACGATCCGCTTACAAAAGATATTCCCGTAATTTTAATTTCAATTATAGGCGATAAAAATATCGGCTACGGTCTGGGCGCATTCGAATATTTTATTAAGCCTATTGAACCGGAAAAACTTCTTTCGGCATTTAAAAAACTGGAAAGCCTTGCAAACAAAAAGGTTGAAAAAATTGTTATTGTGGACGACGATGAACTTGAATTTGAAAAATTTAAAAATGCTTTCAAAAATGATAAAGTAAGAATTGAATATATAAAAGACAGCGAACTTGCATTCAGTAAAATATTGGAGGTTCAGCCGGATTTAATAATACTCGATCTTATGATGCCGAATGTAGACGGCATTACGCTTTCATACAAATTAAAATCCAACAACGATACAAAACATATTCCTATTATTATAAGTACGGCAAGAGATTTAACGGAAGAGGAAAGAAGCTCTCTTAACAATATTGTAGAAGAAATTACGGTTAAATCCAAGGGGCATCCGCTGGATGTTTTGAAAATTGTTAGAGACATGATAAGAATGGAGGAAGTTTTTGTCTCAAACGAAGATAATAACGGTAAGAAAGCAAATGAAGAAGACCCGGATTCGCTGGAACCGTACGAAGAAGACGACGGCAAATCCTACCAGGGAGAAGTTCTTGTAGTAGACGATGACCCGGATACACTGTTTACAATAAGTGAAATTGTTCAGGCCTGCGGTTACAAAACAATACTTGCCAAAAACGGTAAAGAGTGTATTCAAACTCTTGAACACAAAATACCGGATTTAATTTTACTTGATATAATGATGCCGGAGATGGACGGTTTCCAAACAATTAGCGCAATTAAAAAGAACAACCGCTGGATAAACGTACCTGTATTTGCAGTTACTGCCAAGGCTATGCTTGAAGATAAAGAAGTAATTTTTAAACACGGCTTTAACGACTATATTGCTAAGCCGGTAAATTCCGGCGTAATGGCTTTTAAAATAGAAAGGTTACTTTCAAAAATTAAATTAACATGAAAAAAATACTTGTTGTAGATGATCTGCCGGAAAATGTTTTTATGCTTCAGGACAGGCTTGAACACGAAGGATACGAAGTAATAACAGCTTATGACGGGAAGACTTGTATAGAAAAAGCACTGGCGGAATTTCCGGATTTGATTTTGCTGGATGTAATGATGCCCGAGATGTCCGGTATAGAAGTATGCAAAGTTCTTGCAAAAGATATAACAACATCCAACATTCCTATTATACTTGTAACCGCAAAATCCGGTGCGGAAGATACAAAGGAAGGCCTGGAAGCAGGTGCATTCGATTACATAAAAAAACCGTTTAACAGGATAGAATTACTAGCCAGGGTAAACTCAGCGCTTAAGCTTTCCGAAACACACAAGCTGCTTCTTGAAGCCGAGCAGCGAAATACTTTTGCGGCAACTGTTGTTACAACCAATCATAAAATAAAACAGCCGCTTACATTGATGAGCCTTTCTTCGGCAGCTATTAGAAGAGAATTAAAGAAGGAAGTAATTTCTGCGGAAGCTATTTTAAAAAGGGTTGCATATATAGAAACCGCCATTAAAGAAATTAACGATGTGCTCAATCAATTAAACTCAATTAAAAAACCTATCTTTTCGGATTATATAAAAAACATAAAAATGATTGAGTTTGACAACAACGGTTCATCAGATTAAACGCTGAATGGTTTCCAGCATAGTTTCAAAATCATAAGGCTTGGAAAGCAGCCCGTTTATCTCCATGTTTTTAAATTCTTCTTTGTTCTGAAGCGAAAGGCTGCCTGAAGAAAGTATTACCGGAATTTTTAAGCCGAGGTTTCTAATTTCTTTAATGCATTCAAGCCCGTTCATCAACGGCATATTATAATCAATTACAACAAGATCAACTTTAATTTCTTCGGTAAGCACTTTAAGAACCTCAGTACCGGAATTTACTTTTATAACATTATAGCTGTAAGATTCCAGCAACTCCGCCAGAAGATCCAGCAGCATTATTTCATCATCGGCAAGAAGTATAATTTTCTCGGAAGATGCGGGCTTCTTTGCAATTGTTGGTTCATAAGCCGGAATAAATACATCGAAGGATGTGCCTTTACTTATTTTGCTGGAAACTTCTATATGCCCGTTATGTGCTTTTATTATTCCGTAAGTTACATATAATCCAAGCCCGGAACCGGAACCTGTCTGGCGATCCTTTGTAGAAAAATACGGATCGAAAATTTTGGATATGTTTTCTTCCTTAATGCCGGAGCCGGTATCCGAAACCGAAAACCACACGTAATTTCCCTTCTCAAGCAGCGGATAACTTATAACATTCGATTCGTCGATAGTTTTATTTTTCGAGGTCAATGTTATTTTCCCCTGCCCTTCAATTGATTCCTTTGCATTAACACATAAGTTTAACAGAACCTGGTATATCTCGGTTCCGTTGCCAAGAATGTTATGCAGGTTTTCATCCACATCTTTATTAAAACTTATATTTGCAGGAAAAGTTTGCGTAATAACTTTTTCAATTTCGGAAAGAAGCAGGTTGGGTTTTATAAGTTCTTTCCTTTTAGGGGTAGGCTTGCCGAAAGATAACAATCCCTTAGTTAAATCCCTTGCTCTAATAGAACTGTTTTCAATATTATCCAGAAGCCTGTAAATGTCTTCCCTTTCCGGTATTTTCTTTTTAAGAATATTTATGCTGCCGAAAATACTTGAAAGCAGGTTGCTGAAATCATGCGCCATGCCGCTGCTAAGCTTGCCTATTGTTTCCAGTTTTTGAGCCTGCAGGAGTCTTGCTTCCAGGGCATCGTTAAGTTCTCTTGTTTTAATGCTGTTAAGTGCAAAGGCAAGCAGGGCGGCAAACTGTTCCGTAATGTTAATTTCTTCAGCGCCGTAAATATTTTCTTTTTCGCCTAATATTATAGATGCAAGCAGGTTGTCTTCAAAAAAGCATGGTGTTATTAATGCAGTATTCGCCTTCAATACCGTGGAAAGGCTAAAGCCAATACTTTCCGGAGAGTTTTTAATTATTAAAGATCGTTTATTTACAATAAGCCATTTATTTATAAAGCTGAAGCTGTTTTCAATTACCCTTTTAATTTCGTCTTTGTTTATTAATTTATCCGAAGGATCAAAAAAGATATATTCGTACTTGTTATTATCCGCATGGAGTATAATAATACCAAAGGGGCTGTTATTAATTTGAGTGCACCTTATTAAAATTTCTTCAGCAATATCTGCCAAAGATTTTTCTTTTGCCATAAGAGTAAGAACCTGCCGCAGTTCATCCTGGAAGTGTCTTTTTATTTCACTAGATTTTTCGGGTTCAATTAATATTTGTGTATCTGCGCCGTTTTTTTCAATTTTTAAAAGGTACCCACCTTGTTTATTTTCTATTTTAAGCCGGGAAACTTTTAATTTTGAATTTCTATCGGTCAACAAAAAAGTGGCTGTCTTTTTTTTTTGCGGCAAAGTTTCGGAAGCTAAATTTAAGCTGGTTAGTTTGGACATGCTAACCCCATTTATTTTCTTCGACCGGAAGAAATTACGGAACCCTTTGTTAAACCAAATTATCTTTTGGTTTTTATCTGCAATTGCATAGGGGGCATCCTCTATTCCGGAAAGACCGGCAAGAATATTCTTAATAGTCATAAGCTCAGCCAGGCAGTTCTATTCTTGTTTAATAGCATATTTCTTAATCTTAAGATATAATGTTTTATAATTTATTCCAAGTTTTTTTGCAGTTTGTTTCCTATCCCAGGAATAATGATACAGCACTCTTTCAATGTATTTTTTTTCAAGGTCGTTCATGCTTATTATTTCATCTCCGTCGTCAAAAAAAGTATGAGATTTTTTTCTTGGCTCCTGGCTGTAATCAATTGGCAAATTCAGGTCTTCAGGTTGAATGTAATCCGATTCGGCAAAGATAAGCGCTCTTTCAATAATATGTTCCAGTTCCCTTATATTGCCGGGGAAGTTGTAATTATATAAAATCTTTTCGGCATCCGGAGAGAGTTTTTTAGGTGATCTAATGGGCGATTTAGTTTCAAGAAAGTGATTTGCCAGTAAAAGGATATCGTCTTTTCGTTCTCTTAAAGGAGGAATTGTTAAAGTAATTACATTAAGGCGGAAGAGAAGGTCTCTTCTAAAATTTCTGTTGTCAGTTTCTTCCAAAAGATTTCTATTGGTTGCACCTATTACTCTAACATTTGATGTTAAATTTGTTACGCCGCCAATTCTTCTGTACTCCCCGTTTTCCAGAAAGCGGAGTAATTTTGGCTGAAGGCTTAAAGACAACTCACCAATTTCATCAAGGAATAAAGTGCCGCCATGTGCAATTTCCACCAGGCCTTGTTTCGTGGTTTTTGCATCGGTAAAAGCACCTTTTTCATGCCCGAAAAGTTCGCTTTCAATTAGTTGATCGGGGAGGGATGCACAATTTATAACCACAAAAGGCATATCGCTTCTAGCGGAATGTTTGTGAATGTATTCCGCTAGAAGTTCTTTCCCCGTACCAGTTTCACCTTCAATTAAAATATTAGAATCCGAGGTAGCAGATTTATTTGCAAGAGTAATTACTTTTTGAAGTTCCTTACTGTCGCCTATAATTCTGGTTTGAAGTTTTTTGTCTACCTGTTCGGAAAGTATAGCGGTTTTTACAAGTAGTTCTTTATGTTCAAGAGCATGTTTAACGGTTAAAAGAAGTTCGTCAAAATTATACGGTTTAGCTATAAAGTCATAAGCGCCCATCTTAATACATTCTATAGCTTTCCTTGTTTCGGATTGTGCGGTAAGTATAACAACCTGCACGGAGGAATTATAATCCGATACGAATTTTAAAACCTCTTCACCTTGAACCTCACGCATGTTAAGGTCAAGTAACAGGAGGTCGTAGTTTTTTCGTTTAATAGTATCAATTGCATATTTGCCGTCGTACACCGTATCAACGGAAAAGTCCTCTTCCAAAAGTTGTTCTTTCAACAGGTAGCATAAAGTTTCATCATCATCACAAACAAGAATTTTAGAATTTTTTTGTATCATAACTTTTAAATTTACTCATAGTTTAATAAGTCATCTATTTGGAATAAGAAATAAACTTAATTATATTTGTAGCTCTTAAAAATTGGGCGCGTAGCTCAGGGGTAGAGCATCTGCCTTTTAAGCAGAGGGTCGGTGGTTCGAGCCCACCCGCGCTCACATTTCCATGAAAAAATATTTTGTATATATTATCCATTCTACAAAACACGAAACTTATTATTACGGACATACTTCCAATCTTGAAGACAGGCTGAGA
>JBJKSH010000086.1:0-44781 GCA_046704255.1 Ignavibacteriaceae bacterium | reverse complement strand
CTGCTCCGGCAGCACCTCCGGTTCCTTCAGTGCCTACTCTTGTCTCTCCGGCTAACAGCGCTAATAATCAGCCGACTACTCTTACACTATCCTGGAATAGTGCAAGCAATGCATCTAATTATCATCTTCAGGTTTCAACTTCTTCTTCTTTTAGTTCTACTGTGTATGATAATTCTAGTTTAACGGGTACTTCACAGCAAATTTCTTCACTGTCCAACAGCACTACTTATTATTGGAGAGTTTGCGGTTCTAATTCGTCCGGTACAGGCGCATGGTCATATATATGGACCTTCAATACCGGAACTCCAACATCGGCAGTTCCGGGTACGCCGGTTCTTGCATCGCCTGCAAATGGAAATACAAATCAACCAACTACTATAATATTTAGCTGGGGTGCTGCTTCAAACGCAAGCCATTACTGGCTTCAAATTGCAACAAATAATACATTCTCTAATCCGACAATAGGAGATTCTTCAATTACTAGTACTTCTCATCAGGTTAATAACCTGGCTGCTTCCACAACATATTTTTGGCGGGTTAAAGGTTTAAATTCAACTTCGGCAGGAAATTGGTCTTCTGTTTGGAGTTTTAAAACTGAAAGCACAAACATTCAACCGCCGGCGGAACCTACATTAGTGTTTCCGGCAAATAACTCGACTAATGTTCCTACTACGGTAACTTTGAAATGGAATTCGTCTGCGAATACTTCAGTATATTGGTTACAGGTTGCAACTGATCAGACATTTTCAAATATGATTTACACCAATTACAATATAGCGGATACGACTTATAAAATTCCCGAATTATCGAACAATACAAAATATTACTGGCAGGTAAGAGCAGTAAATGCCGGAGGAAAAAGCTCCTGGTCTAATCAATGGAATTTTACCACTAAAGCGGAAATAAAAATTCCGCAATCACCTGTCCTTGCATCTCCGGCAAATGGTTTTTCAAATAAATCTACCAGCATTACATTAAAATGGAATAGTGTTAATAATGCTTCAAACTATCATCTGCAGGTTTCAACCGGATCAAACTTCAGTACACCGGTTTATAACTATACGGGCTTAATGGATACCTTGAAGCAGATATCTTCACTTTCGAACAACACGACATATTATTGGAGGGTAAGTGCTTCCAACTCTGCAGGCGAAGGCTCATGGTCGGATGCCTGGAGTTTTTCAATTTCTTTAAATTCTTTACCGGTGCCGAACCTGGTCTCCCCTCCCGACGACGTTATAAGCAGCCCGGACAGCATCGTCTTTAGGTGGGATTCAGTTAAAAATGCTGTCCGATATCATTTCCAGTTATCCGATTCTTCGATTTTTAAAAATATAATTCTAGATGATTCCACTTTAACGCAGCCAAGAAAAAAAGTTGACAGCTTGCCTGCAAACAGTACCTTTAGCTGGAGGGTTAAAGCAAAAACTTCAACTGCAAGTAGTTCCTGGTCACCAGCATGGACTTTAAAGACTTCGTCAAATCATGCAAATACATTGTCTGCACCTGCGTTAGAATCACCGCCAGATGGTGCAACGGGTGTTCCAACAAATGTAACGCTGCAATGGAATTCTTCTTCCGGTGCTTCATCTTATTCAGTTCAAGTTTCGCCGGATTCTAATTTCAACAACCTTGTAATAAATCAATCCGGGCTGCAAGGTACTTCTTACCAGGTAAGCGGATTGTTAAAAGGAACCAAATATTATTGGCGTGCCGGCGCTTCAACTTTAATATTGTTCAGCGGATGGTCTGTTGTATGGAATTTTACAACTTCCGCTGGAACACTTAAAGTTCCGGTTCTAGCTCAGCCTGTAAACGGATCAATTAATCAGCCTTTAAGTGAAAAATTGATTTGGAAATCAGTAAGCGGTGCCACTTTGTACAACCTTCAAGTCGGTTTTGATTCCTCATTTTCATCATTATTCTTAAATAAGAATAATATAAGCGATACAACTTATACTGTTGTCAGCTTATCAAAAGGTAAAGTTTACTATTGGCGTGTAAATGCTGCTAACAATCAAACCACAAGCAGTTATTCCTCATTTTGGAATTTCAAAACAATAATTGATACCAGTTCACAGGTTCCATCCGCTCCCATTCTTTCTTCACCGGTAAACGGTGCTGCTAATGTACAAGTTAATCCTAAATTACACTGGGACAGTGTAAAGAATGCCGATATGTACCGGCTTCAAATTGCAAAAGACAGCTTGTTTAATAGTCCGGTTTTAGATTCATCTTCAATTACAACTTTGTACTACCAGGCAGGATCGTTAAATAGCAGCACAAAATATTTTTGGCGGGTTAGAGCTCTTAATAATGCAGGAGCAGGTAATTGGTCTGCAATTTGGAATTTTACAACGCAGCAAACAGCATCATTAATACCGGTTTTAGTTTCACCGGCAAAAGGAGCAGACAACCTGCCGCTGACAATTGTGTTTATTTGGGATAGTGTAAGTAATGCTACGCAATATAATTTTCAACTTACGGATTCATCGGATTCGGTAATAATTAATGATTCAACATTAACCAACAATTCTACGGCTGTAAAGGACTTGAATAACAATGCAACTTATTACTGGCGTGTACGGGCAATGGTTAGTAATAAATGGCAGGGTTTTTCCTCCGAATGGAATTTTTCTACTGTTGTTGCCAAACCAACTTATTCAAATGTGGATACCTCTTTAACTTTTCCTACGTATTCAAATTTATCTAAGTTTAAATCTACGGACTATAAACTCGTCGGAATTCCCGGTTCAAGTAATTTACCCGTAACTGTTTTTCTTACCGGTACTCCAAATAAAGATTGGCAGGCATTTTGGGATAACGGTGCGCCGAGCAATTATTTGGTTCCTTACAATAATAAAGGCAGGTTTGTTTTTTCAACGGGAACCGGTTTTTGGATTATTAAGAAAGGCTACCTTGTAATTGATACAACCGTTGAAAACGCAGCATTAAATTCTTCCGGGCAGGCAGAAATACCGCTGCACGGCGGATGGAATATTATTACTGATCCTTTTACTTATCCAGTTAAATGGAGCGATATAGCATCAGTAAATAATATTTCCGAGAAGGCCATTTCCTTTGATAGTTCCTTTGATACCTCGGCTGTAATTTCACCATATATTGGTTATTATTTCTTTAATGCATCTAATCTTACGGTATTAAAGATTCCTTCAAAAGCTGCCTCTGCTTCTTTGGCAAAATATAATAACTTCGATCCCGTTAATACTAATAGATTAAACTGGGAAATAAATATTTCTCTTAAATCAGGAAGCTATAAAGATAATCTGGCGTGGCTTGGAATTTCCTCGGATGTCAGGAATAATTTAAATAACCTGGATTTTCATAAGCCGAATAGCCTTGGTTCCCTGCCTTCGGTTTATTTTTATCATCCCGAATGGAATAAGAATTACCCTGTTTTTGCAAGCGATATTAAACCGGCTTTTAACAGCTACGGAGAATGGAGTTTTTATGTTGATGCTAATCCGTGGCATAATATTACTCTAACTTTTAAAGATATGGATAATATTCCGGATAATTATCAGGTATATTTGGTAAACCCCAGAACTAACGAAGAAATTAATTTAAGGAAAGACAACTCTTATAATTTTACTCCCAAGCATTCCAAATATTTATTTAAAATATTGGTCGGCACTTCGGAGGCATTGCGTAATAAATTAAAGGATTCAAATGTAAAGCCGGATAGTTTTATTCTTTATAATAACTACCCTAATCCGTTTAACAATTCAACTATTATACCGCTTTATGTACCGGAAAATTCCAACGTGGAAATTTTTATTTATAATATAATCGGCAAAAAAATTAAGACGCTTGTTGACAGGAGAATGAGCCAGGGCAAATATTACCTTAGGTGGGACGGCACGGATGATAACGGAATAAATGTTTCAAGCGGTATTTATTTTTACAGGCTAATATCCGGAAGCAGCACAAGTAAAATTAAAAAAATGATTTATTTGAAATAAAATTTTTGAGATTTGAAATATGAATAATAAGGATTCTCATAGTATTAGTTCAGGGAAATTTTTCCTGATAGTTTTGATTTTGTTTTTAACCGTTGGCCAATTCAATTTAGCCGAAGGTTTCTTAGCGTATAATTACGGTTCCGGTAAAGCGGCGGCAAAAAATATTCATTACACGGTAACGGATCAAAAGGTGTTTATAAATTATGATCTGTACGGAAAACCAGGTAAAGAATACACTGTTAAATTGATTTTAAGAAGAGAGAGTAAACCCGGCTATAGCTATATACCAGCCATAATATCGGGAGATGTCGGCAAAGATCAATCTGCAGGAAAAAATAAATTAATTGTCTGGAATATAGGCCGGGAAATTCCCGGCGGCTTGGAGGGCAAAGATTATTATTTCGAAATAACTGTTCACCAAAATCCGTCGGGTTCTGGGCTGCTTACCTGGCTTGGTATTGGAGCAGCGGCAGTTGCGGCAACAGCAACGTATTTTATTTTATCAAATAATTCCGCTAATCATACAGTTCAAAAAGGAGCAGCCTTTCCGCCGCCTCCGGGCAGGCCATAACCGGCAATAATTAACTTTAATAAGAACGAATTAGAAATATTTAAAACATATTACGTTTCAAAGAAAGATAGTAAAAAGTCTTAGAGTACTTTAAATGTAAGTTATTAAAATTATCTTAAAAGTAATCACAGTATTCACAACCAATGATTCGTATTTTAATTTTGGAAGTATTGATATTAATTATGGGTTCCGGCGCAGTAAATATTGAAAATGCACAAAATAAAATAAGGGTGACGGGATATTATGCAGGATGGCAGCAAGGCCAATATAATAACGGCCGGTTACCTGCAAATAAAGTAGATTTTAATGATCTTGATTATATTATCCACTTTGCTTTATGGCCTAACGGTAACGGTACAATAGATTATTTATCAAACAGTATCTTACAATCTAACTCGGCTGCAATTATAAATGCTGCTCATGCAGCCGGTAAGAAAGTATTAATTTGCATCGGAGGATGGGGCTCCGGGCCTGCATTCCGCAGTGCTACATCACCATTTAAATTATTAAAGTTTGTTACAAATATCATTCAATTTGTTGTTACCCGAAAATACGACGGAATAGACATCGACTGGGAAGTACTTCAAGAATCCGACAGCACACAATTTACAGCATTTGTTAAGCTTTTAAGAATGACTCTTGATGCTGCCGTGCCCGGTGCAATGTTAACCATGGCGGCAGATTGGCAGCCGGCTTTAATTGCGTCCTTACAAAATTACTTTGATCAAATCAATTTAATGACTTATGATTTATCAGGCCCCTGGGGCGGCTGGGTTACCTGGTTCAACTCACCTGTATTAAGCGGTAATAACAAATTTCCAAGCAACGACAAACCTCTTCCGTCAATAGACCAAATGGTACATAAATTTACGGCAGCCGGGGTTTCCAAAAGTAAAATTGCGGTTGGTATCGATTTTTACGGATACCTTTGGGAAGGAGGAGGCGGTACCAACACCGGCGGTGTTACTGCTCCTCTACAGTCATGGACAATGCCGCCGGAAGTAATTCCTAATATCCCTTATTATTCCATAATGAACAAATATTTTCTCCCCCAATATTACAGGTGGGATTCTACTGCAGAAGCCCCATACCTTGATATTAATGATTCATGTAACAGCATGGATAAATTTGTTACCTATGATGATGAACATGAGTGCAGAGCTGTTGTTAAATATGCCCGGAAAAATAATCTAGGCGGGGTGTTTATTTGGGAATTAGGCGCCGGAGTTACAAATTCCGGTAACCAGCCTCTGTTAAATTCAATTGCGCAAGAAGTAAAAGGAGATGATTATGTACCTGCAACACCGGTTGCTTATTCTCCTAAACAGGATACGGATGTACAGGAAAATCCGGTTACATTAAGCTGGTACCCTTCGGAGCAGGCAAATGGTTATCGAATTCAGGTTTCTTCGGATTCCGGTTTTACTTCTCTTATAATAAACAGTATTGTTGATACTGCATTTTCAATACAGATACCTAATCTGGAGTACAACAAAAAATATTATTGGAGAGTAAGCGCTTTAAACCAATCCGGTGAAAGCCACTATACTACTCCTCTTGGCTTTAGAACAGCCGGCCCTCAGTTAGCTGCACCGGTTTTATCAACACCGCAAAACAACAGTAAAGATGTTTCTGTTAATACAACTTTTACATGGAAAGAAGAAGAAAATGCCGGCTCTTATCAAGTTCAGATTGCAGCTTCCAAAGATTTTTGTGAATTAGTGCTTGATACTTTAATTAAGCAGAAAAATAGTTTTACTTATAAAGGGCTGCTTAATAACAAAACTTATTACTGGCACATACGGGCATTCCCTAATAACAGTTCATTTTCTTTCAGCAATTTTTCGTTAACAGGTACATTTACTACAATAAAAGGTCTTCCTGGCATTGTGCAAATCATTTCGCCGAAAAACAATTCGAAAAATGTTTCGCTTCAGCCTGTATTAAGCTGGAAGGAGGCTGATAATACGGAATTTTATGAACTGAGATTATCATTAAATTCCGGCTTTAGCAATGTTATAATGGATTCAACAAATATTACCGTTACTTCAATTAAGCTTAATTTACTTAAAAATAATACTACTTATTTTTGGGATGTTAGAGCTGTTAACTCTGCGGGAAAAAGCAATTGGACATCCACATCAAAATTTACAACCGGTTCGAGCGGAACATTACCCTTATTAACAAGCGGACCGCCGGCTAATTATGAATTAATGCAGAACTACCCGAACCCATTCAATAATTCTACCATTATAGAATTCGGAATACCGGTAGCTAGCAATACTCAATTAACTATTTACAATTCTATTGGCCAAAAAGTAAAAACTTTTTCATTTATTTTTTTAGATGCAGGAACTTATGAGGTGTTGTTTTATGACAGCGGGTTTGCCAGCGGCGTTTATTTTTATACGATATATGCTGTGCCGTTTAAAACCGGTTCAAGGCAAAACTACTTTGAAACTAAAAAAATGGTTCTTTTAAAATAATATTATACACAGCTGGCTTTATTAAAAGATTGAAAAATGATTAGCGGAGAGATTTTTTTAAAAATACATAAAGATATAGATATTATTACCGCACGGCAAAGTGCTAATTTATTCGCAAAGAAGATTGGCTTTTCCGGAAGCTGGCCCACAATTGTTTCTACAATTACTTCCGGTTTGGCACGTAATATTTTAAAAAATAATCTCAGCGGACAAATATTTATTGACAGCATACATAAAGGATTAAAATACGGTATTTCCATAACTGCCAATCAAATTAAATATGACGATGATGATAGAATTACTCCTGTAAATAAACATTCTAGCGGTTACAGCTTAATAGATCTGGAATCTTTAATACCGCGACATATAATAGACGAATTGGAGGCTGTGCTGTTGAATAATAGAGAAAAAAATATTAAAATAATTAAATGGCTTAACTAACTGAAGGTACGCATTCAACAAATTTGCGTAACTTCAGTTAACTAATCAATAATATAAGGAATGCTTCAATATTGATAAGATTACATAATTTATAACAATAATTACTTTTTATGCCGGTATTAATTGGAAAAGAATCTTTTGAGTCCCAAATTTCAACAGCCGGGGAATTTAAAAAAGATAAAATTAAAATTTTATTCCTGGATAATTCTGAACCCGATTTTGAATTAGTTGTACGGCATCTAACAAATAAGGGACTGGAATTTATTGCAAAACGGTGTAATACTTTAAACAGCTTTAAAAGTGAAGTAACTCAACTAAATCCGGATATTGTTTTAGCTGATTACAACCAAAACGGTTTTTCTGCAATTGATGCGCTGAATTATTTAAAGCAAATAGGAAGTGACATTCCTTTTATAATATTAACAGTTTCTCAGCCGGAAGAAATAATTATTAATAGTTTTAAAGCGGGAATTGATGACTACATTTCCAAGTCTAACCCGGAACCGCTGTTAAATGCAATAAATACTTTAATCAAAGAAAAAAAAATAAAACAGGAGAACGGAAAGAATGCAGCCTTCTTCAAATTATATGCTGAAATTGGGGAGAATTATCTTTTAACCCAGAGTTTGGTAAATACGGGTTTTTTAATTCTAAATTCATCAACAAAAAAAATTCTTTTTGCTAATAACGCTTTTTGTACGATTTCCGGTTATAACATAAACGATATTTTTAAACTTCATTCCTTTCTAACTTTAATAGAAGAAGAATATGTAAAAGTTTTTAATGCAAATCTTAATGCCTTAATTAAAAATAAAAATGCCGTTAGAATTTTCAGATTAACCTTAAAAAAGAAAAACGATGAAAAGATTTCAGTAGAAATTACGGCAAAACAAATAATAAAAAATATTTTAACTTACCCCGGCAGTACGGAAAATGATCCTGAAAGCGATAACATTCAGGTACAGTTTATTGTAAGGGAACTGACGGAAAAGATAAACCGGGAACTAATGCAAAGTTTAACTAACGAAGCATTATTAGAAAGGGAAAAACGATTTAGATCTTTTATTGAAGAAGCGAAGGACTATGCAATTATTATGCTGGATATTGAAGGCCGAATAACAAACTGGAATAACGGCGCTAAAAAAATAACCGGCTTTACGGAAAATGAAATTATTCTAAAGGAATTCAATACTATCCTGCAGAATGAAAATAATAAAGGAAATAATTCCAATTACCTGTTATTGCAGGCTCAAAAAGAAAGACATGCAGAAAAAGAGTTATGGCTTAAAAAGAAAGACGGTTCAAGGTTTTGGGCTTTGGTTTCCGTTACCGTTCTTTTTAACGGCGGAACAGAACCGTTAAATTATTCGGTTATAATAAAAGATCTTACCGAAAATAAAATTAAAGAAGATCATCTTAAAGAACATGAAAAACAACTGCGCGCACTTGCAGCTCATTTACAGGCTGCTCGCGAGGAAGAAAGAACCAGAATTGCAAGAGAACTGCATGACGAATTCAGCCAGATGCTTACGGCTGTAAGATTAGATTTGACCATCCTAAGCAGAATGGTTGCCAAAACCGTTGCAGAGCCGTTAAACCGGTTATCTTTGCTGGAAAAAATTTCTTCCATTTCCGATTTGCTTGAAACAACAATTAAATCCATAAGAAGAATTATAACCCAGCTGAGGCCGACGGTTCTAGACGAACTCGGGCTGCTTACTGCCATTCAATGGCAAGCTCAGGAATTTGAAAACCGCACGCACATACGATGCAGGATTACGAAGCTTCAGCATAACATTAATCCCGACCAAAATGTTTCAACGGCAATTTTTCGTATTTACCAGGAAGCATTGACAAACGTAGCACGGCATGCCTCTGCTACAGTTGTAAACTTAAGCCTGCAAAAAATTAAAAATGATATTGTTATGGAAATATCCGATAACGGCAAAGGAATTGACAATACCAAATTAAAAGACCCAACCTCTACCGGTATTATGGGAATACGAGAAAGAATAACCGCACTGGGCGGAAGATTCGAAATTATTTCCGAAATTAACAAAGGCACAAAATTAATCATTTATATTCCTTATAATAATGTTTGAAATGCCATATTAGAGAATTATTATGATTAACATATTTATTGCCGATGATCATCCGCTTGTTCGCAAGGGCATAAAAGAAATTCTAGAAGAAGAAATAGATTTAAAAGTTATTGGAGAAGCAGCCTATCCGCACGAAGTTCTGGAAGGCATAAAAAGAACTAACCCGGATATTCTTGTTACAGATCTTTCTATGCCGGGCAGAAGCGGTGTTGATTTAATTTCGGATTTAAAACAACTTTTCCCCTCCCTGCCGGTGCTTGTTTTGACTATGCACCCGGAAGAAAGATTTGCAGTAAGAGTCTTAAAGGCCGGTGCCTTCGGCTACTTAACTAAAGATACAAAACCGGAGGAAATAGTTAAAGCTGTAAGACAAATTTGCAACGGCAGAAAATATATTACTCCTTCTATTGCCGAAACGTTAGTAACAGAAATTAATAGGGATTTTAACAAGCCGCCGCACGAAGCACTTTCCAACCGGGAGTTTCAAATTATGAGACTAATTTCATCCGGAATAAAAGTAAGTGAAATTGCCGAAAAACTCTCCTTAAGTATTCGTACTGTTAATACCTATAGAAGCCGGATCTTAAAAAAAATGAATATGAAAACCAATTCGGAATTAATTTTATACGCCGTAGAAAATCACCTAATTGATTAACAATTCGAAATTTTGAATTTCTAATTTTTAATTAATTTACCTATTCATACCTTAAAGCTTCAATAGGATCCAGGTTGGATGCCTTGTATGCCGGATAAGTACCAAAGCCGACACCGACTAAAAGACACAAAGAAAATCCAATCATTATCCAGTTTACGGGTATTGCCATTTGTGCATGCAGAAAACTCCCCGCAAAATTACCAATACCAACGCCCAGCAAAATGCCTATAAAACCTCCTATTAAAGATAGTACAACCGCTTCTATAAGAAATTGTAAAAGTATTAATTTTTTCTTGGCGCCAATAGCTTTTCTAATGCCAATTTCCCTTGTCCTTTCGGTAACGGAAACAAGCATAATATTCATAATACCAACCCCGGCAGCAATTAAGGCAATAATAGAAACAACAATAGCTCCTATCTTTACGCCGCCTGTAATTTGATTTATCTGCTGAATAATTGATTCATTGCTGAAAATACTAAAATCATTATCGTTACCTGGTAGAATTTTTCTAATTATGCGCATGTATCCGGTAGCTGCTTCAATGGTGGACTGGTAATCTGCCTTACTATATGTCATAACAGTAATATCCAGGCTTCTGTGCAATTTTCCAAAAACATTTTGAAAAGTAGAAATAGGAATAAGCACGTTGCTGTCTCTGCTTCTTCCGAATAATGCAGGTTTTCTTTCCAGTACGCCTACTACCTTCACGGGGTAATTATTTATTCTAATTACCTGGCCAACAGGATTTATACTTGGAAATAAATCGTTAACTACATCCTGGCCAATATCGCAAACATCGTTAGAATATTTAACATCCAGGGTTCTTAAATCTCTTCCATAGGCTGCATTCCAGTCGTTGGTTTTCATAGCACTTGCCGTAATGCCAATAACATCAATATTAGGGTTGGTTTTCAATCCGTTATAATGAACAACTACGCCGCCCCAATCATCTTCTGCACCAACATATTTGGCACTTGTTAACATGGCTTTAAGCCTGTTATAATTATCAAGAGTAATATCCGGCCGGTTTCTATATTTAAGCCAGGCGTCATGGCCGCCGGTCATAATTGCAGGGAATTTTTGTATTTCAAAAGTGTTTTGCCCAAGCTGGGATACTCCGTTTTCAATACTTTTCTGAAGCATAGTTATAATCGTCATAATAACAATTATAGAAAAAATTCCCACTACAACTCCAAGTATAGTTAAAAAAGTTCTTAATTTATTTGCGGTAATTGATTCGAGCGAAATACGAAAAATTTGAGAAAATTTCATAACATTTATCTTTTAATTATAGAATAATAAACCAAATGCAATATTTATTATTAGACAAATATAATTGAATAATCGTTTAGTTTGAAGGGGAAAAAAACTAAATATTTTTCTAAAGTCCGAAAAACTAATTACCCTTTCCCCATTTATCACTTTCATCAAACTTCTTTCTACAAATCGAATTATTTAATATAGGATAGAAAATTATTTAAATATTTCTGCAGCACAGGCTGTTTGCCTGCGCTGCTTTTTTTATTGAATGCTAATTATTTAATGCGCCGGAGCGTGCTGCGGATGATGGATATGTTCGGTAAAGTTCCATACCGCTAATATGCCGATTACAATACCGGCAATGAAAAAGTTCCAGGGTGCAATTATCATAAACCAAATACCGCTAAGTACCAGCCAGATACCCAGAACTCCATTTACATAACCTTGCCAGCTATTTGCATTTCCTCCTGCCCAAAAACCGAATATAATTGAAATTATTCCCGGAACTATTATACCCGCCGGTGTTTGCAGCGAAGGAATAAAAGCGCATATAATTAACCATATACCAACTGCAATATTAAACCATGCCTGCCACATAATATTCGAACCTCCTTTCATAGTTCTGTTCTTCAATACGCTGTAATTGTAAAAAATGATTTTTTCTATTTCAAGGGAGATGTAAAAATCCGGTGTTATGAATCAACAATTTGCACCGGAAATTTATTTATATGTGATTTTAGAGATAGATTTTATCTTTTAGCTAAAGGTAGAAGAAGTAAAAATTTATTTTTTTACACTTTTTCCTTCTTTTAAATTTTAATTTTTTCAGCCAAAAGCTAATCCGTATATGGTGGAAATTTTGAATTTTTAATTAATCTATTCATACCTTAATGCTTCAATGGGATCCATATTGGAAGCTTTAAATGCTGGGTAAGTACCAAAGACAAGCCCTACAAAAATACATAATGAAAAGCCAATTGCAATCCAATCAAATGGAATTGCCATCTGAGCATTTATCAAACTTCCGGCAAAGTTACCGACCCCAACACCAAGCACAATGCCGATTAAGCCTCCTGTAATACATAAAATTATTGCTTCCAAAAGGAACTGGTACAATATTGAAAATTTTCTAGCGCCTATTGCTTTTCTTATCCCAATCTCCCGTGTCCTTTCCGTAACGGAAACAAGCATAATATTCATAATACCAACGCCGGCTGCAATTAAAGCAATAATAGAAACAACCATTGCCCCAATTTTTACGCCGGAAGTAATATTGTTTATCTGGCCCATAATAGATTCATTACTAAAAATATCAAAATCATTTTCTTCGCCCGGTGCTACTTTTCTAATTATTCTCATATAACCAATTGCTGCTTCTATAGTAGAGTTGTAATCTTCTTTATTCTGAGACATTACAGTAATATTAATACTTCTGTGCAGTTTACCATAAATAGATTGGAAAGCGGTAATGGGCATTACCAGGTAGCTGTCCCTGGTTTGCCCGAATAACTGCGGCTGTTTATCCAAAACTCCGATTACTGTAATAGGATAATTATTTACTCTTATAACCTGTCCTACCGGATTTATGTTGGGAAATAATTTATCGGCAATATCCTGCCCAATATCGCAAACATCGTTTGAATATTTGACATCCGAATTTCTAATTTCTCTTCCGTAAGCAGCAGACCAGTTATTAGTTTTCATGGCATCTGCAGTAATACCGGCAACGGGAATATTCGGGTTAGTTTCTTCGCCTTTAAATTTAACAACCTGACCCATTTGCCATTGTTCTGCCCCAATATATTTTGCTTCGGTAAGCATTCCTTTAAGCCTGTTATAATCTGTAAGTGTAATATCCTTTCTGTTTCTATATTTAAGCCATGCATCATGCCCGCCCATCATAATTACCGGCCACTTTTGAATTTGAAAAGTATTTTGGCCAAGTTGGGATACCCCGTTTTCAATACTTTTCTGAAGCATGGTAATTATAGTCATTATTACTATAATAGAAAAAATACCTACAACAACTCCAAGTATTGTTAACATTGTTCTAAGTTTATTGCCCTTAATAGAAAGCAGGGACATAAAGAAAATTTCATTTATTTTCATTATTCAAACCTCAATGCTTCGACGGGATCCATTTTTGCCGCAGTATAAGCAGGCGCAAAGCCGGATATTACCCCGGTAATTAAAGAAACTAATATTGCAATAATAACCACGCTATAATCTATTGAAGTAGATATAAATTGATTAATCAATATACTTAGCAAAATTGCCGCCAAAAGTCCTGCTATTCCACCTACAAGGCATATAAAGGAAGATTCCATAAGGAATTGAGCGAGGATTGTTCTTCTTTTTGCACCTACAGCTTTACGTAAACCGATTTCTTTTGTTCTTTCTTTAACAGACACAAACATAATATTCATTATACCGATTGCACCGACAAATAACGAAAGGCCGGTAATAAACAACCCGGCAATTTGTATAACACCTACTCTTTGATTAAAAGTATCTATTAACCCGGCTTCCTGGTTTATTCCGAAATCATCTTTTTGATTATACATAAGACCGCGGATTTTTCTCATTATACCTTCAGCTTCAGCTTTGGTGTCTTCAATTGCAGCAGTGTTAACCGCACGAACATTAATAGTTATACTGCTGCTATGGTGCCTGGCAAAATATCTAAAGATATCTCCAATGGGAATATAGACACGCTGGTCCGGATTAAAGTCACCAAGGATAAAACTTCCTTGTTTATCCAAGACACCAACAACCCGGAAAGGTATAGCACCTATTTTTACATCTCTGCCCATGGCATTTCCAAAGGGAAAGAGATCCTTTGCAACCTGGTAACCTAGTACGCAAACATTTCTGGCACTTCTGGCTTCTATTTCCGAATAGAACCTGCCTTGCTCAAATGTTAAGTTTGTGGTTTTAATATATTCGGCAGTAGATCCGTCCACGGAAACACTTTCAACTGATTTATCTTTATATTGAACCGTTTGTCTTGTATCTAACGTAGGCGCAACTGCTGCAGGAAGTTTTGCCTGAGCTTGAAATTTGTAAAAATCGTCCATGGTAATGTTTCGCCTGTTCCTCATTTCCCACCAGGGAATGTTGGAAAACCATGTCCATTTATCTATGTACAATACATCGGAACCTAACGCACTAATTCCCTTCTGGAAAGAATTATCAATTCCCTTTATTGCAGTAGTCATTAATACTACAACGGTAATACCTATAAAAATTCCCAGAATAGTTAAAGCAGACCTAACTTTATTAGCCCTTAAAGCTCTAAGTGCAATTAACATACTTTCTTTTATCTCAAACGAAAATAAAGTTAAACGAGACATAATAATTCCTATTCTTTATTAATTAACTTCTGCCCGGAGCTTTGGTATATACCTGCTAGCAACAGGAGCATCGGACTCAATTAAGCCGTCTTTAATTCTTAAAATTCTTGCGGAATGTTCTGCAATATATTCTTCATGCGTAACTAATATTATAGTATTGCCGCGTTCATAAATTTCGTTAAAGAGGATCATAATCTCTTCACCGGTTTTAGAGTCCAGGTTACCGGTTGGTTCATCGGCTAGAATAATTGACGGCCTTGTAACAAGTGCACGAGCAATGGCCACTCTCTGCCTTTGTCCCCCGGAAAGTTCGTTAGGTTTATGTTGCATTCTTTCTTTTAGTCCCACATCCATTAATGCTTGTTCGGCCCTTTCTCTTCTTTCATGCGAAGGCACTCCGGCATATATTAATGGCAACTCAACATTATGAAGTGCGTCCGACCTGGAAAGTAAGTTGAACGTTTGGAAAACAAAACCTATTTCCTTATTTCTAATTTTCGCCAGTTCGTTGTCCGTCATTTGGCTTACGTTAACCCCGGTAAATTCATATTTACCGCTGGTTGGCGTATCAAGGCATCCGAGCATATTCATTAAAGTGGATTTACCGGAACCCGAAGGACCCATTATTGCCACGTATTCGTTTTCGTCTATCTTTAACGAAATATCTCTAATTGCATGCACTTCTTCCGAACCGACCTGGTAAACCTTAGTTATATGTTCAATGTTTATTATATTCATCTTAAATTCCGATTTTTTTATTGGTTATTGCCGAATAATTTTCCTTTTTTTTCTACTCTAATACTAGAACCGTTATGTAAAGTTCTGGAAATTGCGCTGTACGGCCCGGATACAACTTCTTCTCCGTTTTTTAAACCGCTGATTACCTGAATATAATTATCATCGCTTATACCCGTTTTAACATCAACAGATTTTACTTTACCTTTATCGGCAACAAAAACAATTTCTTTTAATTTATTCTCATCCATGCTGCTGGTCTTCTTGGTATTCTTTACTTTTGAATCACTCTGGCTTTCCGTCGCCATCGGAGCATTATTCCTTGCAGTAACACTTTGGATAGGAACGCTTATAACATTGTGTAATGTTTTGGTTTCTATTTTGGCGTTACAAGACATGCCGGGTCTGAATCCGTTGTCGAAGTCTATAAATTTTAATTTAACTTCAAAGTTAACAACTTGTTCCTGTGTACCAGTGCCGGTACTAACTGCAGTATTCCCTATCTGGTAAACCAATCCTCTAAATATCTTATCGCCGAAAGCATCAATTTGAATTCTTGCTGTATCTCCTACAGAAAGTAATACAACATCGTTTTCATCAACATCTACAACCGCAAGCATACTTTTAAGATCCGATACAGTCATCATGTTTGTACCGACATTGTAAAGGCTGCCCAGTACTCTGTCTCCAAGCTGAACATTTAACTGGCTAACAACACCATCCATAGGTGCATAAATTGTTGTTTTGCTTAATTGATCTTTTTGAACATTCAGCCCGGCTTGCATCTGTGCAATTTGTGCCTGAGCGGCGGCTAAAGCACCCTTAGCCGAAAGATAATTACTTTTTGCGGTTTCAAGGTCGGAATCGCTGGCCAGATTTTTAGCGTGCAGTTTTTGTGTACGCGCATAATCTTCAGTAACCTTATCTAGTTGAGCTTTATCCACAGAGAGATTAGCTTCGGCACTTTTTAAACTGGCTTCCGATTGTTCAACCTGTGCAAGGTAAGCATCCTGCCTAATTTTTACAAGCAAATCACCTTTATGAACATATTGCCCTTCTTTTACCGGCAGGTCAACAATTTCCCCGGCTACTTCGGGGGTAATGGTAACTTTATATTCCGGGTCCAAAGTACCGGTTGCTGTTACACTTTGTGTAATGGTTCTACTGGCAGCTTTTTCTAATTGAACCGGAATAATTTCTTCCTTGCTGCCGCTAAGTATAGCAATTAAAATAAGTGCTACTACCAAAACTCCCAGACCGGAAAATATCATTACCTTCTTTTTAGATTTCTTTTTCTTTCCGTTAGCCATTTTTAGTATTCTCCTATATTGAATTTTTATTTATAAACCAATCCGGTTTATTCGTACTTTTTATAATTTAAAACTCCAAGGTAATAATTAAGTTGTTCGTTTAAAACGATGTATTGAAATTGTGAATTTATATAACTTGTTCTTGCATTTGTATAGTTATAGTTTGCGGTTAACAAATCCAGTAAAGTACCGGAGCCCAAAGCATATTTTTCCTGAGCAATCTTTAAATTTTCTTCTCCGGCTTTAACATTGTTTTCACTCACCTGTAAACCGGTTTTTGCTGCCTGAAGATTAAGATATGTTGTCTGAATATTCTGGTTTATTGTTCTTCTTAAATCTTCAAGGTCAACTTCTTTATTCATAGCATTAACTTTTGCCTGTTCAACCTGGTTTTCCACGCTAAACCCGGAAAATATGGGAATACTTAAAGTAAGACCTAAAGACCAGGTTTGGTTATTAGTTAAATCACTTAAGCTGTTTAATTGGTTTGAGTGCAGATAATAATCGTAGCTGCCGGTTAATCTTGGCAGGTTTCCGGAAAACGCCATTGTAATACCTTCCTTGGCGCTTTGAACATCAAGCATTGCACTTTTATAATCGGTTCTATTGTTTAAGGCTTCCTGAACCAGATCAGACAAACCTTTATATTCTTTATTTAAGTTGTTTTTAAGTTGTTCTTCCTCTTGTGTAGTTAAAGAATCTTCAAAAGAATAATTTTGCAAAACATTCAATCCTAAATAATATAAAAGATTACTCTGGGCGGTTTCAAGGGAATTTTTCGCCTGAATTAAGCCTAGTTGTGCATTGCCTTCCTGCACCTGTGCGGAATATACATCTGCTAAGGTAACCGCACCCAATTTATTTCTTTCAATAATTGTTTCAAGGTTTTTCTTATTCCATTTAACATTATCCTGTTGAACCTTTAATAGTTCCTGATCATTCACAACAGTATAATACAAACTCACCGTTTGGAAGACAATATTTTGTTTTAAATTTTCAAGAGCCAAACGAGCGGACTTCAGCTGCTTTTTACTTTGTGCCAAGTTTGCAAAATTAGATAAACCGTCAAACAATGTAAGGCTGCCTCCGGCGCTTGCCGAATAGCTTCTCGATTGAGTTGAAGACCCGGGAAGGTTTATAGTTATTCCATTAAATGTATATGAAGCTCCGTATTTTTGCTGTTGGCTGGTCCAACCCCAACTTGCATTTGCACCTAAGCTGGGGAGAAAATTTCCATAAGCTGCTTTTACTGCCGATTCGTTACCTTTAATATTATTTACTGCTTTTTGTAGGGTTGTATTTCTTTGCAGAGCAATGTTTATTGCTTCTTTTAAGGTAAGTACTTTTTGCCCGTATGTTGAAAAAGTTAAAGTTAGTATGCAAAGGATGCCTAAGAAGAAACGCATATTTTCTCCGTTTGAATTATTTTAAAGTATTCAAGTTATTTGGTACGTTAGACAAATTTTTACTATTAAAAGTTAAAAAATAATTAGCTCAAAATTACTTTACTGTTAATTTTTGCTACAAAAATAGGTATTGTACAATTATCTGAATAAATTACTTTATGAACGGCTGCATAATTAAATAAGCGGTACATTTTAAACCTGTATATTACCCGGCCGACGTATTTTCCAGAAAGTTAAAGAGTTAAACGTAAGCGGAAAACAGAAAACGAACAATACTAAATTATATCCTTCAAGTTAATTTAAAAATCAACAATAAGGGTGTTAAATTTTTTCACATTTTTCTATTCAGATAGTCCGTTTTCTCATCCACTGTTTTTCCCGACTTTACATTTCAATGTTTTCCCATTCCCTTGTTTTCAGTTTAATTTAAAAATTGATCTTTTATTTTCAACAAATAATCATAAGCTTCTTCATAGTTGTTACCGATTTTCCCCTCCAAAATAGCTTCTTCAATAGCAGATTTAATTTCTCCAACTTTTTTGGAAGGAGTCAAATTACAAACCTTCATAATTTCATCTCCTCTAACGGGTGACTGGAATAATCTTAGCTTGTCTTTTTCTTTTACATCCAAAACCTTTTGCATTACCTTATCATAATTATCCAGGTACCTGGAAACTTTATTTTTGTTTTTACTTGTTATGTCTGCACGGCATAAAGTAATTAAATCTTCAATGTCTTCGCCGGCAGCAACAATTAATCTCCTAATTGCGGAATCTGTAACTTCTTCTTTAGCAAGTGCTATCGGCCTAAGGTGAAGCTGAACAAGATTGCGGACATAGGCTAATTTTGATAAAGGTAATTTAAGTTTGTAAAATATAGGTTTCATCATCTTAGCGCCAATATCGTCATGCCCGTGAAAAGTCCAGCCGGTTCCTTCTACAAACTTTTTAGTTTGAGGCTTTGCAATATCGTGAACCAAAGCGGCAAATCTCAGCCAAACATTTTCAGAAACTTTAGCTACATTATCTACAACAATAAAAGTATGTAATAAGACATCTTTATGATGATAATCTTTTCTCTGCTCTACACCTGCAAGATTTGCTATTTCCGGGAAAATTATTTCCATAACCCCGGAATCGTAAAGTAATTTAAGGCCGACGGAAGGAACGGGCGACGATAGTATTTTTAAAAACTCATCTGTTATTCTTTCCCGGGAAACTATCTTTAATCTGTCTTTTAATTGATTAGCTGCGGAATTTATATTTTCGTCAACTGTAAAATTTAATTGAGAAGCAAACCTGTATGCTCTCATTATTCTTAAGGGATCATCATCAAAGGTAACCCGTGGGTCTAACGGCGTTTTAATAGTTCTATTATAAATATCGTTCAAACCGTTAAATAAATCGGTTAAAGTACCAAACGTATTTTTGTTAACGGAAACAGCCAGGGTATTTATTGTAAAATCCCTACGGTCAATATCTTCTTTAAATGAACCGGGAGTAACGACAGGTTTTCTGCTGCTTTTATCGTAAGATTCTTTTCTAGAGCCGACAAACTCCAGATCATAATCATGGTAACGGAAATGTGCGGTTCCAAAGTTTTTAAAGATATCAATTTTTTTAATGCCCAGAGATGCAGCAAACTTTTCGGCATAAGCCGGTCCGTTACCTATTACAAGAAAGTCGATTTCATTCTTTTGCCTTCCGAGAATTAAATCGCGAATATATCCGCCTACTATATAAACATCACCGCCGTACTTTTCGGCCGTTTCCGTTGCTTTGGAAATAAAAGGCAGCTTATTTAATTCATCACCAAAGTTCATTTAATAAATATTCTTACCAATTATAAATTTTTTAAGATTACTAACTTAAAAAATATTCGGCTATTTAATAAATTTTTAATATAAGATTTATCATGGAAAATAATAATAAAATCCAGGTGCTTCTCAAAGAAAATCTAAAGTAGTACAAGTACAAGAGTAAGTTCAAGTATAAACAATTGTAAGTACATTTTTTAAGTTGGTAATTATTTGTGTTGTCTATTTGATCCTCTGTTTATTGGTTTTTCCCGAATATATTTTTTTATTGAATGATTGATATAGAGATGTTTTTTAAGATTTCACTTTTATTATTAAAGAACCATTTTGCCTTATTTAGGTTTGCTAAAGTCATTTCATTATAATTAAAGTTGCCTGAATAACTTTGGGCAAGTCCTGCTAATTTTCTTGCCCGGGAGAAATCAAGGTTTTGAAGCATATAACCGGAAAGTTTATATACAGCATAGCTGCTTGCAAAGTTATTAACCTTAAAGCTTTTATTAAACTGGCTTATGAATAAACTATAGTTTTCATTATAAAGGTTCGAAAGTGTAATCATTACAGGAAAAGAAAAATAATTGTATTTCCGTTCGTTCATTTTTTTAAGAATGAAATACTTGTCAAAATCATTTCCGTCAAGGTATTTTAAGATTAAACTATCATCCGGTACTAAATCCTTTCTTAAATTTGCAAGGCAATAATAATTATAGTTAGGGTTCTGGCTGCTTAGTTGATTATAAATCGAGTCGGCTTTCTTAAAATTTTTATCCTTTGCATAAAAATCACCTAGCTTTAATTCCATACTATAAAAGTAAGCAGAACCTTTAAATTGATTTATATTATCTTTTAAGTAATTTATCGCGGGCACGTTTTTATTTCCTTTCCAAAGACAATTTGCATACCCTATTATAGCAGAGTAATTATTTGTTGTTTTAAGAATTGCTTTAAATATTTTTCCCGCTTCCGGGTAACCTTGTCCGTAATAAAGCTCCCATGCTTTTTGAAGCCTATTGGCAACATACCTTGGGCAGACTTTATAAAAAATTGATCTTGTGCCGAAGTAATAATTTGCTTCATCTTTTTTATTTGATACATCCAGATTGGCAAGGTAAGTATAATATTCTTTCGCTTCATTCTTCAAAGAGAGACTGTATGTCTTTTTAAAATTACCGCCGGCATAAAATTTTTTAAATTTATTTATACCGAATTTATTTATTAAAAACCTGCAAAATGATCCGGCATAAATATACGACAGAGAAGATGCGTTAATGTAAAAACTAAAACCTTTAAACAAATTCGAAATATTTATCTTATAACCGTTGTTATAAGCAAGCGATGCCATAAAGTCTATCGTGTTATCATCGTAAACCGGGTCTGCTGCCACCGCAGTACCTTCAATAAGAGATGGATTTAATCCGGCTGCAACTTTAAACAACCCCGTGCCGAAAACAGAAGCGTAGCAATGAGCAATTTCATGTTTTAAAACCGTATTAAAATCAGTATAAGTAATAAACACACTGTTCATCCACGGTTTGGCAACATCGGCATTTGCTGAACCGAAAAGTTCTTTTTTCTGTTCGTTATTTAGGAACAGATAAGAATGTATTTTTACCGGGTAATCATGGCCGAAAAAATTTTTCAACTCTTTATAATAGTACTCGTGATAAATTGTTATCGCCTTAACCAACTTATTATTTAAAGACTGAGGACAATAAATAACAAAATGAGATGAAACTATTCTTTTATTCAATTCTTTTTGAAGTTTGCCGAAAGTTGTTGATATGCCTAAAGCAGGAGAAAAATATTCAAACATTCCGGCAATTATAGCTAATAAAAATAAAGTAGGAAGTACAAGCTTTCTTCTGCCCGAAAGCACGTTATCATAGAGAATAAAAAGTATAAAGCCGAAATAAAAAATATTAGCAAGACGGTAAAAAATTAATTTTAAACTAACAGCCAAACCCTCGTCATATATAGTACCCGGGAAATAACCGAAAACTGGATTGTAAAAATATACCTGAGGATTAAAATAAAATTCGAATAAAGGAATTGATAATACTGCACAAAATAAAATTATAAAAAAAATGCGTGGGAACTTCTTAACGGTAAAAACACTTATAAAACCCAGTGCCATACCTATTAAGACGGAAGGTATTGTAATAACAGAATAAAATGCCAGACCGTCTGTAAATGAGCAGCTTTTTGTTAATAAAGAATGAACTATTGAAATAGCTGCAGGGAAAAACAGAAATGCAACCGCCGTAATTCTAAAATATTTTCCGGCAATTTCTTTTTTAATTTTTCCATCTTTAACTTTGTTATTTAAAGAAACAGTATAAAATCCCGAAAACAAAACAAGCACAATAGAATTTACGGCACTAAACTCATAACCGAATACGTTCGTTAAAGGCAAATAAAGAAGAAATATATTAAGAGAAATTAATATTAATAAGTAAAGAAGAAGGGAATTATAGAAAAGTAATATTTTTTTTAGCTTTAACAAATTGTTAAAATTCTTTTCCTTCTACTCGTTCAATATCAGCGCCCAGTAATTTTAGTTTTTCCTCTATTCTCTGATATCCTCTATCCAAATGATAAACCCTAAGCACTTCGGTAATACCTTCTGCAGCAAGACCGGCAAGAACAAGGCTGGCACTTGCACGTAAATCCGTAGACATTACCTTTGCTCCACTTAGTTTTTTTACTCCCCTTATTACTGCACTGTTTTCCTTAACAGATATATCTGCTCCCAATCTCAATAATTCAGGTACATGTTTAAACCTATCAATATAAATGGAATCAGTAACTGTTGAAGTTCCGTTTGCAAGAGCCATATAGGCAGTCCATTGTGCCTGCATATCTGTTGGAAATCCCGGATAAATTGCTGTCGTAATATCCGATGGATTGATATAATTATCTTCTTTAGTTAATTCGATTGAATTATTTGTATTATTTAAGTTACAACCGCTGTCATCAAGTTTATCCAAGATAGAAACAATAAATTTCTGATTAAAATTCTTTAACTTAATTTTACCGCCTGTAATTGCAGCAGCAATTAACAATGTACCTGCTTCAATTCTATCCGGAATTGTCTCAATTCCTGCGGGCTTTAATTCGTTTACTCCCTCAATTTCAAGAGTGGAAGTATTAATTCCATTAACCTTTGCTCCCATTTTAATTAGGAACTCTGCCAGGTTTGTAATTTCAGGTTCCATAGCTGCGTTGTTTATTAGAGTCGTACCCTTTGCTAGTGAAGCGGCCATCATTAAATTCCCTGTGGCTCCGACAGATGAAATATCAAAGTTTAATTTTGCTCCCGATAATCTCTTAGCTTTTGCAAAAATATAACCTCCCTGCAAATCGATTTCCGCACCCATTTTTTTCAGTCCTTCAATATGAAGATTTATTGGACGCGGCCCCCAGGCGCAGCCTCCCGGTAGAGATACTTTAGCATTTCCGAATTTGGTTAAGAGAGGGCCAAGCACATAAACCGATGCACGCATTTTTTTTACATGCTCATAAGGTGCTTCCTGACCCATAATTTTTTCGGTATTTAAATTTAGTACATGATTTTCGAAAGCAATTTCAACACCAAGGTGTTTCAACAACTTTATCATAGTATAAACATCATTTAACTCAGGCGTGTTATTAAGTATTGATGTACCTTCGGCTAAAAGTGCAGCCGGCATTAAAGCAAGCGAAGCATTTTTGGCACCGCTTATTTCCACTTCACCGGAAAGTTTTTTTCCGCCTCTAATTATAAATTTATCCAAGTTTGTTCCTGTAAAAAGTTCGAAGTTAAATTAAGGATTAAGGCGAGAAAAATCAATTTGTTAAAATCGCACCGCTGTTAGTAACTATAAATATTTTTTTGGATGGTGTTTCGGTAATATCCATTAACGACGAGTAACTGCTGCTTTTGTTTAGAGACCAGCTTTTCCCTTCATTATCAGAAACAAGGACTTCTCCTTTGCTGCTTATAATAATTCCGTGTTCGACATCCGGAAAGAAAACCCTGTACAATCCGGAAATAACATTGGAAGGGATAATCTTCCAGCTTTTGCCGCCGTTGTCCGTTCTTGCAATTTCTCCGTCCCCACCGACAAGAATACCAATGTTTTTATTTATAAAAGTTATATCTCTAATATATGTATTGTTTATACTTTTATCTTTTACCCATGAGCTGCCTTCGTCCGTTGTTTTTAATATGGTTCCGTTCCAGCCTACGATAAAACCATTTTCATTATTTATAAAAGAAATGCTGTACAAGAATTCTCCTGTTGGCGACGGAACCTGCAGCCATGTATTTCCCGCATCATTAGTTCTTAGAATTGTTCCCAAAGCGCCGATTATAAAGCCTGTAGTTTTATTCTTAAGAAAAAATATTTTAAATAATGCGGCACTTGTATCTTCATTTAATTTTTTCCAGGTGGTCCCTTCATCTGAAGTCGAAAGTATAGTTCCTTTTTCTCCAACGATAAATCCCCTTCTATCAGAAATAAATTTTATACCGTAAAGATTAATTGGAGATGAATCACTAAGTACTATCCATTTATTTCCTCCGTTTATTGTTTTAATAACTGTACCCTGGTTTCCGCATGCAAAGCCGATTGAATCATTAATAAAATAAACGGAATTAAGACTGTTTGTTGTTGGTGTTTTCAAATACTTCCATTTGTATAAAGATGCTGCTTTATAATTAGCCTGATTGAATGATAATTCCGAGGCGGAGGAAGGATTGTTCCAGAACTGGGCAACAGATGTATAAACAAAATAAAACAATCCGCCAAATAGACATAAAAATAATAACGTAAGTGAAATGAACCTTATCCTATCCTTTAACGGAGGCTTTTGGATATTTTGCTGCCGGGTTATTCTTTTCTGAACTGCAGGAGAAGTTAAATCTTCATAAAGTTTATTTACATCTTCTAAAAATTCAGCCCCGGTTAAATATCTTTTCGCAAGCGACTTATTTAATGCCCTGGAAATTATTCTATCTACTTCAGCCGGCATGCCGGTTGTTTTATCGGATAATTTAGGCGGGTTCTTCTTTAAATGCGCTTCCATAATCTGGAATTCGGTGCCGACATCAAAAGGTGTTTTACCGGAAAGCATTTCGTAAAAAGTAATGCCAATAGAGTATATATCGCTTTGTCCGGTTGGTTCAAGAGCCTTTATTTGTTCCGGGCTCATATATAAAATTGTACCCAGCTTTGTTCCGGTTTTGGTAATTCCTTTAGAGTCGTAAATAGATTTTGAAATTCCGAAGTCCATAATTTTTGCAGTACCATCGCTGCCAATAATAATATTGGAAGGTTTTATATCTCTATGTACAAAACCTTTTGAATGTGCATAATCGGCTGCAGATAAAATTTGTTTTAAAACATCAAGAGCTTCTACAACTTCCAGTCTTCCCTTTCTCTGAATCCGATGCTCTAAAGTTTCTCCGTCTACAAATTCCATAACAATGCCTAAAGTTTGGCGGTCCTCTGCAAATCCGTAAACGGGAACAATATTCGGGTGTGTTAATTTAGCCTGATTTTTTGCTTCTCTTTTAAACCTTGCAACAAATTGAGGATTTGCTGTTGCCTGCGGGCTAAGGATTTTAATTGCCACATAACGTTCCAGCTTAAGATCGAGTGCTTTATAAACTATCCCCATCCCCCCTTCTCCCAGAACAGCAACAATTTTATAATTCTCTATAAAGTTCCCAATCATTATTTTTTCTTTTTGATGATTGCAAAAGTATAATTATCCGGTGCACCCCTGTCTTCAATTAAATCAGATAACCCATCGGTTATCGAATCCAGGTTTTCCTGAGTTAAAAATTTCTGCAGTTCATTATCCGAAATTACGGAAGTAACACCGTCCGAACATACAAAGAATTTAAAATCATCTTTTTCATTTAACTTTTGCTTACTCAAATCAACTTCTATTTCTTCACTGTCTCCAAGCGCCCGCATAATAATATTTCTATTCGGATGGTTTTCCGCCTGTTTAACTGTTAAATAGCCTTCGTCCAGCAGCTTTTGAATTAAGGAATGATCTTTTGTTAATTGTTTTAATTTTCCGTTTTTAGAAAAATATATCCTGGAATCCCCGACGTGTCCCCAATAAGCATTATCATCCATTAAGAACAACACTTCAATTGTAGTAGCCATTCCGCTTAAGTCTTTGTTATTAGAAGATTGTTCAAAAACAGAATTGTTAGCCTTAATAATAGAGTCTTTAATCCTAACCAGGAAGTCGGGTTCATTTGAATTTTCAAATGCATTATGAACAGTTTCAACAGCCAGCCCGGATGCTATTTCTCCGGCTTTGTTTCCGCCTAATCCGTCGCAAAGTACAATTAGGTTGCCGTAATCATATTCAAATATGCCAACGGCATCTTCATTATCCGTTCTCTGCTTTCCGATTCTAGATATTGAAGTATGTTCGTAATCCATTTTCCCTCAAAAAATGATATGTTAAATTTTAAGCGTATTTTTTTTTACATTTTAAAATAAACACAAATCTTTTTAAAATCCTTATGTTTTTAAAATTTCTTAAAGGCTTGGCCTTAAGTTACTAAAAATCATACTATTTAATTTAAGAAACTTTTATGTTTGCACCTAAAAAGATTTCGGATGAGAACCAGACAATTAATTTACCGGATATTTTTAACTTTGCGAAAAGTAATATTACTTTCCCTTTTAATTAGTCAAATTATCTTTTCTCAGACAAGCGGCGGCAAAACCATAAGCGGATTTGTTTACGATAAAACTACAGGAGAAACGCTAATTGGAGCAAATGTAATTCTTAAAGGCAGCGGTATTATAACCGGCGCATCTACAAATAACAACGGCTATTTTATAATTTTTAACGCCCCTGCCGGAAAGGATACAATAATTGCAAGTTATATTGGCTACAATTCCTCCGGAAGAATAATAAATATAAAGGATAATTATTCGGGTCTCTTAAAATTTTATTTGAAACAATCTTCGATTGAAGTTGGGACCGTGGTGGTTAAAGGGAATGCTTCCAGTGCTGCGCAAAGAGCGTTTAACAGGCCAATCTCAATGATGAGTATGACGGCGCAGCAGGTAAACGGAATTCCCAAAGTTGTGGAATCCGATCTTCTGCGTGCTTTACAAACTATGCCGGGAATTGTTTCCCTGTCCGACTTTTCGTCTGCAATTTATGTTAGAGGCGGAACACCGGACCAAAATCTTTACCTTGTGGACGGAGCCGAAATTTACGATCCCGAACATGCATTCGGTATCTTTTCCACCTTTAATACCGACGCAATAAAAAAGGTGGAAGTTTACAAAGGAGGTTTCGGCCCTCAGTTTGATGACAGGCTTTCATCTGTTATTGACGTTATAGATAATGACGGTAACCGGAATAATTTTCAGGGCACTTTCGACCTGAGCCTTATTGCTGCAAATCTTACTTTAACTTATCCGCTTGGTTCTCTTGGTTCAATATCAGGTTCTTTTAGAAGAACGTATATTGATCAAACCTATGCCAGGATAGATAAAAATATTCCGCCGTACTATTTCTTTGACGGAAACCTAAAAGCATTTCTTCAATTAAGCGATAACGATAACCTGACACTAAGTTATTTCGACAGCGGTGATAATCTTAATTATCAATTTGAACAGGGAAACCCGCAAAGTCCTTCCATCATAATTAAGTGGGGAAACCTTGTCGGTTCAATAAATTGGGAACATCTTTTCAGCGATAAACTATTTTCAAGTTTTTATCTTACATACAGCGGCTTTTATTCAAATTTTGGCATAACCCAAATTAGTAATGTTTCCGAAAATAATCCGCTTAACGATTACACGGCACGGGAAGCACTTACCTATTATGCTTCAAACAAATTTATGCTGCAAGCAGGCGCAGAATATAAACGCGTTAATCTTGCATTTACGGAAAATTTTAGCTCCGGCATAGCAAATGTTACAAGCGGTACTTATGAAGCAAGTGCGTATGCAAACCTTAAGTGGCAGCCGAATCCGCTCTGGCAAATAAATGCGGGCTTTAGGTTGGAACGCTTCAAGTCCGATACCACATATACACACCTTGATCCCCGCTTTTCCGTAAAATACAGGCTTACGGCAAACAGCAGTTTAAAATTTTCCACAGGAATTTATCATCAATATATGGATGCAGTTGAAAGGCCTTTCCTTTCGAATATCTGGTTATCATCGGATAAATATATATCCGATTCCAGGGCAGATCATTTCATTCTTGGCTATGATCTGCAGATTGGCAGCGTGCTGGATTTTGAAACAGAGGCTTATTACAAAAGTTATAAGAACATATACACATTCAATTATAATTTCAATGCCGAAGTATCGCCTAGTTATTATACCAAAAGCGGGCTGCCTGTCTATGCTACACCTGAAAATGTTTTTTCCGGAGGCAGCGGTAAATCCTACGGGATTGAATTTTTATTGAGAAAGGATATTGGCGCAGTAACTGGATGGGTTTCTTATTCGCTTTCCAGGACGACTGTTAAATTTAATGGTATTAATCAGAATGTTTTTTTCCCTCCGCGCTGGAATAGAACATCTGTAGTAGACTTTGTATTAACCGGTAATATAAACAGCATCTTTAGCGGGAGATGGAATGAGCCTCCTCCCAAATCTTCATCCAACTGGATACTTGGTTTGGATTTTGTTTTTACATCCGGCCAGCCTATTACATTGCCGTCGTCTATGTATTTTATAAATACCTTGCCGGCATGGGATTATTACAGCTTAACAGGAAAACGTCTGCCTTCATTTCAACTTTATCCAGGTATGATAGATAGTTTTAAACTTCCGGATTATATTAGACTCGACTTAAGCATAACATGGCAAAAAGATTTCGGCACGTGGTCTATTGCCCCATACTTACAAATTTATAATGCAGGCAACAGGAAGAATGTATGGTTTATTAGGTATACAAGCAGCGAACAAAACGGAATAATAACACCAACAATAACAACAGAAAGCGAGCTTCCGCTTTTACCGAGTCTGGGTGTAACTATAAAATTTTAATTAAGAGAGAGAAAGATGAAAAGATCGGTTATTGTAATTATAATTTCGCTTTTTATAATTTTACTTGCTGGATGCGGTAAGCCCGGAATAAATTTGGATAATGCGCCGTACAATCCGAAAATTACAGTTGAAGGCTATTTGTATCCCGGGCAAACTATAAAAGATTTACGATTGATGAGAAATTATCCCATTGGTAACCAGTTAAACCCGGCAACATTTTTTCTTACCCCTTCGGCAAACAATGTTGCCGCTACAATAAACGGCAAGCTGCTTCAATATGATGCGGCTGACTATTCATATTATAATAATCAAATAACAGTCGGCTACGGCAAAAAATACACGCTTGAAGTTTATGCAACCCTGGATGGGAAGCAATTGCATACAACTTCTGCAACAATTACACCACAGAAAGGTTTTTCGGTTCTTAAGAAAAATCTGGGAACATTCCTTTACGGCGGCACAATAACCGTTATCTACAAGCCGTCACCCGGTACCGGGTTTTATGCGTTTTCAATTGTTCCCGATTCGGCCGGTACTAAGAATTTTATATATAACAACAGCCTTAGAAAAAATATTGATTCATCTGATGTTGCAGATCATTTGAATGAATATAAGTTTAGGTATGGTTATATTGACAATATAAACTCAGATGCAAACAATACATATTCATTTTCAATAAACAGCCGGAATACATGGTTCTACAGTTCTTACACGGTTGTAGCTTATGCATGCGATGAGAATTTTAAGGATTTTATTTTAACAGCACCAAACGTTCAGGAAATTGACGGAAATTTTCATGAACCCATAGAAACTTTTCAGGGAGATGGAATTGGTGTGTTCGGATCGGCAATTGCAGATACGTTAAGATTTACAATAGCCAAATGAGGTTTAAGCTATTGATATAAAATAAAGATTATCTTACTTTTGATGCTATTCATTAAACAATATTCATGTTTAATAAATTTTAGCTTTTACAAATTAAATTTAGAAAATTAAAATATTAATAAACTAATAAGAAGGATTGAATGATAAAACTGAATCACCTGGATTATTACAGGTTGCCCTGGAATTTTACGGATAATTCCATTTCATGGCTCGAACCAACAGCAAAATGCAATTTGGCATGCGACGGCTGTTACCGTAAAAACGAAAACAATCATAAATCGCTTGAAGTTATTAAACAAGAGCTGGATATTTTTACCCGCCTGAGAAAATGCGACGGCGTTTCGATTGCAGGCGGAGACCCGTTAACACATCCCAATGTTGTTGACATTGTTAAAGAAGTTAAACAAAGAGGATTAAAACCAATCTTAAATACCAACGGTTTGGCATTAACCAAAGAACTTTTAATTGAACTTAAAAAAGCGGGAGTATACGGCTTTACATTTCATATAGATAGTAAACAAGGCAGACCCGGCTGGAAAAATAAAAATGAACTGGAACTTAATGAATTAAGATATCATTATGCAAGAATGCTTGCAGATGCCGGAAATATTTCCTGTTCGTTTAATTCTACTGTTTACGAAGATACTTTAAAATACGTTCCTGAAATGGCCAAATGGGCTGAAGATAATATAGATATTGTGCAGGTTATGGTATTTATTTTATACAGGGCAGTTAATAATACAAAGGTTGATTTTTATCTTGGCCCTAAAAAAATGGATATGAATGAGTTGGTTTATAACGAAGAAGTAGAAGAAAGAACCGATATTCAAGCGGAAGAAATTGTAGAATTGCTAAGAACAAAATACCCCGACTTTGACCCATGCGCTTATTTAAACGGTTCTGAAAAGCCGGATTCTTTTAAATGGCTGCTTACCGGCAGAATGGGTGTTAAAGGCAAAACTTACGGTTACATGGGCAAGAAAGCCATGGAAATTATTCAGGCAGGCCATCACATGATAAACGACCGTTACCTTGCTTACTCGGAACCCAGGATGACCCGTAAAGGCAAATCCATGCTTCTACTGGGAGCCTTTGATAAAAGGATAAGAAAAACCGCAAAAAATTTCTTAAAGAATCCGTTAAACCTTTTTAAACGTTTGCATTACCAATCGATAATGATTATTCAGCCGGTAGACTTTTTGGAAGACGGACGGCAAAACATGTGCGATGGCTGCCCGGATATTACCGTTTGGAACGGAAAACTTGTCTGGTCTTGCAGAATGGAAGAATTAACCAAATACGGACATAACGTAAGAAGTTATCCTAAAGGTTTTATGGGTTCCAATTAATCCGATAATAGTTTATATTTACAGCTCGATTTTTTTTAACTAGGGTAGATTAAATTTCTACTGCAGTTAATTTAAAGTACCTGCTGCGAGAATGGCGGAATTTGGTAGACGCGCTAGACTTAGGATCTAGTACCGATAAGGTGTCGGGGTTCGAGTCCCCGTTCTCGCACTTTTTCTATTTTTAATAATATAATGATAAAGAGGTTCAATTGGAATTCAAAATAAATGATTTATCGCTTACCGAAAGAGAAGTTGAAATAAAATTCGAATACAATGAAATTAAGACCGATATTGAAACTGAAGTAAGAAAACAGACAAAAAAAGTTCAATTGCCCGGCTTTAGAAAAGGTAAGGTACCTTTACCTTTATTAAAGAAGATGTACGGTGATGCATTTGAAGAGGAGGCTTCCGAAAAAGTTGCCAACAGTAAATTTTGGGAAGTTGCAGATGAAAAACATTTTCATCCGCTGGGCCGCCCTACTTTAACGGAAATAAATTTTAAACCCGGGGAAGATCTACAATTTAAAGTTAAATATGAAGTTGTTCCAAAACTTGATGTTAAAGATTATACCGGCCTCGAAATTGAAGTTCCCGATTATAAAGTAAAGGAATCGGATGTTGAATCTGAAATAGATTATATCCGTCAGTCAAACCGCATTTTAGAACCGGCAGAATCTGTTAGCGGAAATAGAGATAACGTTTTGGATGTTGAATTTACCAGGTTGAATGAAAACGGCGAAACTTTTCCTGAAACTAAAAAGGAAAGTCTTCAAATTGATCTTTCAAATGAAGGCGTGCATCCTGAGATTATTGAAAATTCAAAGGGCAAAAAAACAGGTGAGACTTTTAATTTTTCTTTTACGGAAGAAAAGAAGATAAAAAACGAAAAAGGTGATGAAGAAAAGGTCCCAGAAAAATTATTTTACAGCGCTTTAATTAAAAATATTAAAAAAATTCTACTGCCGGATCTTACGGAGGATTTCATTAAAAAAGTTACTAAAGAAAGGGTAACTACCGAAGCACAGCTTAGAGAAGATATTGAAAAAGATATTCAAAAGTATTATGATCATACTACGGAGGATTTAATTAGAAATAAGCTTATTGACTTGATAATAAAAAACAACGACTTTAATCCTCCCGCTGCTATGGTTGAAAGTGTGCTGAATGATTTTATTAAAAATGAAGAAGAACAGATAAAAAAGCAAGGCTACGGAAAATTTGATAAAACCGAAGCTGAAAACAGATTAAGAAAATCTGCAGAGGTTAATGTAAAATGGTATTTAATTAAAGATGCAATTCTTAAAAAGGAAGATATAAAACTTACTGACGATGAAATAAACGATTTGGCTGCTAAAGATGCGGAAAAAACAGGCATCGCACTTGAAAAAATGATTAATTACTATAAATCTTCAAACCACGGTGAAAAAATTATTGAAGAAAAATTATTCGACTTTTTGAAAGCTAAGAATACAATTAACAGATTGGCTGCCGATAAACCGGCACAAGAAAATACTCAGAAAATAGAAACAGAAAAAGAAGAACAGGACAAAATAGAAACCGAACAAAAAGAAACCGAGGAAACAAAATGACAGAGAATTTTGAAATATACAACCAATTAGTTCCTTATGTAATTGAGCAGACGGGGCGCGGCGAACGGGGAATGGATATTTATTCACGCCTATTAAGGGAGAGAATAATTTTTATAGGCACACCCATAGATGACCACATTGCAAGTTTAACAATTGCACAATTAATTTTTCTGGAAGCTGAAGATTCCGAAAAAGATATTAACCTTTACATAAATTCACCCGGCGGAAGCGTAACTTCCGGGTTAGCCATTTACGATACAATGAAATATGTTAAACCTGATGTTGCTACAATCTGTGTGGGAATGGCAGCGAGTATGGGTGCTATACTGCTTGCAGGCGGTGCAAAAGGCAAACGTACTTCCCTGCCCCATTCAAGAATTATGATTCACCAGCCGTGGGTCGGCGGGCTGCAGGGTCAAACTTCCGATATTGAAATTCATGCTAAAGAAATGTTAAAGACAAGGGAAACTCTTTACCAAATTTTAGCAGATCATACCGGCAAAAGCCTTGAGCAGATTACTAAGGACTGCGACAGGGACTATTTTATGTCTGCTGACGAAGCTAAAACTTATAACCTTGTTGATAATATTCTTGAAAAAAGAATACCGGTAAAAAAATAAGGGGTAGCAAGTTTAGTAAAATACATACTTATAAGTTTTTTTCTGCAATTAACACCGGATGAGTGGAACAAATCTCCCTGATTTTAGCTGCGCTAAAATCTGTCCCTCTTTATTAAAGAGGGATTTTTTTGAATGGCAGAAAAGCTTAAGTAGAGTTATTGAGAATATTGATAGTGCAGTATCAGAAAAAGTCTCCCTTTAATTAAAGGGAGACAGGCACGTCGCAGACGTGCCAGAGGGATTTACCCCGGCGGATAAAATGTAACGCCGAAAAAAATACGCAATTAAAAATATTTATCTGTTTTTATTATTGTTTGCACGGTACCGGGAACAAATCTCCCTGATTTTAGCTGCGCTAAAATCTGTCCCTCTTTATTAAAGAGGGACTAATACATGTAATACTTATAATCCTAAAATTTATTGTCCTCCATATCGAGATAAGCTTTATATTTTTGCTCGGCTTTTTTGTTGCCGGTTGACTTATAGCTCTTTATAAGATTCCGTAAGGTTAAAATTCTATAATATTTAACACCTTCATCATTTTTATTCAACTTTGAATAGCAATACTTAAGAATCTGCTCTGCCTTGGGATATTGTTTTAATCCTACCAGACAAGCTCCAAGTATAACTTTTGTAGTTGTTAACAACCAGTTGTTTGGCGAATATAGCTTCTTCCGTATTAGTAATGCATCATGAATAAATGGTAAAGCTTTTTTGAAGTCTTTCAGCTTAATAAGAGCTCTAGCATAAATAATCCTGGAATATGCAGTAAGAACATTAATATGAGGTAAAGATTTATCAAGTGATTCCATAGCTTCCCTTGATAGATTAGCTGCTTTAACAAAATCGCCGCGTTTCGTTAATTCATCAGCAAGGGTTATTTGAGCAAACATTGCATCGGGGTGATTTTTTCCTTCAACTCTTTTTTTAATTTCAACCGCTTCTTTTTGATCTTTTATGGCTTTATCTAGATTGCCCTGCACTTCCAGTATCGATGCATAATTGCTTAGTGCTTTTGAATAATCGACACTATTCTTACCTTCGGTTTTAAAAAAGAAATCGAGAACTTCTTTACCGTATTTTGCTGCCGTATTCCAGTCGCCGGTGTTACCTGCAATTGTTTCGAGATTGTTTAATGACTTAACCACATTTGGATTGTTATTACCATAAATTTTTCTGAATGCATTTAATGCTTCGGTCTGGTATTTTTTCGCTTCCTTATATTTCCCCTGGTAATTTAAAGAGCTTCCGTAGTCACTCAATGTTTTTGCCTCAACCGAGGAAATATTTCCTTCTTTCATCTTGAATATCTTTAACGCAATTTTATATAATGAATCAGCTTTTGTAAAATTGCTCTTTTTCTGATAATTAAAGGCTAGCTGTTTCATTACTCTTGCAATTCGAGGATCATTTGATCTATAAATTTTCTCACTTATACCTAAAGAGCTTTTAAGATATTTTTCAGCCTTATTATATAACCCTAGCCCCATATAAGTTGTTCCGATAGTGTACAAAGCCGCAGCTTTTATTCCCGGGCTACCGGAAAGTTCTTTATTAATTTTTTCTGAAGCATTTTTTAATACATCAACTACCTTTACATTTTTTCCGTCTACTTCAGGATTGGGCGCGGCTAGAATCTCCTGCAGAAAAGAATTTATTCTTTCGGATTTTTTAGCTTCAAGTACTGCTCTGTCTCTTTCATTTGAAGCAACATTGGATTGAATTATTATTCCGGTTATGCCGGTAAAAATTATAAGTAAAAATATAAAGGCAGTTATTACTGCAGCGCGATGACGTTGGAAATATTTTTTGCTTCTATAACCAATTGAGTTTTTGCGTGCGATAACAGGCAATCCGGCAAGATGTCTTCTTATATCTTCAGAGAATTGTTCAACGGAAGAATATCTTCTTTCCGGTTCTTTCTGCATTGCTTTTAGAACAATATTATCTACGTCCCCGGTTAACCTTCGTTTAATCTTTTCATAATTTTCATCTTTGCTGCTTAATAATTTCCCGGGTTTTAATTCACTTTGTTTTTTCACAGTTTCATTTTTTCCATCAAGCCGGCTAACTGCAATGCTTGGCTTTTCCGGTTCTGTGGTACAAATTATCCTCTCAATTTCTGAAGGCATTGAATTATTAAATTTATAAGGATAACGGCCTGTAAGAAGTTCATATAGAACTACTCCCAGAGAATATATATCCACAGCTGTTGTTATTTTTTTCCCCAGGAATTGTTCAGGGCTTGCATATTCCAAAGTCAATAGCTTTAAACCGGTTCTTGTTAATTTAGTTTGAGAATTCTCGGGATCTAGAAGTTTTGCAATTCCAAAATCAAGCAGCTTGGGAACTCCCTCTTTAGTGATAAAAATATTTCCCGGTTTAATATCTCTATGCACAACCAAATTTTTATGAGCATATTGAATAGCCGAACAAACTTTTTGAAAAAGTTCTAATATTTCCGGTATAGTAAGATTTTTACTTATACAATATTTATCTATAGGTTCGCCTACAATTAACTCCATTACAAAATATGGAAGCCCTTTTTCAGTTGTTCCGCCGTCTATTATCTTAGCTATATAAGGATGGTTTAATCCGGCAAGTGTCTGTTCTTCTATTTTAAATCGTTTTATTATTTCTTCGGTATCCATTCCCCTTTTGATAAATTTAATAGCGACGCGCCTTTTAAATTGTTCATCAGCGCGGTTGGCGGAATAGACAACTGCCATGCCTCCTTCGCCAATTTTCTTTTCAACAACATACTTCCCTATTCGCATCCCGGTAAACAAGTCTGGAGAATTTTTGTCAGCATTTATTTTGGCAAATTGTACGGGAGGTGTTTCTAAAAACCCATCCGATTTATGATGAGCTTCAATTAAAGATTCCAGTTCTCTTTTTAATCCCGGATCGTCCTTACAATTTTCATTTATGAAGGCTTCCCTTTTATCCGGAGAAAGTTCAACAACTTCCTTAAATAAAGATTTTATTTTATCCCAATTACTCAAATCTTACGCTTAATTATTATTTTCTATTTCTCTGTACAGCCATGCTCTTGCAAGGTTCCAATCCCTTTTAACTGTAGTAGGAGATATTGATAAAAGCTCGGCAGTTTCTTCAATGGTTAACCCAGTAAAAAATCTAAGCTCTACAATCTTACTAAGCCTATTGTCAAAGGAATCCAGCTTTAGTAAGGCATCGTTAAGTGCTATAATTTCATCATCATTTTCAACGGATATCAGTTCTGCTTTATCCAGCGTAACGTTTGATTTGCCGCTTCCTCTTTTAACGGCATTTCTTCTTTTGGCGTTGTCAACCAGAATTTGTCTCATAGAATTTGCTGCCGCCCCGAAAAAATGTTTCCGGTTTTCAAGAGACAGATGTTCCTGCCCGATTAATTTTAAATAAGCCTCGTGCACAAGTTCGGTGGTTTGAATAGTTCTTTTTCCGTATTCGGCTCCCAAATATTTTGAAGCTAACTTTCTTAATTCATTATATACAATAGGCAAAAGTTTATCCATGGCTTTAACATCGCCTTGGCTAATGCTTTGCAGTAGTTGAGTAATTTGATTTGAGGGAATTTTATCCATTATCATTTAACCGAAGTAGTAAAGAAAGCATATAATAATTTAAAATGTAACTAGCTGACAGATTAGAATCAATAAGAGTGTAAGGCAATATGTTCATAATCAAATCCAAATGAACCAAATAAATTAAAAATTTCGCATGTATATGTTAAAGTTGTCTTTTGTTGCATTGTGTATTGGTATTCATTTTCAATATATAACTCCGGAGGATATTCATGGAAATAATATTTTACTTTTCATTTGCGATATTATTGGTACCTATAGTAATTGCAAAGCGGCACCGGGTAAATCGTTTCAAAGCAGCTAATAAAAATACTTATCTCCTCAGAACTTTTTTAGATACATTTTTTAACTTCGGCAAGTTTGTTTTTACAATCTTTTTAATATTATTATCAACATTATTTTATGCTAAACCATTGAAGGCACAGACCTCAACTTCATGGATTAACCCGGAGGGCGGAGATTGGAATACTGCTTCAAACTGGTCTAACGGAGTTCCCGTATCAAATAGTAATGCCGTAATAAATCTTAATGGCAATTATACTATAACGATTAATAATACAGTAAGTATCGGAAGTTTATCTTTCGGAACTACGGGACATGGAATTCAGACACTTTCTATCAATAATAATTTAACCTTACAAAACGGCGGAGTATGGACTTCCGGAACTCTACAGGGATCTGATTCATTGATTAACAGCGGTACTTTTACAATTAAAGGTAATTATTCAACAAATTTAAAAACAATTATTAAAAACATTGGAACTATTAATTTAAACGGAACGATAACATTTTCAGGGGGTTCACTAATAAACGAATCAAATGGAAAACTTAATTTAAGTGATAGTGCTTCAATAGAGAACTATAACGGCGGGCCTTTAATAAATTACGGCCTTTTGTTAAAAACAGGCAAAACGGGAACTGCCTCAATTTTTTCCAATTTTATAAATTATGATTCCGTCATCGTCAATTCCGGAAATCTGCTTTTTGCAGGCGGTAATACGGTAGCCTTACACGGAGGCACCTATAATGTGCTTCCGGGAGATTCGCTTTTTTTTACCGATGATCATATACTTGTTAACGGTACTCTTACCGGGGATCCCCAGGGAATTATTATCTTTGATGGTAAAAACAATTATGCCGATAGTACTGTAGCAAACCTTAACTTTGGAGGGACAGGTGTTTTTTGGACTTACGGATATTTTACCAAAACAGGAAACGGTTCGTGGTCGAACAAGGGAAAGTTTAACATAATAGGCAATAAGCTAAAATATATTTCCAATGCTAGTTTCTATAATCATGGTTCAATTGAAATTACCGGGAACCCGACACTTAACGGCGGTTCGTTAATAAACGAATCCGACGGAACGGTAACAATGCTCGACAGTGCCCTGCTAAATAACTATAACGGAAAGCCTTTTACAAATTACGGACATTTGATAATAAAAGGCGGAAGCAATACAATAAAAATATATTGTCCGTTTGTTAATTATAACGATGTTATGATTAATTCGGGAAATTTGTTTCTAAGAGGAACTATAACATTACACAGCGGAACATACAGCATTCCACAAAACGATACATTGTATTTTGCAGCAGATCATTTATATGCTGACGGAAATCTTACCGGCAATTTACCCGGGACAGTAATTTTTGAAAAAGGAAATTTCTATGCTGATTCGGCAAACGCCGTATTAAATTTCAGCAATACCGGTATTTATTGGACAAGCGGCTATTTTTCACGTCTTGGATTGGGTACCTGGACCAATAACGATACGTTAACCATAACCGGTACGGATCAAAAAAGTTTAATGGGCCTTGGGTTACAGTTTTTAAATCATGGAGTGATAAATATAAATTCCGGTTTTGTTATTAACAGTGTCGTATTTTTCATAAATGAATCCGACGGGATTATTAATATTAACAACAACGCCGGCATAGGCGGCAACGGACCGAACCCCGGACCTTTTGACAATTACGGTTTAGTTGAGAAGACAGGTACAGGTCAATCTTATATTGGAGCGAGATTTTTAAATGAGACCGGCGGCAGTATAACCGGAACAGGAGCCTTAAGATTCTGGGATTTTAATAGAAACTGGGGTAACATATCACCCGGAACCCCTGCAGGTAAACTTACTTTGGTTGGAAATTTCAAGATGGATTCTGCAGCTTGCATATTAGATGAGAATATCGGCGGAAATCCGACGGGGAATAATTACGGCCAACTTGTTGTAAACGGTAATGCATCCCTTAATGGAAATTTGGAGGTAAGATTGTTAAACGGTTTTGTACCTCAGGACGGCGATGTTTATACCATAATGAAAGCTAATAATATTTCAGGAAATTTCAATACGATGAGCGGATTAGTTTCCGGCTCATCTGCACTTTATCCAAACATTACTAACAATACAATTACTTTAACAGCAGTTAAAGGAATACCTGCTTTAAAAGGCCCGATTTCAGTACAGCCTAATTCAGTACAAAACGGCAGTATTAGGGACGTTGCTATAACCGGAAGCAGTTTTCCGCCGGATGTTGAAGTTTATCTACTATGCGACCAATGCAATTACCCTTCGAATTCTTTCAAGGTACCTGGAAAAATTATTAAGATATCAAAAGATTCGATTTATGCGCAATTCGATTTTAGTGATCAATTCATATCCGGTCAATATGAACTTGTCGTTAAAGATCCAAGAGGTGAATCAGCTAAAACATTATTCAATGTTAATGCGATATCATATCAGAATTTAACTGTTAATGTGTATCCGGTCTGGCCTTTTGCGAAAGAAAACCCGACTCAATCTGCTGTAGTGGCCTTTTCTATTAGTCGTCCATTATATACCGATCTAATTGTTAATTATGCACTGTCGGGATCTGCAAAAGAATTTCAAGATTACGTAGTAAATGCTGATGGGCCAATTAAAATTCTTGCCGGGGAAACGGAAAGAGATCTTATTATTACACCTCTCAAAGAAAATTTTACTGATCCGGGAGATAAAACCGTAACCGTAACACTTCTACCTTCGGCAAATTATCAAATAGACAAAGGTGAAAGCGAGGGCACGGTAACTATAACAGATGGACCTCCTGCAGGAACATTTGCATTATTTAACTCAACACCGGATACTGCAGGAAATGACGGTACAATTACTCTAACCATTAACGGCGAAGGATTTTTTCCTAATTCCAACGCTGTTCTTCAGGGTCCTAAAACATTAGATCCTATCTCTTTATCGGTTGATACATTAGGTAACTTCATTGAGGCGACATTTAACCTTACCGGATTGAGCCCTGGGGATAAGTTCGATCTTGTTGTTAATAACGGACAAGGAAAAACAGGTACTATACCGGATGCACTTACTATACAAAAATTTAAAAGACCCGATATTTATGTTGGGCTGAGCGGGCCAAATTCATTCCGTTTTTGGCAGCCCCCACAGTTATATTATGTTTCTCTTTCAAATCGTGGAAACGTGGATGCCTATATGGTACCTCTATTCATAACTGTAAGTGAAGCAAACACATTCGGAATATTAAAACCGTATTTTAAGATTGTAAATGTTAATCCCGACAAATTTGACAGCTCTAATACCGGGTTCCCCGGGTGGGGCAACAAGAGTGCAGTAGAATATGACAGCAAAACCAACAAATGGTTTCTTTCGGTTGTTATTCCGGAAGTAAAAGCAAACTCCATAGTTACACTAAGTTTCTACGCACGTGGGCATACTATAGATGCCTGGACAACACCCACGGGACAACCGCTTTTGACCACAAACGATATGGCATCTATAAACCCAAGTATGGAAACCGCTAACGTAAAAAATAAAGTTCATGTGTGGTCTTATTTTTCAACTCCTTATAAAATAGCCACAACCGGGCTTCAATTTCTAAATTGTATTTCCGCATTATTCAAGTTGGGGCTTCATGCGGTTAATTTAAAAGGAGCAGAAAGATGTATGTCGGCAATTATTTGGTATGCTTTAAGAACTGGTGTAAGCCTTACTTCAGCCTATTCCGGTTCCTCTCAATTTCCTAAAGTTTGGTCAATGTACAGCGTTTCAGGTGGATTTGTTGCAACTTCGATTAGCTGTATTGAAGGTCTGTTGGAAGAAATTCCATGGGTAAATTATATTACAATACCAATGGACATTATGAGTGCATCCACTGCTTGTTGGCCTATTGTTTCAGACATCTACAAACATTCCGTACATTCCGACGAAATTAATTCTATGGATCCAAATTATATTGCCGGCCCTTCGGGAATTGGAGACCTGCATTATACAAAAGGAATAGGAACAGCAGGATACATGATACACTTTGAAAATGATTCAACAGCAACTGCTCCGGCAAAGTTTGTAAATGTTACAGACCAATTGGACCCGGATAAGTTTGATATTTCAACTTTCAATTTGGGCCCTATAACTTTTGGCGATACTACAGTAATTCCTCCTCCCAACGTAAAGAACTGGATAACAACCGTAAGGCTTCCTAACGAAAACAAATATGTTGTGCGCATAATAGCCGGAATAAACGAAGCTACAGACATTGCAAACTGGCAGTTAATGGCAATAGATACTTCAACAGAAGAATATCCGTCTGATCCTACAGTCGGCTTTTTACCGCCTAATGTTTACCCTCCTGAGGGTGAAGGCAGTGTTTTTTTTACAATAAAACCAAATGGTTATCAGGCTTCCGGTAGTGAATTAGACAATAAGGCAAGCGTTATTTTTGATGCGAACGCACCAATTTATACAAACAAGTGGAGTAATGTTCTGGATTTTGAACCTCCTGTAAGTCACATGAATCCGCTGTCTGCCGTTCAATCTGATTCCACATTCAGGATTTCCTGGGAGGGCTATGATGCAACATCAGGTATTGCAGGATATAACATTTATGTTTCAACTAATCACGGCCCCTTTTCTTTATGGGTCTCTACCACCGACACTACTGCTTTGTACTTGGGTTCACCAGATAGCGTTTACGGCTTTTACAGTATTGCCGAAGATTATGCCGGAAACGTTGAACAAAAACCTGATACGGCAGAAGTTACTACTTCCCCTATTGTTTCGAATGTTAATAATGAAAACATACCAAAGCAATATTCACTTTCTCAAAACTTTCCGAATCCTTTTAACCCGTCAACAACTATTCGTTTTGGTTTGCCAAAACCCGGCTACACAACTATTAGAGTGTTTAATATTTTAGGTCAGTTGGTTTCAACATTATTCGATTCAAGATTGAGAGCCGGGCGTTATTCAATACGGTTAGATGCAAGCCGCTGGGCAAGCGGTGTATACTTCTACAGGGTTCGCTCCGGGAATTTTTCGCAGGTTAAAAAGATGCTGCTGCTTAAATAACGACGTTTGCTGATTCCATGTATTTTTAATCATAGCGGCAGAAACATCGGCTTTTGCAGCTTAATTATATATAATAGCATTCCTCGTCTAATATGAGTCGCTTCCAGATCGCTTCAATTGAAGATTTGAAGCGATTAAGTAGCGACTCATACACCTGTTGGAAAGGAAGGATTTTTGTTTGTGGTTAAATTAGAAGCTGCCAAATATGGGAAGACAGCAAAAATTTATATTGTCTTTCTGTTTCCTAAGCAATAGCTTAAAGTAATTTCCGGCATAAATTGTTATCTTAACTTATGCAGAAAAAAATTTTTGTAAGCCTATTCATTGCAACTATGATAGCAATGTTAAGCCTGGGAATTATTGCACCTATTCTGCCCATATATGCTAAAGATATGAAGGCAACCGGATTAGAATTGGGAATTTTATTTTCCGGTTTTGCACTTTCCCGCGGTATTTTTGCGCCTATTATCGGTGAATACTCCGACCGCAAAGGAAGAAAAAATTTTCTCATTGCTGGTTTAATTCTTTTTACATTATTATCTATAACATTTGTTTATGCAAATTCACCATTCACATTAACATTAATTAGAGTTGTTCAGGGATTTTCGACGGTTCTGGTTACGCCTGTTGCACAATCATATATAGGGGATATTACTCCCGTCGGCAAAGAGGGCAAATATATGAACTTGTTCTTCATGTCCTTTTTTGCAGGACAGGCGCTAGGCCCGTATTTAGGAGGATATTTTTCGGATCAATTTAATATTAAGATGCCGTTCTATTTTATGGCGATTCTTTCCTTTATCTCCTTAATTTTAATTTTATTCTTAGTACCGGAAAGTACCGAAATTAAAAAACACATAGGTAAAAAAGTTCCTTTATTAAAATCTCTTATACCGGTATTTAAAGATAAACCCATGATAGGGATTTTAGCTTATTTTAGTTCAAGAGGATTTTACAGGTGGGGGTTTAATACATTCTTCCCTATACTTGCAGTTAAGGCAGCTTCCATGAGCCTTACAAATGTCGGGCTTATATTGTCTGCTTACATGCTGTCAGGTTCGGTTATACAATACCCATTCGGTCTTGCAGTTGATAAATTTCCGCATTTGAAAATAAGTTTTATATTTATAGGCGGAGTATTAAGTGCAATTTTTATGTGCATAATTGCGCAATTTAACTCCTTTTTAATTTTTATATTATTAACTACCGGCATGGGTATTTTTAGCTCGATAGCTCGCGCATCCGCCATTGCTATTAGAACTGAAAGAGGTAGAATTTACGGTATGGGCTCTACAACAGGAGCATTTACGACATCTATAAGTTCCGGACAGGTTTTGGGCCCAATTGTTTTCGGACTAGTAGCCGATGCGTGGGGTATACCCGCTGCTTTTTTAATTGGGGGAATAGTGGGATTATTCGGGACGGTAATTGCTGCTGCTTTCTTAAAATTTAAAACCGATTATGTTTAAACAAACAATAATTCCCGGAATATTGAAATAATAAAGTGCTGTTCAGCTACTTTATTATTTCGGAAGTTTTTGTAAAATTAGTTATTAACTGAAGTTACGCAAAATGTATGTGAGCAAGAGATGGCATCTTTTATGGAGAGAATAAATATTTATTTTTTGAAAGCAATAAAACTTTTATCGAATTCTTCATAAAAAGAAAAGATGCCATCTTTCTTCTTGTGTTAGTTCAGTTATTAATATTGTAAAAGTGAGCCCGGATATGGTAAAAATTTTATTCTTGATTAAATAGAAAAAAGAAATTAGGTTTAAATAAATTTGAAATGAAGAACAACGTTTCAAATTAGATAATATTAGTTCTACATTGTTTGCGGAAACAATTTCATTTCATAAAAATTCGAGGGTACTTATATGAAGAGGAACATCTCATTGGTAAAAGCGGGGGTACTATTTTCAATTGCATTGCTTTTATTTGCAGGCATGTATTTTATACAGGCGCCAAAAGCTAAAGCATTACATCAAGCAAAAGTAATGCATACATTTCTGGTTGAAATACCTGAAAGTGCGGGGGTTTGTCCATATCAGCTAATGACAATGACCAAGGGTAAATTACAGATGGTTAATGATCCTTCGTCGGTTTGTCCGTTTAGCAACAACAAAGGTATTTGTCCTTTTAGTCATCATGCATTATATATGAAAACACGAAGTCTGAACAAGAAATCTGTTATTGCGATGCTGCCGGCTAATTTGCAAAATAAAGTGCAAATTGAAGTTGCCGATAAC
>JBJKSH010000085.1:0-2714 GCA_046704255.1 Ignavibacteriaceae bacterium | reverse complement strand
AAAATTAGAAGATGAATTGTTAAAATATGATGAAGATTAAAAACTTTGTGTTATTTAAAGAATCGATACTATCCCTTGAAGGGATAGTATCGTTATAAGCATTTTTGAATGTTGCACTCAGCTAAATGGTGGCTCTCCGTTACTTCTCTAAGTAACCCAATTTTGTTGAACATAATACCGCAGAGAAGTTGATTGAAATTACTAATAATTTTTATTGAGACATTAATATAATTTAAAATATTTAATCTGCTTGTTCGTCTATAATAAAGATAATGCGAGTAAACGCATTAAAAAATTTTCACCGGTAATTTATATAACTTTGCCGATTTTAATTAATACGGGAAATATTTTTTAGCTAAGTTTAAGCTTCAAATTAGAAAACGGATAATGAATAGAACGAAGAAACCCTATATAAAAGATAAGCCCAGAATTACTTCACTGCTTAAGCCGTATAAGAAAATGGTTTTCATATTGATTCTGTTTGTACTTATAGGCAACGGAGTGAATCTTGTAATACCTAAAATTATTTCTCATGGTATTGATTCTTATACTGCAGGTAATTACGATTTTAAAACAGTTGCAATTGAGTTTTTGGCTGCTTCCCTGGTAATACTTTTTTTTACTTACCTGCAAAGTGTTATGCAGACCTACACCTCGGAAAAAGTGGCACGGGATTTAAGAGAAAAACTTTCCGATAAAATATCAAAGCAGAGTTACGCCTATATTCAGGAAGCAAATCCTTCTTCATTATTATCGTATTTAACGTCCGATATTGATGCTGTAAAGATGTTCGTCTCGCAGGCTGTTGCCTCGATAGTATCGTCGGTCTTTATTATAGCGGGCACAGTAATACTTTTACTAACCATAGATTGGAAACTTGCATTAACAGTTATTGCTATCATCCCGATTATCGGAGGAACATTTGCAATAGTCTTGAAAAAAGTACGAGTATTGTTCCGAAGAAGCAGAGAAATTATCGATTGGCTTAATAAAGTAATTAATGAAAGCATTCTGGGAGCCGCAATAATTCGTGTAATAAATTCACAAACGTTTGAATATCAAAAATTTCTTGACGCAAGTACTGAAGCAAAGGATGTGGGAATTTCAGTTGTTAAATTATTTGCCATATTAATACCTGTGATTGGGTTTGTTTCTAATCTTGCTCTAATATCCGTACTAGCTTTGGGCGGACATTTTGTTATAATGGGAACAATGACACTCGGTAATTTTGCGGCGTTCAACAGCTATATTGCAATCCTTGTCTTTCCTATTATAATCATCGGATTTATGAGCAATATAATTGCACGAGCTTCCGTTTCATATCAAAGAATTGTTCGGGTGCTGAATGCAGATGATCATATAGAAACAGGTACAGTAAGTGAATCCATCAAAGGAAATATCAAGATGGAGAATGTAAATATTCTGTATAATGATAAACCCGTACTAAAAAATATTTCGTTTGAAATAGGTGCAGGATCGCAAACAGCAATAATAGGGCCTACTGCTGCGGGGAAAACGCAATTGCTTTATCTTTTAACAGGGCTTATAAAGCCCAATTCCGGAGAGGTAAAGTTCGAAGGAAGAAATATTTATGAATACATTAAAGAATCTTTTCATAAACAAATCGGTATTGTTTTTCAGGACAGTATAATTTTTAATATAAGCTTAAGAGAAAACATAGCATTCAATAATTCTGTTTCCGATGAAGCACTTGAAAAGGCAATAGAAACAGCCGAGCTGAAAGAATTTATAGATACACTACCAGATAAGCTTGATACAATTGTATCGGAAAGAGGTACCAGTCTTTCGGGCGGTCAAAAGCAGCGTATAATGCTTGCAAGAGCGTTAGCATTAAATCCTAAAATTTTACTTTTGGATGATTTTACTGCACGTGTTGATTATCAAACAGAACAAAAAATTTTATCGAATGTAATGAACAACTATAAAGGAATCACTTTAATTTCAATTACTCAAAAGATCGCACCGGTGGAAAACTTTGACCAGATTATTCTTCTTATGGAAGGTGAAGTTATTGCTTCAGGAAAGCATGAAAAAATGATTGAAGAATGCCCGGAATATATTCAGATTTATAATTCTCAAAAAAGTACGAGTCGATATGAATTACAACCTTAATTCATTATTTGAAAAAAGAGATAAAAAGAAATCAGCTTTAACTGCATTAAAAAGCTTATTCAAATATGCAGCAGAAGATAAAAAGCTTCTAATAATGGCTTTTATCTCTATGACAATTTCAGCAGTTCTGCTTCTACTTGGCCCATATTTAATCGGATACACAATTGATAATTATGTACGCACAAAACTTTACCACGGAGTTCTTGTTTTCAGCGGAATTTTACTAGTTATGTATATCCTTACTTTTATTACATCATACGTACAAACTAAATTGATGGGAACGTTCGGGCAGCATATGCTTTTTACTTTACGCAATTTGTTATTCGGCAAGCTGCAGGAACTTCCGGTTGATTTTTTCAACCAGAACAAGGCCGGCGATTTGATTTCCAGAATTAATAATGATACTGATAAAATAAATCAGTTTTTTTCTCAATCGTTAATGCAGTTCTCACGATCCATTCTGATAATGATCGGCTCGGCAATTTTTTTGCTTTCAATAAATCTGCCTTTAGGTGCAGCAACACTTTCTCCTGCTTTATTTATATGGGCTTTTACTTACTTTATTTCTCCCTGGGTAAAAA
>JBJKSH010000084.1:0-16828 GCA_046704255.1 Ignavibacteriaceae bacterium | reverse complement strand
GCAGAGGGTCGGAGGTTCGACTCCTTCAGCGCCCACGAAAAACCTTCGTGTCTTTGAGTTGTAGTATTCCAAAAGCAGAAGGTTTTTTTCTTTTTAAATAACTTTCTCTCAGCTAAGCCGAGTCAGAGCATACCGATAAAGCCGGGAGTTTCCAAATCTTCTGTCTCAATAAAAATAATCCTTCAAGTTCAACAAAATTCTATCCTGTTAGCAAAGTTTTTTCTAAATCGAAAATATTTTTTAGTTTTTTGCAAGAAATTCTTTAATTTATTGTCTAACTCTATTACAAGAAGAAAATAATAAAAAAGAAGAACGATGAAGCAGGTTATCCCGAGTTATGATAACAGTCTTCTGCCGGGTAATAGAGTAATTCAAATATCCAAAGGATACCGTTTGCAGGAAATTGTTACCTTATTAAATTTCGATGAAATTTATCGCGATTATTCCAGGAAGGTTCTTAACCTTGCCTACCGCATGACGTCATCCGAGGAGACTGCCAGAGATATGACTCAAGAGGTTTTCATTAAGGTGTATAAAAATCTTTCCTCTTTTAACGGCGAGTCGAACATTTATACCTGGATTTACAGGATTGCACTCAATCATATAATTACTTACCTGAAAAAGGAAAAGCGTTACAAATTTTTTAGTATAATGGATAAAAACGTAAGCGAAATTTTACATGAGGATATGCTTGAACCGGCTTACGCAAATAATATAAGTACTTCTAAGCCCGATAAGATATTGGAGAAATCGGAAAGAGACAAAATAATTAATTCAATAATAGATTCCTTGCCTGCAAAATACCGGGTTCCGTTCGTTCTTTTCAGGTACGAAGATATGAGTTATAAAGAAATCGCAGAACAGATGAAGCTGAGTGTAAGTGCTGTTGAAGCACGTATTCATAGGGCAAAAAAGAAGTTAATGGAAAAATTAGAGCCTTGGTTAAAATTTCTATAAATATTTTTGCAAGTTTTTTTCATAAATGATGTCTAACATTATAAGAGAAATTAAAAAGATGATACAAAATAATGAACATATTAAGTCAAAATTTCTGGAGTGGTCGGAAGGTAAACTATCGGAAAGTGAAATGCATAAAATCGAACAGCATCTTTCCGGTTGCAAAGAATGCAAAAATTATTTTGAAATAATGCAGGATTTAACTTCGCCGGTTTCTAAAGAGAATTTAAACGAGCTTGAGCCGGACCCGTTTTTACCGACAAGAATTAAAGCTATTGTTAACGGCGAAAAAAATAAAGCTAATTCAAAACATAATTTATCTTATTTAAGGTTGTTGTTTTTTTCCCTGGCTTCATCGGCTGCAATTTTTCTAGGAATTATACTCGGACAAGGTTTATACAACAGTAAACAAAGTTCTCAAAGTAACCAGTCAATAGTTTCTGCTTACTATCAGGTTTATTCCCAGGAAGGTTTAAGCGATCATTTTGAATCTACGTTATCAACCGGGCAGGAGAATAAAAAATGAAGTTAAAAATTTTGATCGGGGTTTTGATATTTCTAATTTTAATCAACTTAGCAACTATAGGCAGTTTTGTTTATATGCAAATGAACGGCAGTAAAAATAATCAGGCAGGCAAACGTTTCAACGGCCGGGGCATGCCGCCGCCGCCGGAAGAATTGTTGTTAAAGTTAAATAAAAAACAGAAAGAGCAGTTAAGAGGAATGCTTGATAAGTTTCAGGTAAAAGTGCAGCCGTATAAAGAACAAATTAGAGTTTTAGACGATGAGACATATAAACTGTTAATTCAAAAACCTGTTCCTAAAGATGAGCTTAATGCAAATCTGAAAAAGATATCGGATATTAGGTTAAAGATAAGTCAGCTTGCTTTGGAAAACATGCTTGATGTAAAAGGTATACTTTCTTCTGAGCAGCTTGAATTGTTTTATAATGCGGTAATTAGACCGATGCCGCAAGGCCCGCCGCCACCCGGGCAAGATATGCGACCCGGAGAAGAAAACAGGCTCGGTTTGGGAAGGCCTAATTGAATTGAAAAATATTTTTTATTAACTGAACAAAGTAAAAAGAGAGATGGCATCTTTTATGGAGAGAATAAATATTTATTTTTTAAAAGGAAAAAGACTTTTATCGAATTCTTTTTAAAAAGAAAAGATGCCATCTCTTGCTCTTATACATTTTGAGTAAATCCAGTCATTAAAGAGATGTAATGCATAATTGGTTCCCCCTCTGCTTACTAAGGTGAGAGAGACGGGGGGTGAGGTCATAAAAAATTTTTTAGGTATATAACAAAAGTAAACAACTAAAGGATAATTAATATTTTAGAATTGATACCGTCATTTTTAAATAACAAAAAATAAATTTTCTACCGGCAAAAATAGGATAAAAAAAATAACCGGCAGAATTAAAATAGAAAGGATGGTATTCCCACCGTGATAAAATTTAAAATATTTACTAAAAAATATCTTTAATAAAGAGTCTTAAAACGGAATTTAATTCTTAATTAACTCAACTTACTTAGAATTTTCCCAATCAAACTCTTGTTCTTTATTTTAATCGATTTTTAAATGATTAGGAGTAAGATTAGGATAAAGATTAACATAATTCCTTAACGTGATTCAATAAAAAAAAGAAAGGAAAGTTAAGCATGGACAACTACGCCCTAATATCGAATATCGCAGTAAGCGACAGCGGATTTATGTTTATCCCCGCAACGGGAGAAACTTTTACACTTAATCAAATTGCAAAGGACTTTATTAATCTTATAAAGCAGGGAAAAGATTTTCAATCAACAATAAAAAATATTTCCGAGAAATATGATATTGATAAAAACACCATTGAAAAAGATTTTCACGATTTCGTAATTCAATTAAAAAACTATAAAATTTTGGAATTATCATGAAAGTCGCAGTAACAGGATTAAACAATATCGATAATCCGGGGCCGGGTGTACCGGTTATTCGAGCGTTAAAAGAATCCGAAAAATTTAACGGCGAAATAATAGGCTTGCTCTATGATTCGCTTGAACCCGGCGCATATATGAATAATGTATCGGCAAGAAATTACATGATTCCCTATCCTTCCGGCGGGCTTGAGCCTTTATTTGAAAGGTTAAAATACGTTCACGAAAAAGAAAGAATTGATGTAATCATCCCCACCCTGGATTCTGAGCTTTACGGCTTTACAAAGCTTGCTCAAAGGCTAAACGAACTCGGCATAAAAACTTTTCTTCCTTCAACAGAACTTTTAACCATAAGGGCAAAGGATAAACTGGCAAAGTTTTGTGAGGAATCGGGATTAATATTTCCAAAAACTATTTTAGCAGGTTCAACTTCAGAACTTTATTCTCTGCCGTCTCACTTTAATTACCCGGCGGTGGTTAAAGGAATTTTTTACGATGCTTACATTGTAAACAATTTTAACGAGGCAGTTTCTGCCTTCAATAAAATTAAGTACAAATGGGGCCTACCTATTATTGTGCAGGAAATGATTGCCGGAGAAGAGTTCAATGTAGCAGCTCTTGGTGATGGCACCGGGAACACAATAGGAGCGGTCGGGATGAAGAAACTTTACATAACCGAAAAAGGAAAAGGCTGGGCAGGCATTACAATTAACGACCCGGCTTTAATTGAGCTTTCGGAAAAAATAATGAAAAGCCTAAAGTGGAAAAGCGGCACCGAACTGGAATTTGTAAAAGATAGTAAGAGCAATAAATATTACTTAATTGAAATCAATCCCAGGTTCCCCGCATGGGTTTATCTAACTGTTAAAGCAGGGCAGAACCTTCCGGCCGCACTTTTACAGCTTGCACTGGGAAATAAAGTTGAACCATTAAAAGGATATGAAGTAGGTAAAATTTTTATCCGCTGTTCCTGGGATTTAATTACAAACATAAAAGAATTTGAAGAACTAAATATTACAGGAGAATTTAGAAATGGAAAAAACATTATATGAAAGCCCGGTAATAACTAAAAACCATTCCGGAATGATGAATAAATTTGGCGGTGCCCCTGTGAATATTCCGAAAACAGAAATAGACGGTGTACCGGTAAAAAAAATGGCGGAACAGTACGGTTCTCCTTTATTTGTCCTTTCGGAAAGACAAATTCGCGAGAATCAAAGAAACGCATACAGGATATTCAGGACAAGATATCCTAAAGTTCAATTTGCCTGGTCTTACAAAACAAATTACTTGAATGCCGTTTGCTCAATTTTTCACCAGGAAGGTTCGTGGGCAGAAGTTGTTTCAGAATTTGAATACGAACGTGCAAGAAGACTCGGCGTGCCGGGTGATAAAATAATTTTCAACGGCCCGCATAAAAGTATTGAAGGCATAATAAGAGCAATAAAAGAGAATGCAAAAATTCATATCGATCACTTTGATGAATTATATCAAATAAATGAATTGACGGATAAACTCGGCTTAACCGCTGATGTTGCAATACGTGTAAATATGGATACGGGAATTTACCCTAGATGGGACAGATTCGGTTTTAATTATGAAAACGGAGAAGCAGCCGAAGCATTAAAACGAATTGCTGCCTCAAATGGAATGAAGATAAAAGGGCTTCATACACACATAGGAACTTACATGATGAGCGCTGAAGCTTATAGAATTGCAATTACCAAGCTTGCTGACTTAGCCAAAATGCTGAAAACAAAATACGGTATAAATATAGATTATATTGATGCCGGCGGCGGACTGCCTTCCCACAATACTTTAAAAGGACAATATCTGCCTGCAGAAGAAATTCTTCCTTCTATGGAACAGTTTGCAGATGCAATTACCGCTCCCCTGTTCGATTTGGATTTAACCGCCGATGAATTACCTATGTTAATCCTAGAATCCGGTAGAGCACTTATTGACGATGCCGGTTATTTGATTTCAAAAGTCATCGGTAACAAAAGATTATCAAACGGAAAAAGAGCTGTTATTGTTGACGCCGGAGTTAATATTATGTTTACAAGTTTTTGGTATAAGCATAAAATAATGCCTGCACAGCAAACCGGTTCTATTACCGAGAATGCTACTATTTACGGTCCGCTGTGTATGAATATTGATTGTCTCCACGAAGACATCGTTTTGCCGGCTCTAAAGAAAAATGATTATGTAGTTTTGTTTTATGTCGGTGCCTATAATATGACTCAATGGATGCAGTTCATTTCGCTCAGGCCAAACATTGTAATGGTTACGGAAGAAGGGAAAGTTGAATTAATTAGACAAAGCGAAGACCTGGAATACATAATGAGTCTTGAGCATTTACCGGAAAAGCTGAAAGAATTTTCATTATAAATAAATGTGTTTTGTATTAAAAGATTCAGGCAACATTTTTTTATCAATCAAATAAATCATGAAATGCTTTTTTGATTCAATTATATTTAGTTACGGCCAGATTTTTTTCTGCAGTAAAAAGTGGTTTGGAATTGCTGCTTTGCTTTCCACTTTCTTCCTCCCGGTAATCGGGCTGCTTGGTTTAGGCGGAGCAATTATATCCAATGCAACGGCACTATTACTAAAGTACGACAAAGAAAAGATACGCAAAGGCTTGTACGGATTTAACGGAATTCTTATTGCGGCAGCAGCAGGTTTCTTTTTCAATCTTACTCCGTTTTTAATTTTTATAGTTTTTGTTTTTGTGATAATTACTTTTTTCATATCTGCCGTGCTCGAGAATTATTTGGCATCATCCTTTAATTTACCGGGACTGAGCCTGCCGTTTGTAATTTCATTTTTTATCTTTATTATATTCTTAACAAATTATAACTCGGTTCACTACAAAAATTTTTCTTTTATTGATTATAGCTTTTTAAGTTTTATTCCCGCTGCAATCAAAATGTACTTTAAGTCATTTTCATTTATACTTCTGCAAAAAAGTATATTAACGGGAATTGTTCTTTCTGTTGCCATACTTTTCTTTTCGCGGGTAATGTTTGTGAACAGCATATTAGCCTTTGCAATAAATATTATTTTGCTCAAATTTATGTTCCCAAACTATACACAAACCATGCTGATAATAACTTCATTCAACTCAATTCTAGTTTCGTTTTCGCTTGGCGGAAGCTTAATAATCGTTTCTAAAAAAAGTATATTCTTAATTGTTGTATCATCAATGATGGTAATAATTTTCACGGGATTTTTTACAACATTATTAAATAGAATTCCGCTGCCGGTTTTAGTATTACCTTTTAATATTATTGTACTTGCGATTATCTACAGCTTAAAATTCAGGCAAGAGCAAAGCGATTTTGTGCTATTGTATTTTCAGCCCGGTTCCCCGGAAGAAAATTATTATTATCACCAGAATAGAAAATCACGATTTGAAAAATTTAAATATGTTTTCCCGGAACTTCCGTTTTTCGGTGAGTGGATTATATCGCAAGGTTTTGAGGGAAAGTTTACTCATAAAGATAAATGGAAGTACGCATGGGATTTTGTAATTAAAAATGAAAAAGGTAATGAATTCTCAACTTACGGAAACACTAAGGATGACTTTTACTGCTATAACACTCCGGTTGCCGCACCGCTTGAAGGCAAAGTTGTACGCATTATTGATAATGTAATAGATAATAAAATAGGCGAAGCTAACATAGATAAGAACTGGGGCAACACAGTTATAATCGATCACGGTAACGGGTTATTTTCTTCTATATCTCATCTTAAGGCAAACACAATAAAAGTAAAAGAAAATTCAACCCTTAAAAAAGGCGAGTTAATAGGCAGGTGCGGAAATTCCGGCCGTTCACCGTCACCGCATCTTCATTTTCAATTTCAATTAACGGATAAATTAGGCGATAAAACTTTTAAACATCCTTTTGCCCATTATCTTGAAAAAAGCAACGGTAAGTTTTACCTTAAAACTTTTTCGTACCCGCAGGAAGGATCGATAGTTAAAAATATAGAAACACATAAAACAATAAAGAAGGCATTCGAGTTTAAACTTGGCGATGAATTTGAGTTTAACTGCATTTTAAACGAAAAATCTTTTAAAGAGAAATGGAATGTTGAAGTTGACATTTACAACAATATGTATATAAAATCCGATAAAGCCGCAGTGTTGTTTTTGTACAAAAATGAAAAATTGTTTTACTCGAATAACTTTATAGGAAATAAAAAATCTGCGCTTTATTATTTCTATCTGAATGCCGTTAGAATTCCGTTATGTTATGGAGAAGATATTGTATGGAATGACAAGTTTCCAAACTCTGCAACGGTTAATCTTGCCGTCCGTTTCATCTCTGAATTCATTTTAATATTCGGAGAACAAATCTCATCTGAAACGGAATTAAAATTTTTGAAAGGAGGAAAGGATGAAAACAATTTTATAATAACGTCCGAATTAAAAAATCGCGGGAAGGGAATTTTTTCATTCTACAATCAAACCGGTAAAGGATATTTGGAAATTGATAAAAGCGGATATATAAAAGAGTTCACTTTTCAATTAGATAAAAGAACTTTCAAAGCAAAAATAATTCAATTGCCGGAGGAACAATAATGAAATTTAAATCTATAATTATTTTCATCTTTATATTTTTAATCCAGTTGTTTGGACAGGATACTAAAACCGGTTCCGATAATAAACTTAATTCTTTTCAAACTTCAATAAAAGAAGAGAAGGACAAAGACTATAAGCAAGCATTAAATACAATGCTTATAATTTATAATGATTACAAAGATGATTACCTGGTTAACTTAAGGCTCGGCTGGCTATATTATTTGAATAAAGAAAATGATGAGTCGTTGAAGTTTTATAAAGAAGCAGCAAGGCTAAGCAATAACAGTATAGAATCTATGTTAGGTCTTACCTATCCGTTTTCTGCCGAGAATGATTGGGATTCGGTGAAAAGTATTTATAAAGAAATTATTGCAATAGATAATTTTAATTATACCGCAAATTTAAAACTCGGTGAAATTTATATTAACTCAAAAAATTATGATAGTGCAAAACTTCTTTTGGAAAAGCTGCATAAAATTTATCCGTCGGATTATCAGGTAAATGCTGAACTGGGATGGGTATATTATTATCAGGGTAATTTAAAAAAAGCAATTTACTTATTTACAAACGCGTTGGCGCTAAATCCGGGGAATGATTCCGCAAAGGAAGGAATTAAGTTAACACAATGAAAAAATTATTTTTATTTATTTTGTTTTTATTAATATTTATTTCACAGTTTGCATACCCGCAATTTAGAGAATCACTGCTCTCCCCTTCAGGTTATTATACATACGGGAATTATTCCAACGGTAATTATTCAAACGAGTATTCGATTTATACCTCAGTTTATCAAAACCGGGATAATAGAATTACAGCCGGCTACGATAATCTAATTATCAATAACAAAGAATGGAATTACAAACAGCAGACTATTTTAATCGGCGGATTAAAGGCTATTTATCCTTTCTACTTAAAACTTAATTATGCATTCGTTCAGGGTAATTTTAATTATTCACCTTATCCATATAATTATACAGATAAAACAAACCTTGCAAACATTCATGCAATTTATAATTTGGGCAAAACCTATTTGGGGTTTTCATATACTTACTTAAATCTAAAGGGGATAAAAAACTTAACAGGCAATCAATTAAATTTTACTTTTGATTGGATAGTAAATTCTAAGTTGACTTTATCAATTTACCCTAACTATACGATAGTAACGGACGGAAGAAATCTTTCTTCGGTTTCTGCAAGAGTTTCTTATTTACCTGTGAGTTGGTTTAAAATAATTACCGGTGGATTTTTAGGAAAACGGGCTTACTATTTTAATCCTTCATATTTAACATTGTTAAACCAAAATGAAACTCAAACCGGGGCATACAACATTAAAGCGGAATTCTATTTTGTAAAACCGATTGATATCATTGCAGCATATCAATATCTTCAATTTCAAAAGTATAAAATTGTATATTTTACTGCCGGGTTAAAGTTCAACTTGGGTTTGTAGTTAAGCGATTTCTTAAATAGAAATGCACGTAAAATTTATACCGGAATAAAGGAATGTTTTTCACCGGCATGTAAATATAATTTACTTAACCTTTGCTATTTCATTTATTTTACTGCACAATCCTGAAAAACTTTTTTATCCGTTTTAACCCTTCCGTATTCCATAACAGTCATCCCGCCGCATTCTTTGCATGCAAAACTGTTAAAGCTTTGAAGTGCTTCGTGCAAATCATAATCAAACACTTCGGAAATATTAAGCTGCATTTCCTGCGGTGTATTCATTAATTTTACAACCTGCAGATCAATAGCCGCCGGCGGTACTTCGCTTGCCGGTATGCCTTTCTCCCTGTAATCTTTAAAGAAAGGTGTCTGTTTGTTTGCAAGTATTGCTTCAGCCTTCGGAGTTACACGTACGGTTTTATTAGTTTTTTTATCAATTACCGTAACAACTCTTTTGCCTTTTGCGTTTTTTTAACGTTGCATTTACCGAAAGTAATTACCATAATTACTTGAAGCCAGTCTGCGTGACAAGTAGCGCCGTGGTCATCACCTATATCTGCAAACACAATTAGTTGTCCGTCTTTTGCTCTTTTTAAACAAGTTTATTCTTAGCTTCGGTACCGGCGCGTAAACCCAATTGCAATGCCGGACATTTGTATCCGTGAAATTTTTGTCCGGATTCTAACCAGTCTCGAGGATTAACAATAACAATTACTTTGTTTTTAACAAAGCAGAATTTCGGTATTGACAAAGTGGAAACTTTAATCGTATTTTTACGATTAACGATTGGAGGAATTATTAAAATGGCATTTTCAAAGAAAGAAGAATTTACAAAAGATGATATTCAGCTCGCAGATATTGCCAAGGCACTTGCTCATCCGGCAAGGATAAGAATTCTCAAGATCTTAACATCGATGAATTCCTGCATGGTAGGAAATATTGTAGAGCAGTTGCCGTTATCTCAATCCACCGTATCGCAGCATCTTAAAGAACTTAAAAAAGTCGGTTTAATAAAGGGTGAGATAAAAGGGCCGAAAATATGCTACTGCATTAATGATAAAACACTAATAAAATTTAAGAAGGAACTGGACAAGCTATATTCAATAATCTGTAAATGTTAAAGTAAAATGAAAGGAAGAAATATGAACTCACCGGAAGAAATTAAATTAGTAGTAAAAAACAAGTATGCCGATATAGCTACAAGCGCGGGAATTACCGGCTGCTGCGGAACTACCGGCTGCTGTACATCTTATAAAAACGATAGTTCTGTTTTCCAGGATGATTACTCTAAGCTAAACGGATATGTCCCGGATGCTGATCTTGGACTTGGCTGCGGGCTTCCCACGGAATATGCCGGGATTAAAAAAAGCGATACTGTTGTTGATCTTGGCTCTGGTGCGGGGAATGATGTATTTATAGCAAGAGCAATTGCAGGCGATGAAGGCAAAGTAATAGGCATAGATATGACCGAAGAAATGATTAATAAATCAAACATAAATAAGGCAAAGCTCGGTTATAAAAATGTTGAATTTAAACTTGGGGATATTGAAAATATTCCTTTGGAAAACAACTGTGCAGATGTTGTGTTAAGTAATTGTGTTTTAAATTTAGTTCCGGATAAACGAAAAGCCTTCTCGGAAATTTACAGGATACTAAAACCGGGCGCACATTTTTGTGTTTCGGATGTTGTAATGAAAGGAGAGATGCCGGATGAATTAAAAAAATCAGCGGAAATGTATGCGGGCTGCATTTCAGGCGCACTGCAGCAAGATGAATATCTTAATATTATTGATGATGCCGGATTTATGAATATAGAAATAAAGAAAACTAAGGAAACACCATTACCAGAAAACCTATTGAAAGAATATTTGAGCGAACAAGGGATAAAAGAATATAAAGAAAAACTTAAAGGTATTTTCAGCATTACCGTAATAGGATATAAGGGATAGCTTGATTTTATATTAAGCATCAGGTATATTTCGCCTATTAACGAAATATAATATGACGATAAAAGAAAGCTCAAAATTATTCAAAGTACTTTCGGATCCTAACAGGCTAAGGATATTGAAAATGCTGCAAACAAAATATTTATGCGTTTGTGAAATTACTGAGGTATTGAATTTAGCAACTTCCACAGTTTCCAAACATCTAAGTATTTTGCGGGATGCGGGATTTATTGTGGAAGAGAAAGAAGGTAAATGGGTTAACTATAAAATAAACTCCAACCCGCCGGATAACAGGATTTCATCTGTGCTTGCTACGCTGGATTTCTGGATTGCCGACGACAGCGTAATTATTTCCGATAAGCGGAAAATCCAAAAGGTGGACAGGAATATTGTATGCGGAAGATAATATATTTTTTGAATATCATTTCGATATTTGGCTAAATGTAGAAAGGATAATATGAAAATTTTAATACTTTGTACCGGCAATTCCTGTAGGAGTCAGATGGCTGAAGCGTTTTTAAAATCCTTTAATTCTAAATTAGAAGTTTATTCAGCGGGAACAAATCCTTCTTCAAAAGTTCATCCCAAGGCTATACAAGTAATGAAAGAAATAGGAATTGACTTAAGTAAAAATGCTACCAAGAATGTTGAGAAATTCTTAAACGAATCATTTGATTATGTAATTACCGTATGCGACAATGTTAGAGAAACGTGCCCGGTATTTCTAGGCAAAGTGGGAAAACAACTCCATATCGGATTTGAAGACCCTGCCGCTGCAAGCGGAACGGATGAAGAAATACTTTCCGTTTTCAGGAAAGTTAGAGATGAAATTAAAAATGAATTTTACAAATTTTATAAAGAAAACTTAAAGGGTTGAATTATGTTAAATATTAAAGTTCTCGGTTCGGGTTGTACCAATTGTATTAACCTTGAAAAACTTTGCAGAGAAGTAGTTTCTGAAAATAAAATTGCTGCGGAAGTAGAGAAGGTTACCGACTTAAAAGAAATAATGGGTTACGGAATATTAAGCACTCCCGGGTTAGTATTAAATGGAAAAGTAGTTTCAAGCGGAAAACTGCCGACAAAATCTACACTAACTCATTGGATGTTGAATGCGCTTAACAAATAATAATTTACTCATGTTAAATAAGCTCTTGGAATAATGGAGAACCGGAGGAATGGAATAAACAAAATTACTTCAATATTCCAGCATTCCATTACTCCAAAGAATATCATTTATGTAAGTTGATTAATTTAGTATATCGGTAAAAGGAACATTAATTCAATTAATTTTGATTGGATAAAGGGATTTGTAAACCAACAGAAAATAGTGAAGGCAGAAATTTAAGATGAGCAGTATTTTAAAACGATTATCATTCCTCGATAGGTACCTGACGTTGTGGATTTTTATTGCAATGTTTGTGGGAGTTTTTTCCGGTTATCTTTTCCCCGGTATTGTGGATTTTTGGAATTCATTTCAATCAGGCACAACAAATATTCCGATTGCAATAGGTTTAATACTAATGATGTACCCGCCGCTTGCAAAAGTAAAATATGAAGAACTTGGTGATGTTTTTAAAAACGTAAAGGTGCTGTCCCTTTCGCTAATTCAGAACTGGATAATCGGCCCGGTAGTAATGTTCCTATTGGCAATAATATTCTTGCAAGACTATCCTGCATATATGGCAGGAATAATAATGATAGGATTGGCACGATGTATAGCAATGGTAATTGTATGGAACGAATTAGCTAAGGGAGACACGGAATATGCAGCAGGATTAGTAGCGTTCAATTCAATTTTTCAAGTTTTATTTTTCTCCATATACGCTTATGTATTTTTAACCATTCTTCCGTCAGCTTTAGGGTTGAAAGCATTTAAAGTTGATATTACTATCGGCCAAATTGCGGAAAGTGTTTTTATTTATCTCGGCATACCGTTTGTTGCAGGTATTATTACAAGGTTTTCGTTAATAAAGCTGAAAGACAAAGAATGGTATCAAAATAAATTTATTCCGAAGATAAGTCCAATCACATTAATAGCATTACTTTTTACTATAGTAGTAATGTTTTCATTAAAAGGTGAGTATATAGTAAAAATACCTCTTGATGTTTTGCGGATAGCAATACCGCTCATCTTTTATTTTATAATAATGTTCTTTGTATCGTTTTATATGGGAAAGAAAATAGGTGCGGATTATTCAAAGACTGCAACAATTTCATTTACGGCAGCAAGCAACAACTTTGAATTAGCTATTGCGGTTGCTGTGGCAGTATTCGGCATAAACAGCGGAGAAGCGTTTGCGGCTGTAATTGGTCCGCTTGTAGAAGTGCCGGTTTTAATAAGCCTGGTAAATGTTGCTTTGTGGTTTCAAAAAAAATATTTCGTTATGACGGATGAAGGAACAGTATAGGCCCAAAATGTCTGTCCGTAGAAAGGGAAGATGAACACGTTTGTAAATAGTAAAGAATTAAAAAGGGAAAAATTAAAAGCGGCAATCCCTTTTTTGCTTTTACCGGTATGGTTACTAATTTATTTAAGCCTTCAGGATTTTATAAATTGGCTGGTTTACGATTTAAGCAGCCTGCCGAAAAATTCTCATTTAACCAGTGCACTTAATTTTTTCCTTTTTGAAGTTCCGAAGGTTTTACTGTTATTATTACTAATAGTATTTGCAGTAGGAATAGTTCGAACCTATTTTTCTCCCGAAAGGACCAGAAAAATACTCGGCGGTAAAAAACTATTTGCGGGAAATGTTTCTGCAAGCATGCTTGGTATAGTAACACCGTTTTGTTCCTGTTCGGCAATACCTCTGTTTCTTGGGTTCGTTGAAAGCGGAGTACCTTTAGGAGTAACATTTTCCTTCTTAATTGCCGCACCTATGATAAACGAAGTTGCTGTTGTGCTTTTATTCGGGCTGTTCGGATGGAAGACGGCGCTTACATACACGGCAACAGGTTTAGTAATAGCAATGATTTCCGGATACGTAATCGGCAAATTAAAATTAGAAAAATTCGTTGAAGAATGGGTCTATTCAATTAAAGCAGAGCATAATGAAATAGCAGAAGTCAAGCCGACATTTACGGAAAGAATAAGCGGAGGCTTAGAAGCTGTAAAGGAAATTGTCGGTAAAGTATGGATTTATATTGTAATCGGAATAGCAGTAGGAGCAGGCATACACGGCTACGTACCGCAAAATTTTATGGCATCATTGATGGGAAAATCTGCGTGGTGGTCGGTACCTATTGCTGTACTTATTGGTGTTCCGATGTACTCTAACGCTGCAGGAATAATTCCCATAGTACAGGCTTTACTAGAAAAAGGTGCTTCACTAGGAACTGTACTCGCCTTTATGATGAGCGTAATAGGACTTTCACTCCCCGAAACAATAATTTTAAAAAAAGTACTTAAGATGCAATTGATTTTAGTATTTATAAGTGTTGTAGCGGTAGGAATTATTTTAGTAGGATATATTTTTAATCTGCTTTATTGAATTGTAAAATGACGTGACATTTTATGGTTTTTAATGCTTAGAATAAATGTGAAATTTATTTTACTGACTGAAGTTACGCAAAATGAACCTCACCCCCATCATTGAGGCTGACCAAAAAGTAATTTATTGCTCAACATCCGGTAGCCATTTACACGTAAATTTTTATAGTTAAAATTTTTTAGTCTCATAAAATCTTAAATTTTATTTTCTCTACTTTTTAACAAGTTTTCCCCTTTATATTTCGTTTAGTTTATGCTTAGTGAAAGCTTTTTAAGGTTATGCGCTATACTAAGCAATCCCACCTCTACATTGACTTTTTCTTTCCCGCGCAGCCTGAATCTTGCATATCCTTGATTCCATTTTATATCCCCAAAGACAGGCTCTACATCCACATTCCTCTGCTTCCTCAACTCTATGCCTTTCTTTGATGTCAGATTCTCTCTCATCTTACTCCGGTAATAATCAAGCTTCCTGTTTATTTGTATTGTACGCCTGCCTTTGCCTTTCTTACACTTCTTTGCAAATGGACATCCTCTGCAATCCTCACACCGATATTTCCTTATCGTTTGCTTATATCCCGTGCTGGTCTTTACTTCTACCTCTTCTATAAACTGCATCTTCTTTTTGTTCGGACATTCATAACTGTCCGTCTTCTCTTCATACTTGAAATGGTCTTTATGAAATTTGTTCTCTTTATATGCCGTTGTCGTTTCATAATGGAATGTGTTGTACTTTAAATAGTTCTTTATCTTCTTTTTCTCCAGATATTCACTGTTCTCCTCACTCCCAAAGCCGCTGTCAGATGAGATTAACTTTGGGTACTTCTTAAAATGTTTTTTATACTTTTCTATGTGTTCCTTCAACTTGCCCGTCTCTGATGCGCTTTGATGTATACTGTAATTTAATATGTACTGACTCTCTGTCCCCGCCAGTATTGTATATGCCGGCAGAAGCAGCTTATTCTTCATCCTTATAAATATTGCATCTGTATCGGTCTTTGAATAACTATTCCTTTCTCCCAGTATCTCCTCTTGTGTTTCATATTTCTGAAGCTTCGGCAATTCTTTCTTCTCTATCTTTTTTATTATCCCCTCTGCTTTTTTCTTCTCCGCCTTCCCCAGAGGCGAGTCTTTAATTATATTGTTTAGCTTCTCTACGTGCTGCTTTATCTCTTCGCTTGTTATCCGGCTGTCTTCGCCCTTCTCTTCTATGTCTTTATTTCCGTAATGTTCGTCTTCCTTTTTGTTTATCTCTTCTATTTCATTGAACATTTCTTTTACTCTCTTCTCAACTGCTTGCCTATATCTTTCCGTATTCTTCTTCCACACGTAACTGGTTTTGTTTGCATCTGCCTGCATCTTTGTCCCGTCTACAAAATACTTCTTCAAGTCTATGTACTTACCCTCTGCTAAGAACAATACCGTCTCGACAAATATATCTTCTATTACCGACCTCAGTCTTCCGCTTCTGAACTCATTTATTGTTCTGAAGTCCGGACGGCTCTGCCCGCTTATCCACATGAAGTGTATGTTCTCCCTGAGTGACTTGGCTATTTGTCTGCCCGAATATACCTTCTGCAGTACTGCATATATCCATACCTTTAGAAGCATTACCGGATTATAGCTGCTCGCTCCGCCTCCTTTGTAGGTCTCTAGTAATGCCTGATGATTTAACTTGTCTATCGTTTCACTTACTACTCTTACCATGTGCTTGGCTTCTATTAGCTCTTCTAATGATGCCGGCAGAAGACTCATCTGATTTTGTTCGTATGGCTTGAAGACAGCTTTGCTTGATCTTTTCTTCTTCCGGCTTCTTTTTCTCCCTTCCGGCATTTCTAACTCAAAGTTTTCTTTAAATTGAGAATCCATTGCTATGTTTTCTTTCTTCTTCTTTATATCTCTTTCCTTTTACATTTTTCATCTCAATTTTCGTTCCTGCTTCTTTTACTTTTCGGTCACCCTCGATAGCATGCCTGCAGTAGCCAAAAGGCTACTTTCGGCGAAGGCAAGGGATGGGTTGAAGATATAGGTATAAGTATACCCGCCTATCCGGCCCAAACAGCTCCGGCAACAATTCCGGCTATCCAGTTGTTATTTCATCAATATCATCTTCTTGGTATTCCTGCAGACTCCCGCATTCAATTGATAAAAGTAAATACCTGAAGAAACTTTATAAGCATTAAACCCGACCGAATGTTTCCCGGCAGAAAAATATCCGTCTGCTATTGTTTCAATTTCTCTGCCTAGTACATCAAATAATTTCAATGTAATCCGGCAATCCCTTGCAAGGTTGAAATCAATTCTTGTTGAGATGTTAAAAGGATTCGGGAAATTCTGTTTAAGTACATATTCTGTTGGTACAATATTTCCTTCTCCTGAAACTTCAGTAACATCGTATTCCGGATCAGTAGTTCTGTAAACTTTTCCTCCGTCGCACAGCAGCCATGCAGTTTTATTGTCTGTAAATTTTATATTT
>JBJKSH010000083.1:0-2778 GCA_046704255.1 Ignavibacteriaceae bacterium | reverse complement strand
AAACTCTTTCTTTACTGAAAGGTATCCTGCATCTTCAAGCTTTTTAATATGTACGCTTAAGTTTCCGTCGGTAGCGTTTATTTTTTCCTTAAGGAAATTAAAATCCGCTTCTTTAACCGAAATCAATACTGCCATTATTGCCAGCCTAATTCTTGAATGAATAGTCTCATCCAATTGTTGATAATCGAAGTCGTTCACTTTGTTAATGCAATTTCTTTTTTAAATTTATTATAAATCACCAATCCGGGTATTACCTGGAAGGCTAACATCATAAATGCCATAATTAATATTGAATAAACGCCGGGAAAAATGAACATAACAATTGCACCTGCCCACCAGCCAACCGATAATAATTTAACCCAGTTTAAATTATATATGTAGCCGCTTAACATAAAGCCTATTCCAAGTATAGACGAAATAATCGGACTTATAAACATTCCGTCTATTGCACCGGAGAAAACTCCCACGAAACCTACTATTGTCATTGCAACTCCGCAACTCAGCCAAATTGAATGAAAAAGCTTTGATGCAAAATTATATGACTTTGGTTTCTTTTCTTTAAAGAAATAAGAAAAAATGCTGTAAACCCAACCAAATCCTATTAAAATTATCCAGATCCAAATAAAACTTATTTTAATTTCAAGGATATAAGTTAAATAGTTTGATAGCAATCCGATGGTTACTATAATTCCCCAGAATATATAACCTTTCCCATCGTCAATGGTTGTTTGCTTGCTGTCTTCAATTATTTTTTTGATGAATTTAATTTCATCAAGAGCAGAATTCTCATCCATTGTTATACCTTTATAAAATACTTTATATTTTAAAATAAAAATAAAGCTTTTTAATATGCACGCTTAAGTTTCCATCGGTAGCGATTATTTTTTCCTTAAGGCAATTAAAATCCTCTTCTTTTACCGAAATCAAAACCGTCATAATTGTTAGCTTAATTCTTAAATGAATAGTTTCATCCGGTTGTTGATAATCGAAATCGTTCACTTGGTTAATGCAATTTCTTTTTTAAAATTTTGGTAGATAATTACTCCCGGTAGTACCAGAAAAGCCATCATCATAAACGACATAATAAGCATCGATTGAACCCCAGGATAAATGAACATAATAATTGCACCTACCCACCATCCGGCCGATAAATACTTTACCCAATTAAGATCATAAACAAATCCGCTTAACATAAGTCCAATTCCTATTATGGAAGAAAGAATGGGACTTACAATTTCACCGCTAATAGCTCCTGAAAAAACACCAATGAAACCAATAAGTGTCATTGCAATACCGCATGAAAGCCAAATGGAATACAGCATCTTCCGTGCAAAATTATTTGACGGCTTTTTCTTTTTTCCCGAGAAGAAAAAAACAATATTATACAGCCAACCCAATGAAATTAGTACCACCCAAATCCAAATAAAGTTAATCTTTATGTTAAGAATATAAATGAAATAATTTACAAGCATACCGATAGTTACCATAATTCCCCAGAATATATAACCTTTTCCGTCATCAATTGTTGTTTGCTTGCTGTCTTCAATTATTTTTTTGATGAATTTAATCTCATCAAGGGCAGAATTCTCGTCCATTGCTCTACCTTTATAAAGTACTTTATTTTTTAAAGTGAAAATAAGTCTTTTTAATAATATTGTCAAGGGTATCGGAAAATTTTTTTTTGAGTATGAGCATAACCGTTAATCACAGTGCAGCTTAGTTAGATTTGAAATGCTTTCCTTTTTAGGTAAATTTGCATTTAATTTTAAAAATATTGATGAATTTTATGCGATATCCTTTTTCGGAAGTAGAATCAAAATGGCAAAAACACTGGGAAGAAAACGAGGTATATAAGACTGATCTTTCCAAAACCGATGACAAGCTTTACTGTCTGGTAATGTTTATTTATCCTTCGGGAGCAAAATTGCATATCGGGCACTGGTATAATTACGGTCCGACGGATTCATGGGCAAGATATAAAAAGCTAAAGGGATTTAATGTATTTGAACCTATTGGCTACGATGCGTTCGGTCTGCCGGCAGAAAACTATGCAATAAAAACCGGCATACATCCTTATGACAGCACGATGACAAACATTAAGGACATTCGTGAACAGCTTAAGCATATGGGTTGTATGTACGATTGGAATGCAGAGTTAATGACCTGCGATCCCGAATATTATAAATGGAATCAGTGGCTTTTTTTGCAGCTATACAAGAAGGGATTAGCGTATAGAAAAAATGCACCGGTTAATTGGTGTCGTAATGATAAAACCGTTCTTGCAAACGAACAGGTTCAAGCCGACGGTACATGCGAAAGATGCGGAGCGCTTGTTGTTCAAAAGAATCTTACTCAATGGTTTTTTAAAATTACGGATTATGCAGAGGAACTCTTGCAGGGATTGGACACAATTAAATGGCCGGAAAAAACAAAGTTAATGCAGAGAAACTGGATTGGAAAAAGCATTGGCACGGAAGTTAAATTTAAAGTTGAATACAGTGATGATGAAATAACGGTATTTACAACGCGGCCGGATACTTTATTTGGGGTTACTTATGTTGTATTAGCACCGGAACATCCGCTGGTGGCTAAGCTAACCAAACCGGAATTCAAAGAGGGTGTTGATAACTATATTGATTCGATTAAAAGTTTATCCGAGATAGAACGGACATCTACAATTAAAGAAAAAACCGGTGTACCAATCGGAGCTAATGCGATTAATCCGGTTAACGGTGAAAAGATCCCTATCTGGATTGCGGATTATGCTTTGCTTACTTA
>JBJKSH010000082.1:0-28772 GCA_046704255.1 Ignavibacteriaceae bacterium | reverse complement strand
CGGATTTTATCAACACTCTAATGCTGCAGAGGAGTGAAGCAAAGAAGAAAAACGATAAGCAGCTTTCGCAGGCTATTAAAATTTTAATGAACAGCTTTTACGGAGTTATGGGAGCTTATAATTGCAGGTTCTATCATCCGGATCTACCTTCCGCAATTACGGGAACCGGGCAATGGCTTTTGCTTAACAGTAAAGAATTCCTTGAAAGAAAGGGCTATGAAATAGTATACGGCGATACGGACTCCCTGTTTGTAAAGCTTAAAGAAGGTGAGGGGGAAGATTATTTTTCAACTGGTACAACTCTGGCTGAAAATTTAAATAATTACTGGCAGGAAAAAATATTAAAAGTTTTCTCATTAAAATCTTACCTGGAAATTGAATATGAAAAATTCTATAAGAAATTTATAATTACCCCTGCCAGGGGCAGTGAAACTGGTGCTAAAAAAAGGTATGCAGGGCTTGTTGCGGAAGGCGGTATGGAAAAAATTGAATTTGTCGGGTTGGAATTCGTAAGATCGGACTGGACAAAGCTTGCAAAAGAATTCCAGGTTGAATTATACGAACGCATTTTTCATAATAAAGAGATAAAATATTGGATAAGATCTGTTGCTGCCAAAGTGAATAAGGGCGAACTTGATAATAAGCTTATTTATAAAAAAAGACTTAGGAAAAATATAGAGCGGTACACTAAAAATGTTCCGCCGCAGGTAAAAGCAGCAAAAATGATAGGCAGCAGCGCAGGTACCGTTTACTATGTAATAACAAAGCGCGGACCTGTTCCGGTTGAACTTGACCACGATGATATAGACTATAAACATTATATTGATAAGCAGCTAAAACCTATTGCCGATTCCGTATTAACATTATTAGGGGAATCTTTCGAATCAATTGTTAATTCTACCCAGCTTAGTTTTTTTGATGACATGGAATAAATTATATCTTGTAAGTTTTTGTATAAAATTAATTGCACTAACTTTTTTTTAGTTTATGGTTAATTTATTAAATTAGATTTGAAAAAAAACCGAAGAATTAAAAATCTTCATTTTTTAAAATTTGTTATTCTAATCTTAATAAATACTTGATAAGAATAATAGAGGATACGGAATGTTTTACCTGCTGAAGGCGGATCGTTATAATAGTTTTAAAATTTAATAATATATGAAGTTATAATTAAACGGGGTTAGAATGTTAACCAATGCGGCTATAGTAATAGCAGAAGACGAAAATATTATTGCCAAAGATATTTCCAATACCCTGGAAAGGCTGGGGTATAAAATTCTTGGTACGGTTAGAACCGGCAAAGATGTTATATTAGAAACGGCAAGGTTAAAACCTGACCTGGTTCTAATGGATATAATGCTGGAAGGTGAAATGTCCGGCATAGAAGCTGCCGAAAAAATTATGAGCTCATTCGATATCCCGGTTATATACCTTACTGCACTTGCAGATGATGAAACTTTACAAAAGGCAAAAATAACAGAACCTTTCGGTTATGTGTTAAAACCTTTTGACGAAAGGATATTACACTCGTCAATTGAAATGGGATTATATAAACATCTAATGAATAAAAAATTAAAAGAACGATCCAGGGAACTGGAAGAAGAAAGAATAAAATCCAACCAGCTTTTGCATAATATTCTGCCTTCCGAAATTGTTAAAGAACTAAAGGAAACAGGAAGTATAAAACCGCGTGAATATTCCAAAGTAACTTTATTATTTACCGACTTTCAGGACTTCACAGAAATTTCTTCACGTCTTCATCCGCAGGAACTTGTGAATGAATTAAATATTATTTTTAAAAAGTTTGATTCGATAATTGAAAACCATGGGCTTGAGAAATTAAAAACAATGGGAGATTCCTATATTGTAGGCGGCGGGCTTCCCAAAGAATCAAACAATCATGCCTTTGAAGTGGTTAATGCTGCCCTGGAAATGCAGGAATACCTGAAACACAGAAACGGTTCCTCGGAATACAAATGGAAAATGAGAGCCGGTATTCATTCGGGAAATGTTGTTGCAGGTGTTGTAGGCAAAAACAAATTTACTTATGACGTTTGGGGTAACACAGTTAATATTGCCAGTATGATGGAAAAAATGGGCAAGCCCGATATGATAAATATTACTTCCGATACCTTTAACTTAATAAAAGATTTTTTTGAATGTGAACAGCACGGCAATGTTGTAACAAGCAGCGGTAAATTTAACATGTATTTTATCCGTAATAAATTATATCAAACCGCTGCTGTGCCGGGTAATATCAATTAAATATTTTTAGAATTAAATGGGACTAAAAAAAATTAAAATAATTATAGCCGAAGATGAATTCATTATTGCAATGGATCTTAAGAAGATTTTGGAAAGGCTTGGTTACGAAGTTACTTCATTTGTAAGCAAGGGGGTAGATGTAATTGAAAAAGCAGAGTCCGAAAAACCGGATATTATTTTGATGGACATTATGTTAAGCGGTTCTATCAGCGGTATAGAAGCTGCCGCAGTAATAAAACGCAAGTTTAACATTCCCATCGTTTATTTAACGGCATTAACCGACGAGGAAACTTTACAAAAAGCAAAAGTAACCGAACCGGGCGCCTACCTGTTAAAACCATTTGATGAAAGAGGTTTGCACAGCGCTATAGAAATTGCTCTTTATAAAGCCAGAATGGAAACCCAATTAAAAATTAAAACAAAAGAACTGGAAGAAGAAAAAGAAAAAACAGACGAACTCCTTCATCATATTCTGCCCGAAGATATTGTTAACGAATTTAAACAAGCCGGTGAAATAACTCCACGGCACTATCAAACCGTAACTATTCTTTTTACGGACTTTGAGGGTTTTAGGGATATTACAAATTCATTACCTCCGGGTGAGCTGGTTGAGGAGTTGAATGAAATATTCGGCAGCTTCGATACAATTATTGAAGCTTACAGCCTTGAGAAATTAAAAACGCTGGGTGATACATATATGATTGGCGGCGGGCTTCCTAAGGAATGTAACGACCACGCATTAAAGGTTGTGTGTGCCGCAATTGATATGATGGAATACCTTGAAGAAAGAAATAAATCTTCCAAAGTTAAATGGCTTATGAGGGCAGGTATTAATTCCGGCTCTGTTGTTGCCGGTGTTGTAGGTACAAATAAATTTACTTATGATATTTGGGGCGATTCCGTTAACATTGCCAGCCGGATGGAAAACAGCTCGGAGCCAAATAAAATAAATATTTCCGGCTCTACGTATAACCTTATTAAGGATTACTTTGAGTGCGAGTACAGGGGAAAATTAAATGTAAAAGGTAAAGGCGAAGAAGATATGTATTTTATTAAGGGGATAAAATCCGGGAGGGAAGATTTTATAAATGAAATTAAAACTCCATATCCATCTGCATAGAAAAATTATTATCTAGATTTCCATTAATGGTTGAATAACTTGAACCGAGTGTTTTTTCTTCCGGCTTATATGTCTCCGAATATTTTAAAGATAACATAAAATTAAACGGAGTTTTTATTTTTAATATTGCATACCATCTTATTCCTTCCCCGAATAAAGCGGAACTGGAAAGTACCCCGGTTAATCCGCTTTCATATTCATAAACTGCCGAGTTAAAGGAGTCGGTCTTAAAAAATATTATACGCCCGTAAAATGTTAGCCACTTTAAAGCAGATATTTTTGCTTCCTGGTAAACTAGCACCCCGTTTTCGTTTTGTCCGGTACTTAAAATATTGGAATTATTATATTCAAACCTGCCTTTTAAGGAAAAATTATTATTGATTTTAAATAAAATTTCCGTTCTTATGTTTTGTCTTATCCTGTTAACTATTGAGACAATATTATCCAAAGCTCCGTTAACATCTTTCTTTTCATATTTCATTCTAAGTTTAGTTTCCACGGAGCCAAACGGCATTGAAGAAAGACTTATCAGAAATTCATATCCATGTGAAGGCATTGGATTTGAATATGTGGCATAAGGAAATTTATATTGATCATAATAAAAATTTATTAAGCCGAATCTTGTTCTCCACTTTATTCCCGTGTAAAATCCTAATTCGTTTTTAGTATTTGAGCTTTCCCCGAAACCAAAGCCGTGCAGGTTAATAAAATTTGCGGGATAGTTTCTAAGCGAAACGGCATAAGCAAAATTATCTACCGGGAAAAATTCCAGTCCTGCAATCTCTGCCGCTGTTTTGCCGTCGTAAGCTGTCTCCCCGAATAAATTAATTTTTGAATAAATTATGTTGAAGTAAAAAGAGTAATATTTGAAATAATTCCCATTTATGTCGGTAGCTGTAGAAGACAAAAAAGGATTGCTGAACTTTGATGAATAGTAAAGCAAGCCGGTACGAATATATTCATTCCAATTAGAGTTTATACCTATTCCGTAAACGGTTTCACTTGCAGTATTTTTCTCACGTACTTCGGTATCGGTTCTATGCAAGCCGCCGAGAGGAGTTGAAATGATTTCATTGGTATACGGATCAATATTGGCATCAAGTGAATTTTTAGAATAGAATAGTGAAATATTTAAGAAGTTATAGTTTATTTGAGAAGCAATGCCTCTAAAGAATTTATTTTCATTTGTACTTTTAAAAGGAGTTAAACCTCTTTCACTTTTTTTTAGAGGATAAACTGCTTCGCCGCCTTTGGATAACCCGTAAGGGCTCCAAAGTGAAAGCCCCTGGCCGAACTCGGGGATATAATCACCGATAACTATCTTTTTTATAATGCCTAAATTATATAAAGCCAGATGCATAGAAACAAAATCGTATAATGATTTTTCACCGGCATCTTTTTCCGTTACCACTCCGAATTGAATATTATCGTTTAGCCTTCCTAATATTCTGTTATAAATTTTATATTGTGAACCTGCAAACTTGTTTTCTGCGAATCCTTTTCTTGTCTGCAGATCTTTAACAACCCTGCTTCTTACCGTTATCCCGGAATTAAGAAACATACTGCCGAAAAAATTTCTTTTAATATTGTAGTTGAATTTATCTTCCCCCGGTGTAGTTACTTTAACAAAAGGCAGAATTTTTCTTATGGTTTCCTGCGGAATGCCGCGAACAGAATATAATTCCGAGGCAGAAAAAAATCTTCCGTATTTTTCTCTGTGCTTAATAATTAATTCGGCATCCGAAAAATTCAAAAGCGGAATTCTCTCTATGTCATCGATAGATGCACTATTAATATCAATTGGATTTTCCCGGAGGTCATCGAACATTTGATACAATTCCGAGCTTTCAACTTCTTCGGCTGGTTCTTCAAGCAAATCATCTATTACTTCTTCGGCTGCGGATTCAACAGAATCAAACTGTGCATAAGCCGCAGTTAAAGAAAATAAAAAAATTATTATTGTTTTTTTTAATAAAAAATTCATTATTGAATTATTTTAAATGCTCCCTTATTTTATCGTACCTGCTTCCTTTAGTATCAAAACTTATTATTAATCCTGCTTGGTGTGTTAACCCTAAATCCGGGTGAGTGTATACGGCATAGTCAAGATTAAAATAAGAATAATGAATTCCTATACCGGCAGAAAATAATGAAGGCTCGTTTTGGAACCCGGTTCGGATGGAGAAATATTTTACAAGTTCATAATCTATTCCGAAACAAACTGAAGGATTTTGAAGCAATTCTTTTTCAACTGCTGCATTAAACGATAAGTTATTAATAATATTAAAACTAAAACCGGAATTAAAAATTACCGGTATCTGATCTTTTTCACTTCCGAAAGTAGCCCTGTTAACATTGCTTACCGAAAATCCCCAACGTATATTTTGTGTCAGATAGGCAAGTCCGCCGATGTTGATATAAAAAGCATTTGCATTGCCGTAGTTTTTAATTGAAACGGAATGATAATTAAATACCACACCACCGAAAAATTTATTCAAAAAATTATATGAAATGCCTGCAAGAATTCTGGCCTCTTTATAAAGATCAAATCCGTAAGACATTGCACCAATTGATGCCGAGCCGAATGAAAGCGGTTCGTTGTAAGCGATGTAACCGTTAGCTAATTCCGTAAGTCCGAAAGGAGCAGGGGAGTAATAAATGCCGGCTTCGCGCCAATCCATTTGTGCAAGACCTGCCGGGTTATTGAATAATGCAAACACATCGTTGCTTAAAGCAACACAAGAATTTGCAAGTGAAATTTGTTTTGCCCCGGGATTTATTTGCGGGAATTCGGGCAGGTTTGCTAAAAAAACTATTGCTGCAAGTATTATGTACCGCATCACCTAGATATTTTTTAGTTTGTTGTTAGATTATATTGAATTTTATATATTAAATCAACTATAAAATGAATTTTTTGAGATAAATATGAAATCCTTAATTGCAGCCGTTTTAATTTTTTCTACGCTATCGTTTGCACAGGAATTAAACTGCACGGTAACGGTTAACACAAGCAACATTCCAAATTCCAGTGTTCATTTACTCAGCGGCTTTCGTACAGCAGTTGACAATTATATGAATAAAACTCAATTTACAAGCCAAACCTGGCAGTATCAAAAAATAAATTGCGGAATCAGCATTTTTATTCTTACTGCATCCAACGACGGTAATTTTACAGCTCAGGCAGTTATAACAAGCCAGAGACCTATTTATAACACCAACCAAAATTCCTTAATGCTAAGTATTAACGACGGAAGCTGGTCTTTCTCTTACCAAAAGGGGCAGGCAATGTATTCGGATCAATCAACCTTTGATCCTTTAACAAGCTTTTTGGATTTTTATGCTTATGTAATTATCGGTTTTAATGAAGATTCCTGGACCGAGTTCGGCGGTACTCATTATTTTAATAAGGCGATGAATATTTGCAATCTGGCAGTTACTTCCAGTAATGCTAAAAACTGGGGTGTAAATCCCGGCTCTTACAGCAGAACCGGTTTGGTAAATGATTTGTTAAATGATAAATACCGCCCGTTTAGGGAGGCGTTTTACCAATATTATTACGGTATAGATTATTCCGTAGTAAATAAAACCAAAGGTGAAGAAAAAATAGCCCAGACTATAAATACGATTGCTTCTTTAAGTAATAAAATTGATTTTACCAGTGTGCTGTTAAGAACTTTTTTTGATTCACACAGCGGAGAGATTGTACAATACTTAAAGAATTACCCGGATAAAAAAATCTTCTATACTCTATCGCAAATTGATCCGTCTCATTCGGCTAAATATAATGCCGCTTTGGGAGAATAATTAATTTTATATCTTCTTCTGGTAGATCCTATATTTTTTATATATTGTGCCGTTCAATGCCTCCGCACCGCGGTTCATCATAGCGTTATCTTCAAGAATCCAGCTTGCTTCACCAAGGTTAATGCCAAGCTTATGAGCGCGGTTAACAATTTCCCAATAGAAAACAGCATCAAGGCCTCGCTTTTGAAACTCCGGTATAATACCTAAAGTTATAATCCGGCACCATTTAATTTTTTTCTTTTCAGTAAAAAGTTTTATTATGCCTACCGGAAAAAGTTTGCCGTTTAACTTTTTAAAAATATAATTGTAATCCAGCATAACTAATGCAAATCCTATAAGTTTGCCTTCAATTTCTCCGAATAATACAAGCGAAGGTTCCGCAAGAGGTTTTAAATCTTTAGCCATGGCATCAAGTTCTTCATCCGTCATCGGAACAAATCCCCAGTTAGGAGCCCAGGCTTTATTGTAGACATATTTTACTTTTTCAACTTCATTGTTAAAATCTTTCATATTAAGCTGGGTAATTTTTAAACCGTATCTTTTTCTAGCAAGTTCGGCTACTCTTTCAACTTTTTTAGAAGAAACAACTTTTTCGTTTTCCAGTTTATAAGCATATAAATCTTTTGCTTTTTTAAAGCCGTAATGGTCGCAAAGGTCCAGGTAGTACCTTGGATTATAAGTCATAAGCATTCTCGGTTCGTCATCAAAGCCTTCCAGCAGCATTGCATATTCATCATTGCTGGAAGGATTGGCGGGACCGCGCATTGCATCCAATCCTTTGGTCTTAAGCCAATCGGCGGCTGCATCAAATAATGCATTTGCAGCCTCCTGGTCATTTATGCATTCAAAAAAACCGAAGAATCCTACCTTATCATCATGGTATTTATTATGAAGATCGTTTTTAATTGCTGCAATTCTTCCTACAAGTTCGCCGTTTTTTTCTGCAAGAAAATATTCTGCTTCCGCATGTTTAAAAAAAGGATTTTTAGATTTATCAAGAATCTTTTTCCTGTCCATAATTAGCGGCGGAACCCAGTATTTATCCCCTTCGTAAATTTTCCACTGGAATTTAATGAAGCGCATTAAATCCTTTTGAGTTTGCACGGTAGAGATTTTAATAGAACTCATATTAAATTACCTCTTAGAAAAAAAAGCATACCATTCCTGTAATGATATGCTTTATGGGTTAATAAATATGTGATGAAGCACTAAATTAGTCCTAATTTTTTCCCTGTTTTAACGAAAATGTCTAGAATAGCATTTAAATGCTTTTCTTCGTGTGAAGCCATGTAGCTTGTTCTCATCATTTGCCTGCCGGGAGGAACACCGGGAGAAATAAACACATTAACAAAAACACCGCCGTCATACAGCATCCGCCACATTTTAAAAGCAATATCATCGTTACCAACAATTACTGGAACAATTGCAGTTCTGCCGTCCAAAACAGTAAAGCCTGCTTCCCTAAGTCCCTTACGCATTTTTTCGGCGTTGTTAATTAGTTTTGTTACCCTTTCCGGTTCAGCTTCCAAAATATCCAGTGCTGCCAGAGTAGAGGCAACAGCTGCAGGAGTAGGCGAAGCGCTGAATATTAATGCGGGTGAATGATGCTTTAAATAATTTATTACTTTTGCCTCAGAAGCAACAAAACCGCCTAATGATGCAAATGTTTTACTAAACGTTCCCATTGTAAGATCAATTTCGTTTTCAAGCCCAAACTCACTTGCCGTTCCCCTCCCGCCTTTACCAATAACACCAACCGCATGTGCATCGTCAATTAAAATTTTTGAATTATAAGTTTTAGCAATTTTATTTAATTTATCAAGTTCAACAATTTCGCCGCCTGTACTAAATACACCGTCGCTTACAATAAGTTTACCTGCATCTTCAGGTAATTTTTGAATAACTCTCTCAAGGTCATCCATATCGTTGTGCTTGTAACGTACAAATTCCGCTGTAGCGCCTTTTGCCATTAAATTACCTGCAATAATACAAGCATGATTGTCCTTGTCAGATATAACATAATCACCTCTCTGTACAAGTGTAGGAATAATTCCTTGTGCAGTTTGATAACCGGTGCTAAACAGTAAAACGGATTCTTTATTAAAAAACTTAGCCAGCCTTTCTTCAAGCTCTATGTGAAGATCAAGCGTACCTGTAAGATAACGGGAACCGGAACAACCGGTACCGTATTTTTCAATCGCTTTAATTGCCGCTTCTTTAACTTTAGGATGTGCAGTTAAACCCAAATAATTATTTGAGCCTGCCATTATAACTTTTCTTCCTTCAATTTGAACTACCGGCCCCTCGTTCTCTTCGATTGGTCTAAAATAAGGATACAACCCTAAGGCTTTTACTTCATCTGCTCTTGTAAAGTCATAGCATTTTTTGAAAAGGTCCAACATACCTCCGTAAATATTTAGATGAGAAATGAATTAATCTTTAATATTGATATAGAAATTTCTTAAATTTCGCCGTAAAATGTATGATTAAATAGTCTTAAAATCAAATAAAACGAGGGTATGATAAACAAACAAATTGCAGTTGTTACAGGCGCTAACGGCTTTGTCGGCAGCCATCTTGTAGATCTTCTTTTAAGTAAAAATTTTGCTGTTAAATGTATAACCAGAAAATCAAGCAACTTAAGATGGCTTAACAGAAAAAATACGGAAATTTATGATTGCGGGCTGAATGATAAATCCGAATTAAGCAAAGTAATTAAAAATGCGGATTATATTTTTCATGTTGCCGGCGTGGTTAAATCCAAATCTCCGGATGGGTATTTTAAAGGCAATGTTGATACAACACGGAATGTTCTGGATGCATCGCTCGAATCTAAAGATTCAATAAAAAAAATAGTAATTGTAAGCAGTCAAACGGCAGCCGGTCCATCACTTAACAGCAAACCGGTAGATGAAACTTCGGAATGCAGACCAATTACAACGTACGGTAAGAGTAAATTGGCGGAAGAAGAATTATCAAAAAATTATATGGATAGACTGCCAATAACTATTTGCCGGGCACCTGCGGTCTTTGGCGAAAGAGATACCGAAATATTAATTTTCTTTAAAACTTTTAACAGCGGGTTGATGACGACAATAGGTTTTGATAAAAAATTGCTCAGCCTGATACATGTTGAGGATCTTGTTAACGGTTTTTATTTGGCGGCGGTATCTCAAAAATCTGCCGGAGAAATATATTTTATTAGTTCGGAAAAATTTTATTCCTGGGAAGAAATTGGTAAAGTAACTGCCGGCGTATTAAGTAAAAGACCTGTTAAAATAAAAGTTCCTCATTTTGCAGTTTATTCTATAGCTGCAATTGCACAGTTCTTTGCAGCATTCGGCAGTAAGCCGGCTACATTGAATATTGAAAAGGCAAAAGATATAACTCAAAAAGCGTGGATATGCGACACCGGCAAAGCCGTAAGAGAATTAGGCTATAAACAGAATATTTCAATTGAAGAAGGAATACTAAGGACCTGCAACTGGTACAAACAGATGAAATGGATTTAATACAGGTTAATTATCTTTTGCACCTTCTTTAATCCAGGTAATTACACCTTGAACCTGGTTATTTGTAAGAGGTTTATAGGGAGATGAAGGCGGCGGCATAATATATACGCCGGGCTTACCCTCAATAGCCCAGACAAGACTGCTGTTATCCGGTTTTCCCGGAAATACTACATTAGGATCTGCCGTAGTATTAGACCACGAAGTTAGATTTACTCCGCCGTCTACCTGGCCGTTGCCGTGGCAATTTGTACATTTTAAGTTTAGTACCGGCTGAATATATTTTGCATAGCTTACATTGGAAGACGGTATTACAATGCTGTCCAGTTTATCGGCAGTTACCGTATCTTTACAACCCCAGAAAAAAGTTACTGCACCTAATAATAGAATAAAAAGAATATTGATTGTTTTTTTCATTATAGCTTTAAAAGATTTGCTCAAACATATTATAAGATTTGATATTGATCAATGCTGTAATTATTCTTTTGGAAATATCCCTCACTTACCAAATTTGAGTTTTATCCCTGTCTAATTTATTACTCTGCTATATCTTTTTCTTATACATAACCATTATATGTGCCGGTGCGGAATATAAAAGATTTATAAATCTGTCTACTAACTTCCATAAAAAAAACGGAAAGTACTTTAGAATAACGTAAGACCTTGAAAAAATTAATATTTTATTCCCGAATGTCTTCCATGTAAATTTTTCAAGATTGTTTTCTTTATACAAAGATTGAAGTTTTTTCTCATCGAAAGAATGAATATGTGCATGAAGTGGAGTGAGTTTGTTGCAGTGGATACACAAATAATAAGTAATCTTTTCTTTATATGGAGTGGAAATTATTAGTCTGCCTCCCGGTTTTAATACACGGAATAATTCTGCTACAAATTTATCGGGATAAACAACATGCTCAATTATTTCCGATGCAATTATGCAATCGAAAGAATTTTCTTTAAAAGGCAGCCGGAAAGAATCGGCAGTTATACCGAAATGATTTTTATGCGGATAATTTTTAACCGCTTTTTTAGGATTTGCGGAAGAAATATCGAGAGAATATACGCATTTTCCAATGCCAAGAAAATTCTGCGCAACCCAGGCCGAACCGCATCCGGTATCTAAAATTGATTTTACATTTTCAGGAACATTACCTGAAATAAATTCATGCACACGCCTTTCATCGTGTCCCGAGGCGCCGGTCTTTTCTTTGCCATAATCGAACGCTTCAGCATCCAGCTTGTAATGTTCAATGTAATTGAAATTTTCCAAATTAAGATTTTAATTATTTTAACTGAAAATTTAATTTTGTAAAAATACATATAAGTGATTAATAATCAATTGGATTTTATTTACTATTTTTACATCTCTGTAATGCAGCATTTTTCTAAGCCTGAATTTCACTAATTTAAGTAATTAAAATCAAAAATGAGTAATAGAACAATTTTAATTGCACCAAATAGCTTTAAAGAATGTGCGGATTCTGTTGCAATAAGTAATTTAATTTATTCTAATCTTGCGGAGATACCGGGCCTTCAATTAATTAAAAATCCAATATCGGATGGTGGAGACGGCTTCCTGCCTGTTTGCACAAGTAACTTTAATTTAAAATTATTGGATTATCCTATTACCACTCCGTACAGCGGGAAAAAATTTTTATGCCGTGTAGGTTACGATGAGATAAACAAAATAGTTTATATTGAATCGGCAAATGTTTTGGGAATGAAAATTATTCCTACTGGAAAAAGACATCCCGTCGATTTAAGTTCGAAAGGTATGGGTGAATTACTTAAACTTCTGGCTGAAGATGTAAATTCCGGGAAAATTAATATAAATAAGGCTGTAATAGGTATTGGAGGCACCGGGACAAATGACCTGGGAATCGGCATGGCTTCCATATTTGGCTTTGAGATCTATGATCTGAATAAAAATAAATTGAAAGCCGTTCCCGCCGATTTTATGAAAGCCGGAAGTGTGAAAAAATTAAATCTGAAATTACCATTTAAAATTGAGTTGGTTATTGATGTTGATAATCCGTTATTGGGTAAAAACGGATCGACGATGATTTACGGCAGGCAAAAAGGTTCAACTAAGGAAGAACTTGAAATTATTGAATCGGGGTTTAACAACCTAATTGACTTATTTATTGGCAATGGAATGCTGGAACCCACTAAATTTTTATCCGGTGCCGGCGGGGGACTGGCTGCGGGATTCCAAATATTTTTTAATGCAGGGTTAATTCAATCCGATAAGTTTATAGCTGAAGGATTAAAGCCGGATACTGTTAAAAATATTGATTTGATTATCACGGGAGAAGGTGCATTCGATGAGCAAAGTTTTATGAAAAAGGCAACCGGAAGCTTAATTGAAAAATTTAAAGATCGTAAAATACCGGTGCTTCTTGTCTGCGGTACTATCGATAAAAATGTAAGAAAAAAACTCCCCGCGTTTGTTACGGTTTTTGAATTGGTTAAAATATTCGGAGATGAAAAAAATTCGATTAAAAATTTTGTGACTGGTTTGAACCTTGCCTGCACCGAAGCAAGAAAATTAGTTATAGCATAATTTTTTCACATCAAAAATTTTTAGTAAATTGAATTAAAGTAAAGCAGTTATTTTTATTGATATATTAGGGCAATGTTATGAAAGAATATCTTGATCTGGTAAAATTAGTATTAGACGAAGGTGTTAGGAAGAAATCAAGAACAGGCGTTGACACAATATCATATTTTGCGGCGTTTTATAAGGTGGATTTAAGCAAAGGCTTTCCGCTGCTTACTACAAAAAAGATTGAATGGAAATCCCTTCTTCATGAAGTTCTATGGTATCTTTCCGGTGAAAACCATATTAGAAATTTAAGACAGCATACAAAGATATGGGATGCCTGGGCTGATGAGAACGGCAACCTTGATACGGCTTATGGATATTACTGGCGGCATTTTCCCAGTGCGGAAAAAAATAAAGACGGAAGCTGGCAGGTTAGGGAAGTAGACCAGATTAAATATGTAATTGATGAAATAAAAAGTAAACCATACAGCCGCCGGCTTGTTGTAACTGCATGGGAACCGGGCAACGCTACAAGAAGCAAACTGCCGCCCTGTCATTACAGTTTTGCATTCAACGTAAGTAATGGTAAGTTGAACTGCCATCTTACTCAGCGCTCCGGTGATATTGCATTGGGAATACCTTTTAATCTTGCGGGATATTCAATACTTACTCAAATAATTGCACAGGAAGTCGGTTTGAACCTGGGCTATTTTGCGCATACAATTATTGATGCTCATATATATGTTGCGGATAAAGGCTCACCGATGGAAAAATATGATCACAGGCAGGGTTTGCTTGAACAATTGAAGCGCAAGCCGTATCCGCTGCCGGAACTTAAAATTGCTAAAAAACCTATTGACGAATTAACCTTTGAAGACTTTGAACTTATCGGCTATAGGCATCATGATAAAATTAAATTTGAAGTAGCGGTATAAAACTTGAAAAAGATAATTATTTCCGCTGTAGCAAGAAACGGAGTAATCGGTAGATCAAACGGAGAGATGCCATGGCATTCAAAAGAAGAATTCGGGCATTTTAAAAATACTACTTTCGGTTATCCCGTTATTATGGGAAGAATTACTTTTGAAACTTTAGGTAAGCCGCTGAAGGGGCGGTTAAATATTATCCTTACCAGGAATGCCGGCTTAAAATATGGCTTTGATAACGTAAAGATTTTTAATACATTAATTGAAGCTTATGAATTCTGTGAAGCTCAGAATTATGAAAAGGTATTTGTTATTGGAGGCGCACAAATTTATAATGAAGCTTTAAACTCGGTTGATGAAATGTTAATTTCAATTATGAATTTTGAAGCGGAAGGCGATATTTTTTTCCCTGATATTAATGAAAGAACCTGGGAAGTTATATCGAGAGAAAAAAGAAACGAGTTTGAAATATTAAATTACGTAAGAAGAAAGTAGAATGACTTTAATAAAAATTCTTCCCGAAAATATTGCCAATAAAATTGCTGCCGGAGAAGTTGTGCAAAGGCCCGAATCGGTTGTTAAGGAATTAATGGAAAACTCTATTGATGCCGGTGCTAAGTCTGTCGAAGTAATTGTAAAAAGAGCCGGTAAGGCTTTAATACAGGTTGTTGACGACGGTTTGGGAATGACAGAGGAAGATGCCGTTTTGTGCATACAGAAACATGCTACTAGTAAAATTTCCAGCATAGAGGATCTTGACGCAATTAATACACTTGGGTTCAGAGGAGAAGCTTTAAGTTCGATTGCCGCCGTAAGCCAGCTTGAAATACGATCGGAGACAGCAAACGATGAGCTCGGTACTGTAATTAGAATTGATGATGCATCTACGATTGTTAAAGAAAAAGGTTCGTTTGCAAAAGGTACTTCGGTTTCGGTTAAGAATTTATTCTTTAATACTCCCGCAAGAAGAAATTTTTTAAAAACCGATGCTACCGAGCTGAAATATATCCTTTCAACGTTCAATAAAATTTCAATTAGCCGCCATAATATTAATTTTAAATTTTACAACGATGATGATGTTCTCTACGATTACGCGGCAGGTTCTTTGGAAGACAGGATTAAACAGGTGTTTGCAGATAATATGCTTGATGCTTTGGTTCCCGTTAAAGAAATTACGGATTATATAAGCATATACGGTTTTATCGGCAAGCCGGCAATGCTTAAACAAAGTAAGGGTGATCAATATATCTTTTTAAATAACAGGTATGTACGAAGCAAAAATTTAAACCATGCCGTATTTAGTGCGTATGAGCATGTACTTGAAAAGGGCGAATATCCGTTCTTCATTTTATTTATAGAACTGGATCCGAAACGTATAGATGTTAATGTTCATCCTTCCAAGCTGGAGGTGCGCTTTGATAAAGAAAAGGATATTTATGATCTGATACTTGCCGTTGTTAAAAAAAGTCTGGGTACGAACGATTTGGTCCCTTCGATGATGTTCTCTTCAACGGAAGAAGGCGGGGAGAAATTAAAGTTTAATCATTTTAACAAAGTGGAAAGAAATGATTTTTCGGACAGGCCGCAGTTTTCAGAAAAAAAATCTTTGGCAAAAACCATTTTCTCCGACAGGGATATAGATCTTGTATTCAGCAGTATTCCCGATTCGATTAGTAAAAGTGAATCGGGTACGAATGCTTCTCATCCTTTTGCAAAGCAGGAAACTAAGGAAGTTTATCACGAACCGGAAAAACGAACCGTTGAATCCCGGAACGGTGAAGATACTCCATTCATCATTCAGCTTCATAATAAATATATTTTGTTGCAGATAAAAACCGGACTGATGATAATTGATCAGCATGTAGCACATGAGCGAGTGCTTTATGAAAAAACAATAAAAAGATTTGAAGCAAACCTGCCGTTTTCTCAGCAGTTGTTATTTCCCAAAACTATTGAAATAGACCCTGCAAATTTTGCATTGCTAAAGGAAGCTAACACATATTTAACAAGGCTCGGCTTCGAGTTAAAATTCTTCAGCAGGAATACTTTTGTAATTGAAGGTGTTCCCGATGATATTAAACGGGGTTCGGAAGAAAAAGTTTTACTTGAAGTGCTTAATGAGTTTATAGAAAACCGGCGTGAGAAAAAACTGGATGCAATGGAAGTTATTGCAAAATCATATTCTTGTAAAGCTGCAATCAAAGCCGGGGACTATCTTACAGAAAAAGAAATGAGGTTATTAATCGATCAGTTGTTCGCTACATCTATGCCGTACGTTTGTCCGCACGGCAGGCCGATCCTGTTAAAAATTCCACTTGAGGAATTTGACAGAAGATTCGGCAGAATTTAATTTTAAGTTGCTGATTGCCCAAAAGGCAGCTAACAGTAAATTTAGTTTCAAAAAAAGCTAATAAGGTATAATATGTTAAACAATGAATATAAAAAAAGAAAAGAAGCTTACGAGCTTAAAGCAAAAAATTCAAACAACACCGGTATGAAATTTACAACCGTTAGCGGCGAAGATGTTAAAGTTTTGTACGGCCCGGACGATATAGAACATATTAACTATCTAAGTGAAATTGGTTTTCCCGGGGAATATCCGTTTACACGCGGTATTCATGCAAGCGGATACCGGGGCAAAATATGGACGATGCGCCAGTTCGCCGGTTTCGGTTCCCCTGAAGATACCAACAAAAGATTTCATTACCTGCTGGACAACGGCCAAACAGGCCTGTCGGTTGCTTTCGATCTACCTACACTTATGGGCTGGGATGCTGATGCCCCTTTAAGCGAAGGTGAAGTTGGTATTTGCGGCGTTTCGGTTTCTTCGCTTAAGGATATGGAAATACTGTTTGATAAAATTCCCCTGGATAAAGTCTCAACATCGATGACTATTAATTCTCCTGCCGCCATGATCTTTGCATTTTACCTTGCAATTGCTGAGAACCAGAACGTCGACTTCAAAAAATTAAGAGGCACTTTGCAAAACGATATTCTTAAAGAATATATTGCGCAAAAGGAATATATTTATCCTCCTGTGCCTTCGATGAGAATTATTGTCGATATGATCGAATACTGTGCAAACGAAATTCCCCAATGGAACCCGGTTTCCGTAAGCGGCTACCATATACGTGAAGCAGGTTCTACGGCCGTACAGGAACTTGCTTATACATTAGCCGACGGCTTTGCTTATATTGAAGCCTGCATAGAAAGAGGAATGGATGTAGACGAATTTGCGCCGCGTATTTCTTACTTTTTTAATTCTCATCTGGATTTTTTTGAAGAGATTGCCAAGTACAGGGCCGCAAGAAAAATTTTTGCAAAGAGAATGAAAGAAAAATACGGTGCAAAGAATCCTCGTTCCTGGTGGTTACGTTTTCACACTCAAACTGCAGGCTGCACTTTAACGGCACAGCAGCCTGAAAACAACATAATGCGTACGGCATTTCAGGCATTAGCCGGGGTACTGGGCGGTACGCAGTCTTTGCATACTAATTCAATGGATGAAACACTTGCTCTTCCAAGTGAAAAAGCCGTTAAAATTGCTTTAAGAACACAACAGATAATAGCTTATGAAACAGGTGTAATAAATACCATCGATCCGCTTGGAGGAAGTTATTTTGTTGAGGCATTAACGGATAAGTTGGAAAAGCAGGCAAACGAAATTTTTAATCAGATTGACGGCTTTGGTGGTGTAATTGCTGCAATAGAAGCAGGGTACTTCCAGAAAGAAATTTCGGATGCGGCATACAGGTACCAAAGGGAAGTTGAAAGGAAAGAAAAATTTATCGTAGGTGTTAACGAATTTGTTGAGCCGGATGAAAAGATTGATATTCCTATTCTTTATATTTCACCGGAAGTTGAAAAGAAACAAAAGCAGCGCCTTGCGGATATTCGTCAAAGCAGGAATAATGAAGCTGTTGAAGAAAGCCTGAGTGAGATAAGGCAGGCTGCCCTAGATAATAAAAATTTAATGCCGGTTTTAATAAAAGCTGCCCACAATTATGTTACCTTAGGCGAAATGACCGGTAAACTAAAAGAGGTATTCGGAATTTACGAAGAAACAGCCGTCTTTTGAATGATAATACAATATTTAAAATTGCTTCGTTTACCGCAGTGGATTAAAAACTTTTTTGTTTTTGTTCCGCTGTTGTTCTCGCAGCATCTTTTTGATAAAAAAGCTTTTCTTATTGTTCTTGCCGGTTTTATCCTTTTCAGTTTTACTTCGAGTGTTGTTTATATAATTAATGATATTATTGATATAGAAGCCGACAAAGCTCACCCCGTAAAAAGTTTAAGACCGCTGCCCTCCGGCAAAGTATCCGTAAGAGGTGCAATAATAACGGCTGCCATTTTATTTATTATAGTTTTTGTCTCTTTATTTTTTTTGAACAGCGGCTTTATAATTTGCATTGCTTCGTATTTCTTTTTAAATATTTTTTATTCTTTTAGTTTGAAGCATATCGTTCTGCTGGATATATTCAGCATTGCAGCGGGATTTTTATTAAGAGTAATTGCCGGCGGAGTAATTATAAATGTAGAAATATCCAGCTGGCTTCTGCTTACAACCATGTTCATTTCTCTTTTTCTTGCTGTTATGAAAAGACAATCCGAATTAAAGTTGATCCGGGTATCCGAAGCTAATGCTACTAGAAAAGTATTATCTTCCTATTCCCTGGATTTTACAAACCAGATGGCTACAATTGCAGCTTCCGGTGTTATAATTTGTTATGCGTTATATACTGTTTCCGCAAGAACGGTTTCTATTTTTATGACCGAAGATTTAATCTACACGACTCCTTTTGTAGTGTTTGGAATATTCAGGTATATGTATCTTGTTTATATAAATAAAAAAGGTGAAAATACTACGGAGATTATGATTACCGACCTGCCTATGATAGTAAATGTGCTGTTGTATATTGGCGTAACTATTCTTATTATTTATAAATGAAAAAAATGGCAGTTAAATTTTCCAAATATTTATTTGCAGTGTTCCTGGTATTGTATTCCAGTTGTGCAGGCAACCTCGGCAGGCAGAACGAAATGAATCTTAAAATTGATATAGTAAAGTTAAATGCATGGGTTAATTTAATGCCGGGCAAACCCAACATGTTATATATTAACGGAAATATTAAAATTAGAAATGTTAAAAATGAATTTATTAATGAACTTGAGCTTATGGAAATAAGGCTTCTGCAGGATGATGAAAAAGTAAGCGCGTTTAAGCCTGTATTTTATGCTGATAACGGAAGCCCGCATATTTCTCCCGGTGAAGAAAAATTTTTTACTTTAAAAACTCCGGGGGGTCTTAAAATTCTTGATAAACTGAATATGAATAAACCGCTTGAATTACTGCTTGAATTTGCAAGCGGTAAAGAAACGTATAGTTATAAAGTAGAAAAAATAAAAATTGAAAAAATATATTAATGCTTTTAAGTAATCTTTTAATACTAGTAATTCTGTTGGTTATAAGTGCATACTTTTCAGGTACGGAAATTGCATTTGTAGTTTCCAACAAATTAAAAATTGAAGTAAAAGCCCGCAAGAACAAAATGGCCGCAAAAAATGCTTTGTACTTTTCGCAGCATCCGCAGAGTTTTTTTTCTACAATATTAATCGGCAATAATGTTGTTAACATTGCATTTGCTTCAATATGTGCTGTAGTACTTCACAAGTTCTTTAATATGAACGATTTTTCTATTTTAATTATATCCACTTTTCTTCTTCTTGTTTTAGGTGAATTAATCCCTAAATATTTTTCAAGGGAATTATCGGACAGAGTTATTTTAATTACGGTTATCCCGGTAAGACTACTTTCTTATGTCCTTTATCCTTTTGTAAAGCTTACATCTTCTATTTATTCATTTATTTCTCAAACATCAAACGCAAAAGAAGAGAATATAAGCAGCCTGTTCGGCAGGGAAGATATAGAATCGCTTGTTGAAGAAAGCCGGGATGCAGGCGTGGTTAATAAAAATGAAAGCGATATAATCGGAAAGGTTTTCGATTTAGGCGAACAGAGAGTTTACGAAGCAATGAGGCCCCGGACGGAAATTAGAGGTATTGAAATTGACCGGAGTATTGATGAAGTTATTTCGGTTTTTATTGAATCCGGCTTTTCTAAGCTGCCGGTTTATGAGGAAAACCTGGATAACATTAAAGGGGTAATATTTGCTTATGATCTTTTTCAATCCCCTAAAGATTTAAAAAGTATTATAAGGGAAGTTATTTTCGTACCGGAGACAAAGAAAAGCCTGGATATGCTTAATGAATTTTTGGAAAAGCACGTTTCTATTGCCATGGTTATAGATGAGTTCGGCGGCACTGCAGGTATAATTACAATAGAAGATATTATGGAAGAGCTTTTCGGTGAAATTAGAGATGAATTTGATATTGAGGAAAATATTTGCAGGCGAATATCTGCCGGAACGTTTATAATTAGCGGCAAAGTAGAGGTTGATTATATAAATGAAAAATATAATTTGAAAATTCCAACCGGGGATTATGAAACCATCGGAGGATTTATTACTTCTCAAATCGGAAGAATTCCGGCCGAAGGAGAAAATCTTGTTATAGACAAATTTAATATTTTAATCGTCCGCTCAGCTCCTGCAAAAATTGATGTTGTTAAATTAGTTATTAACCCTGATGTAAAATGACGGAAGGGAAAATCTTTATTTTTGTCTTTACATTTTTAGGCGATGGAACACGGACAACACAGACGATGCGGATTTTCACCGAGATTTATTATACCGTTAAATTTAAAAATCTGTGGTTGTCAATGTGGTTCGTGTTCAATTGGCTTTTTAAAGAAAAAAATTATTTATAATTATAAGTTCGGCAATTAGTTGTAAATGCATCTAAGAAGATTTTATTGCACAATTAAGTCAGACGATTCGGTAGATTCTTTTCCGCTTATGTTGTCTTTTATCTTCATTACAAATTTGTAATTACCTTTTTCCAGTTCGCTGATATCAAATGCAAGATAGTTGGAAACATCCCTGGAAGTTCCGCTATAATTATTTTGAATTGAAATATTATAGTTGTTCCTTTTACCGAATAATCCGGAGATGAAATCCCATATACTTTTTGATTCATCCTTTTGGTGAATATCGAAATTTACCGAGTAATTAGTCCTGTTGTTTTTATTTAACGAAAGGTTATAAATTTCGTAATAAGTAAAAACATTGTCCGTTTTATTGAATTTAAAAGTCGGATTGGGAAGTATTGATATATGCCCTCTATTTCTATCATTTGAATTATTAATGGGAGTTATTTTAAAAGCTTGTTCAAAACTGCACTTTAATTCCTTCTTAAAATTTGAAAGATTATAATTAAAATATGCCCCGTAAAGTTTGCTGCGCGTGGTGTTACTAATATCTATTGAGATTGTATATTTTTGTTTCGGCAATAGAAACTTGTATTTGTCTATAAAAAGATTATTAAAAATCTGCCTGCCGGAATTACCGATAATTAAATTATCGTTTTTCTTAATTACGGGATTCATGGTACTATCGAAAATTAAAATATCAATTTTCAAGGAATATCTTTTGCCGGCATTTTCATTCAGTTCATTAAGCGGTACGGCATAATTTATCGAGACCAAATTTGCATTGTTAGTCTCTTTGAATTGATTTACCGAGATATCTGCGTCAAGCGGTTTAATATCCTTCGGCCAGGTAAAAGAATCGGTCTCTAATCCTGTTTCGGCAGTTTTAACGCCTTCATCTTCAAACCTGTACCATGTGGATGGATTTTGCGGATTTACTTCAGTAAACCTTGCATCCCAAACTTCAAGTTCACTTAACGACTGACGGTCCAGCAGCATAGGTACAAGAGTCCAGTAGCTCGGCGGCGCATCCTGGTTAACCATAAAGTAAAAAATCATTCTTGCGTGCCGGTTGGTTTTTCTATAAAGCCAAATCATTCTGGATACACCTGTACCGGTAATAATAATTTTATCATCCGGCTCTCCGTAACGCACATAAATAATGCCCCTGTCGTTAAATTTATCATTTAAATAATACCATGGCGGATGCTTTATTAGTTCCAGCTTGTTAGCATCATAAATTTCCAAACGCAGCCCGCTGTATCGGTAATATTTTTCGGCATAAATTAGTCTTTTATAATGTTCAATTAAACGCATGTTGTAGGGAAAGGAAGGAAGAGGATTTTTTTCAAGCCAGAAAATCCTCATTTCTTTTTTTAATTCTTTTATAGTTATTCCGGAATACAAAATTTTAAAATCTCGTGAATTCAAAATGAACTCAAAATCTTTTAAGAGAAGTTCCATATCGGCTTTGTCGAAAACGCCGTTCACTGCTTTCCAATAAGTGTTATCAGCTTCTTCATATTTCTTTTCCTGAACGTACAATCTTACAAGGGAAAGATAAACGGGAATTAAAGACATTCTATCTCGTTTGGCTATAATTGAATTAAAAATTGCTCCGGCTTTTTTTAGTGAATCTGCCCTGCGGTAAAGTTCACCCAAAAAATATTTATCGTAATAAGATTTACCGGATTTTAAAAACTTTGCAGTCTTATCGAAGCCTTCATTTTCAAGCATAATATCGTATAAGTGAAAAATACCTGTTGAAGCGCTTACAAGAGAATTATTTATCTTAAGTTGTTCTTTTGCAAGTTCTGCCGCATTAAAATAATCTTTACGGTAAAACTCCAGAACTGCAAATTGATAAAATGTATCCTTAAAAGATGAATCGAGGGCGATAATTTTTTTAAAATGTTTTTCAGCGCTGTTAAATCTAAGTAATTGTTCCAAAGGATTTCTGCTTTTACCGGTTTCCCTCTGTCCTATTGCATAATAATAATTACCTGTAAGATTGTCTGGTTCGGCGTCCAGTAAATTCCCGAAAGTATCAATTGCATGGCCCCACTCTTTATTTTTAATTTCGGATTTTCCTTTTGCAATTATCGAATCAATCTGTGATCCGGATAATTTTTCCTGACAATAAATGGGACTTTCTGAAATAAATAAAATTATAAAAATTAGAAGCAGATTTATTTTATTACCAGTCAGCATTCTTTTATTTGCCCGTATAATTGGTTCTATTAAGTACAACTTAACTAAAATTATGTTATTTTAAAACATGTATTTGTACTAAATAAAAATTTTTAGGAGGAAGAAGATGAAAAAATATTATGCGGTTTTCATCTTAATACTTTTCGTTTACATACCTTTGAAATCCCAAACAATCTGGCTGGACAAGCTTGATCTCTCGTCAATGACTTGCGGATGGGGAACACCTCAGGCAGATAAATCGATAGAAGGTAATGCTCTTATTATTGACGGGCAAAAGTTCGACCGTGGAGTTGGTACCCATGCAGTTAGTACTTACTTACTAAATCTGAATAACAAAGGGAAAAAATTTACTGCCTATGTTGGGCTTGATGATGAAGCAACCAAACAAGGTTCTGTTGAGTTTTTTGTTTTGGGCGATAAAAAAGTTCTGTGGAAAAGCGGTGTTATGAAAAAAGGGAATAAGGCAAAAAAAATAGACATTGCTATAAATGGAATTAATAAGCTTGGCTTGCTGGTTACCGATGCAGGCGACGGAGATAATTACGACCATGCCGATTGGTGCGATGCGAAAATAGAATTATCCGGAATTATTTCCCCGGAAGAAATTGTTACAAAAAAAATTTATAAGCCTTATATTTTAACTCCTCCTCCGCCTGCAGTACCAAGAATAAACGGAGCAGAAGTATTCGGCGTCCGGCCAGGCCATCCTTTGCTTTATACAATTGCTGCAACCGGTCAAAGGCCAATGAAATTTTCTGCTGAGAATTTACCGAATGGTCTGAAACTTAATCCAAACACGGGGATAATTACTGGTGTAGTAGAAAAAAAAGGGAATTACGTAACTACTTTAATTGCTGAAAATAAACTTGGAAAGACCGAAAGAAAATTTACTATTAAAGTCGGAGATTTTATTTGCTTAACTCCGCCGATGGGCTGGAATAGCTGGAACTGCTGGGCAACCTCCGTTGATGCACAAAAAGTTGAAGCCGCTGCAGATGCTATGGTAAAAACCGGTTTAATAAACCACGGCTGGACTTATATAAATATCGACGATTCTTGGTCTATTGAACCGGGAAGCAAAGATTCGCTGTTAAGCGGGAAGCCGCGGGATAAAAACGGGATGATAAATTCAAATAAAAAATTTCCCGATATGAAAAAGTTAGCGGAGTACATACACGGCGAAGGTCTAAAAATCGGAATTTATTCATCGCCCGGGCCGCTAACATGTGCCGGTTATACGGCAAGCTATAAACATGAATACAAAGATGCAGAAAGATTTGCAGAATGGGGATTTGATTATCTTAAATACGATTGGTGTTCTTATGATACTATTGCAAAGAACCATAGCCTGCCTGAATTACAAAAACCCTATAAATTAATGCGCGATGCTTTGAATAAAGTTGACCGGGATATTGTTTACAGTTTATGTCAGTATGGAATGGGAGATGTCTGGAAATGGGGAAGTAAAGTAGGAGGTAATCTTTGGAGAACAACAGGTGACATTTCCGATAATTGGGGCAGCATGTCGGGGATAGGTTTTGGTCAAGCAGGGCACGAAAAATATGCAGGGCCAGGCCATTGGAATGATCCCGATATGCTGGTTGTTGGGCTTGTTGGCTGGGGACCAAACTTGCATCCGACTAAGTTAACACCTGATGAACAATATACTCACATTAGCCTTTGGTCTTTACTTTCCGCTCCGCTGCTTATAGGCTGCGACTTAAGCAAGATAGATAAATTTACGTTAAGCCTTCTGTCAAATGATGAAGTAATTGCAGTTGATCAGGACCCGCTCGGTAAGCAGGCAAGCAGAGTTTATGATAAAGACGGCAAACAAATTTGGGTTAAAGACTTACAAGACGGAGCGAAAGCAGTAGGACTTTTTTACGTAGGCAAAAAACCTAAAAAGCCGAGTGATTATCTTAATTGGACAGGTAAAGAAGAAAAAACTAAAATTATTATAACATCAAATGAAGTAGGTTTTACCGGGAAGTTCAAAGTAAAAGATCTCTGGAGGCAAAAAGATCTAGGTATATTTCAAAATAAATTTGAAACAGAAGTACCGTATCACGGAGTTGTGCTGGTTAAGGTAAGCAAAACTAAATAAAAATTTTCTTTTAAAACGGAAGCTGCAATATTCCAAACTATCGTTTTTTAAAAGGAGAGGGATAATTATTTTAATCCTATAGAAGATTTCAATTGGAGCTAAATTGAAATTTAAAAGGAGGAAGTGGTATGTATAATAGTATTGCATATTGCGGTTTAAATTGCAAAGGTTGTAAAATTTATTTAGCTTCCGGAGAAGCCGATCCCGTAAAAAAAGAAAAGATGATTTATGAAATAATCGATATGTGCAATACTCATTACGGTGTTGAGTATAAATTTGAAGATTTTACAAACTGCGACGGATGCAGAACAACCGGAGGAAGTTTGTTTTCGGAATGTGCAAATTGTAAGATAAGGCGGTGTGTAATTAAAAAAGGATTGGAGAATTGTTCATACTGCGAAGAATATGTTTGCGATAATCTCTTGAAAATATATAAATCCGATCCCGCTGCAAAAACAAGATTGGACTTGCTAAGGGGAATAATTTAATTAGTTATATTAAAAGAGTTTAAACAGTTGTTATATATTATTGATTTTTTGTTTGGATTTTTTTAATGTTCATACATGGAAAACATGCAACAAGTAATCGACGATATTTTTGAGCGGATTAAAATACCGGAATCAGGCCTTTCACTTTCTCAAAGCAATATTATAGAAAAAATTCGGTATGTAAAATCAATGAATAAATTAATTGTTTTTAAGTATCCTTTACATTCAAAAGCATGCTGTGGTTTAATATCCGATGCAATCACCAGCAGGGTTATTAACCAATTACATGATGAATTAAAGAAAGCTTTTCCCGGATTCTATATAGACATTGCTTGAATAAAATAATGGATATTAAAGACAAACTGCTTAAAATATGGAAATCTTATGACGCTATGACAAGGAGTTCCGTGGTTGATAAGATTGAATACGAACTCGGCGAAATGGAAAATATTTTCGGCTTAATTGTACTTGGTTCATTTATCGGGCTGCCTTCTCCGCCGATGCAGATTACATTAGATCTTTTGCCGGAAATGGAAGAGCATTTTGTATTAATGCTTAACAAAATAGATACTGCGGAAAGCCCGCTGTCCGATCTTTTATCCACACTGGACGTTGTATGAAATCTAATTCGGAAGCAATTAACATTTTTTTCCTCGGAAAAGGCGGAGTGGGCAAATCGACTTCTTCTGCGCTAACATCCGTAGAGCTTGCCGGTAAAGGTAACGGTGTTTTGCTTGTTTCAATGGATCCCGCACATAACCAGTCGGATATATTTGAAAAAAAACTTTCCGAAAAACCTTATCGAATGACGGATAATTTATTAATTAAAGAATTGGATATTAGTCATTGGATAAAAAAATATTTAACCGAAGTAGAAGACCAGATACTCCGTACTTATTCCTACCTTACTGCTTTTAACCTGGAAAATTATTTCGGTGTTATTAAATACTCTCCCGGCATTGAGGAATATGCGCTTCTTACGGCATATAAAGAGATAAGAAATAAGTTTAAAGACAAAGACTTTATTATTTTCGACATGCCGCCTACCGCATTAACTCTTAAATTCTTCGGGCTGCCTAAACTTTCTTTATTGTGGCTTGAAAAACTTTTAGACCTGCGAAAAAAAATCATTGAAAAAAGAGATATAATTACAAAAGTTAAGCTGGGTAAAATGGAATTCGAAAGAGATAAAATCTTAAATAAAATAAATCGGCAGATTGAATCTTACAAAGAGATAAAAAAAATTTTTGAAGACGGTAATAAGACCGTAATTAATCTGGTTATGAATCCGGATAAATTATCTTTTTCGGAATCTATATTAATAAAGAATAAACTTAATGAATTTGATCTGCATATTGGAAACATAATTATAAATAAACATTACCCTGAATTCTTATTTGATCATATAGAAAAAAATTTTGAACATAAGGGGATTAGACTTTTTCCCCAAACTGAAATTCCGTTGATTGGAATTAATGCCCTAGAAAATTATTTATCATCCGTGCAGAAGCGGAAAAGTTAATTACAACTGAAGCACAATATATGAGAGCAAGTGATAGCATCCCACTTATGGAAAGAACAAATATTTATTTTTTGAAAGATAAAGAACTTTTATCGAAATCCTTTTAAAAAGAAATGATGCCGTCTCTCTCATTATGTAAGTTAATATAATATGCATTTTAAAATTCTAAATTCACTGTTTCCGCCGGCGGATTCTGTATTCTTTATTATTAATTAAGAATATATAACATTAGAGCAATGAAGGTAGAAGGCTGCAAATCTTTGTTTGCTGCATTTAGCTTCATTGAATTATTTATAAATAACAAAAATTAAATTAATAGGAGGTACTATGTCGGAAGGTACTATAATTAAAGATACAACGGCCAATCCCGCACCTTTGGGTTTGTTGGGATTTGGTATGACAACAGTTCTTCTTAACCTGGCAAATGCCGGAATAACCAATCTTGGGAGTATGATTCTGGCAATGGGATTATTTTACGGCGGAATTGCTCAAATTTTTGCCGGATGGATGGAATGGAAAAAAGGAAACACTTTCGGGTTAACTGCATTTGCCTCGTACGGTTTATTTTGGGAAACACTCGTTTTCCTTATTCTTATGCCAAAGCTAGGATGGTTTGACGCATCTAACGGAAACGGTATGGTTGCTTATTTATTTTTGTGGGGACTATTTACTTTTATTATGTGGATTGCTACTTTAAAGCATAATAAAGCGCTTCAAGTTGTCTTCTTTACTTTGTTCATTTTATTTTGGCTTCTAGCGCTTGGAAACGGCACGGGAAGTACAGTCATCAATACCATTGCGGGTTGGGAAGGCATTATCTGTGGTCTTTCGGCAATTTACTTGGGCCTTGCTCAGGTTCTTAATGAAACCTACGGCAGGACTGTGTTTCCTATTGGTTAATTCTTTATTTCAATTCAAACGGACAGGAGTTAAATTATGGCTGATAAAAAAATTGAAGACGAGGTCTCGGAATCTCAGATTGCAGTTCATTGGAAGGAAGAAGATTATTTTAAACCTTCTCCGGCCTTTACTGCACAGGCAAACCTTAAGGACGAAAAAATATTTAACAAATTCAGTATAGAAAATTTTCCGGATTGCTTTACCGATTATTCCGATATGCTTGATTGGTATAAAAAGTGGGATACGGTTCTAGATTCTAGCAACCCGCCGTTTTATAAGTGGTTTGTGGGCGGAAAGCTTAATGCATGTTATAATTGTGTAGACAGGCATTTACCTAAGTTTAAAAACAAAACGGCACTGCATTTTGTCCCGGAACCGGAAGATGAGCCGGTTCAGCATATAACCTTTCCGGAATTGTATGTTAAAGTAAATGAGTTCGCAGCTTTGTTAAAAGATTTTTGCGGATTAAATGCCGGTGATACCGTTACTCTTCATATGCCCATGATTCCCGACCTGCCTATTGTTATGCTTGCGTGCGCAAGCATT